>NZ_BLJA01000001.1:483935-811823 GCF_019972295.1 Geobacter sp. AOG2
GGTATGGCCGACAGGTCTTACACGGAAAGGAATTATTGCATAAAAATGTAAATAATCAAAGATATTCGCCGAAATAATTGAATTTTGACCAGGTGCCATGTATAATCCCCCCCCATCACTAACCAAGGACAGTCCAAGAACATGCCAATGATTCGCTCATATCTTGCCTTGCCCTGCGCGGTACTCATGTTGACCGGCTTTACCTGGGGGTTGGGGTCGGACAATTGCCCCAAGGCCTTGGAGCTTACCGGGAAGCTGGGGGCACTCCATGATGAGACCAAGGTGCGTCAGGCCGAGGCGGAGATCCTCTCGCTCTGTCCTGACGGTGCTGCCGGTCACTTTGTTACCGCATTGCAGTTCGAGCGGGTGGGCAATCTGGACGGAGCGATTGCGGAATATCGCAAGGCGCTGCAGTTGGAACGGTCCTTTCCCCTGGCGAGCGGCAATCTGGGGCTCCTGTACGCCCAGAAAGGGATGAACGACGAGGCCTCGGTCGAGTTGGCCCGCGGCCTCGCGTCGATTTCCAATCCCAAATATCATAAGGCCATGGCCTTGATCCTGGCGGAGCGTAAGGTTTATCCCCTCGCCATCTATCACTTTAATGAAGCCGGTCGTGAATTAACCGGTGATGCCGGCGTGTTTACCGGCCTTGCCGAGATCTATGTGGCCATCGGACAACAGGGCAAGGCCCTGGAGGAGTATCGCCGGGCGCTGGCGGCCGACCCGAATTCCGAAAAGGCTCATCTGGGCATTGCCTCCATTTATCTGGAGCGCAACGACCTGAACAAGGCGCTGGACGAGCTGAAGAGGGCTGCGTTGTCCAGCCCGCAAAACCGCGAAATCCACTTGATGATGGCCGACATCTATACCAGAAAAGGCGATAAAAAGCAGGCCGAGTATGAAAGGCTTCTGGGCGGCAAGGGCAAGACGGCCTCGGCTGTCTCACCTCAGGGTCCCCCTCCAGCCCCCGTTGCTGCCAAGCCGGTAGCCGAAGCCCGGCCCCGGGCAGAGCTTGAAAAGGCGATCGAGAGGCTGAAGGCGACCATCAAGGAGCAGCCCGATGCCGTGGCGGCGTATGAAGAGCTCGGCAACCTGTACCGCTCGGCCGACATGGATAATGAGGCCATTGCAGCCTATAAGGGCGCGGTTTATCGCAACAGCACCAGCAGCGACGTGTACCTCAACCTGGGTATTCTCTACGAGAAACGGGACATGCTGGACGAGGCGGTGGTCGCCTACAAGCAGGCGGTACGGGTCAAGCCGCAAAATGCCGATGCCAGGCTACGTCTGGCGGATATCTACCTGAACCGCGGAAGCAATGCCCAGGCGGTGGAGCAGTACGGCGAATTTCTCAAGCTCAGGCCCAACAGCCCCGATATCCAGCTCAAGCTGGCGCGACTCTTTGCCCGCAACAAAGAAACGAACCTGGCCATCGAAGGGTATCAGGCGGTGCTGAAGCAGTCTCCCGAGAATGTCGATGCAAATCGTGAGATTGCCGCCCTTTACCGGATGAAGGGTTTGAACGACAAGGCCATCGAGCATTATAAAAAGGTGCTGGAACAACAGAAAGACGACATGGACACGCGTAACGCCTTGGTTTCTCTCTATGTCAAGGACAAGCGTTACGACGAGATTACCGACCTGCTCAAGGGCACGGCGGAACTCTTCCCCGACGACCCCAACAACCACTACAAGCTGGGCCTGATCTACGATTTCAAGAAGGACTATGACGACGCCATTGCCAGCTATAAAAAGGCCCTGGCGCTGAAACCCGACCACGCGCGCGCTCTCAATGCACTGGGGCGCCTCTACCTGAAGACCGGCCGGCTCACCGAGGCCAAAGAGGCGCTCGAAGCGGCCAAAAAGGCCGATCCCGGTCTGGAGGAAGCTTCGATATTGTTGAACAATATCCGGGATGAATTCAATCCCGAACCCCACAAGATCAGCAATAAGATCGGCAAAAAGAGCAAGAAGAGCAAGTCCAAGAAGGCAAAGAGGACAAAAACCTCCAAGAGCGGCAAGTCCGCAAAGTCGGATAAGAGCAAGACCAAGACCAAGAAAAAACATTAGTATTCCCTGTAGCGTTCATCGGTCCGACGGATTACGGGCAGCCCCGTTCCGGCGTTCCTGCCGCTGTAACCCTAAGGAGGCTGGCAACAATAACATGAACATCTTGCATCTCATCTTCCGGCCATCTTTGACCGCAGCTCAATCGCAAAATCCTCGACGTAGCCCTGCTACGCCTGCGGTTTTGTTCAATCGCTACCGCCAAATCTGACCAAAATCTGAGCGCAATTCTGTTCAATTTATTATTACGAGCCTCCCAACACCCACGGCCGGACACAGATATGACTGAACTGAGCAGCGCGCTAGATTACTTTCCCCACACTATCCAGATATCCGCCCGGTATTGGCGCTCCCTAGAGTTGGGGGTGCTTTCGCAACGCATCGCCACCCGCAGTATCCCACCGGTCATGTTTTACCGGCAACTCGCTTTCAAGCTGAATCGCGGCAAAAGTGCCGAAGCGCCACCGGCCCATGCCGGCCATCTCGTTCTCTATGCCATGCTGCTCAAGGTGTACCGTCATCTCATCGACGTTTTGGGAGAACAGGCAACACCGGGGGTGATGACGGATGCCCTGCAACGGGGAGGGTGTGATCCGGCCGGGGCTGAAACGGCTGCGACGCTGGAGCGCTTCATAGCACTTTTTCCGCCGGATGGGGTGTTGCAAGGCACGCAGCAAAGCGGCGAATGGCTCGGTGCAGCCGGTGAGAAGGGCAGGCGGATGGTCCTGCGGGAGTTGCTCCTGCTCCGGCTGGCCGCTCAAAATCCGGCTCTTGACAGCTTTCGTGCCATTCTTGACGACCGGCCCCTGGCGAGTGAGACCACGTACCCGGTTATGGCCGCCGGCATGCAGAGCGCCCTGAAGCAGGGGCCGCTTCTGGAGGAGTTGGGCTGTACCCTTGGTGATGCCTTGTGGGCGCCCATCGGTTCCGCCCCCACCTCGCTCGCCGGCCAACTGGATTTTGTCCGCACACGGTGGGTCAAGCTACTGCCGCCGGAACTGCTGGAAGAGGTGGTCGAAGCCTTCGATATCCTGCTGGAAGAGGAGCGGGAGTGGGGCGGAGCCGGAGCGCCGGGACCGCCGCCGGTTCTGGAGTTCGGCCGTGGCGGGCACGGGCAGGCAGGCGGCAGCTCGGTCTTCGGCGGCTATGATTACCCGGAGTACGAGGGGTTCTCGCCGGATGCGGACTGGATGTCCAACGTGGTGCTGATCGCAAAAATGGTCTATGTCTGGCTCGATCAGCTCTCGAAGCAGTACGGCTGGCCCATCACCCGCCTCGACCAGATACCGGAAGCGGAACTGGACCGGCTGGCCGCAGCCGGCGTCACCGGACTCTGGTTGATCGGGGTCTGGGAACGCTCGCCGGCCTCCCAGCGCATCAAACAGTTGTGCGGCAATTCCGACGCCATCGCCTCGGCCTATTCCCTGTACGACTATGAGATCGCCGCCGACCTGGGTGGGTGGGCCGCGCTGGGCAACCTGCGGGAGCGGGCCGTCCGGCGGGGCATCCGCCTGGCCAGCGATATGGTCCCCAACCACACCGGCATCTATTCCCGCTGGGTCATCCAGCACCCGGACTGGTTCGTGCAGACCGATTACCCCCCGTTTCCCACCTATCAGTTCAACGGTGAGGACCTGTCCCACTCGGGCGACGCCTGCATCCAGATCGAGGACGGCTACTGGACCAAGACGGACGCCGCCGTGGTCTTTCGCCTGATCGAGCGCACGACCGGCCGCATTCGCTACATCTACCACGGCAACGACGGGACCAGCATCCCCTGGAACGATACGGCCCAACTCAACTACCTGATCCCCGAGGTGCGCGAGGCGGTCATTCAGACCATCCTGCACGTGGCCCACAATTTCCCGATCATCCGTTTCGACGCCGCCATGACCCTGGCCAAGAAGCACTACCAGCGCCTCTGGTTCCCGATCCGCGGCCTGGGGGGCGGCATCCCGTCCCGGGCGGAGCACGGCATGAGCCGGGAGGAGTTCGATACCCTCTTCCCGGTTGAATTCTGGCGCGAGGTGGTGGACAGGGTGGCGGCCGAGGCACCGGGTACCCTGCTCCTGGCCGAGGCCTTCTGGCTGATGGAGGGGTATTTCGTACGGACCCTGGGCATGCACCGCGTCTACAACAGCGCCTTCATGAACATGCTCAAGACGGAGGAAAACGCCAAGTACCGGCAGACCATCAAGAACGTCCTGGAGTTCAACCCCGAAGTGCTCAAGCGCTTCGTCAACTTCATGAACAACCCGGACGAAAAGACCGCCGTGGAGCAGTTCGGGACCCAGGGCAAATACTTCGGCGCCTGCGTGTTGCTGGCGACCATGCCGGGGCTGCCCATGCTCGGCCATGGCCAGATCGAAGGCTTCCACGAAAAGTACGGCATGGAGTACAAGCGGGCCTACTGGGACGAGGCGGTCGACGAAGGGCTGGTGCGCGGCCACGAGATGTGGATCTTCCCGTTGTTGCGCCGGCGCTGGCTCTTCTCCGGGGCGGATAATTTCGTGCTGTACGATTTCTACGCCGGCCACGCAGTCGACGAGAACGTCTTTGCCTATTCCAACCAGGTGGGTGAACAGCGGGCGCTGGTCCTGTACCATAACCGGTACGCCAGTTGCGCGGGATGGATCAAGGATTCCGCCGCGTTCGCCGTCAAGACCGACGGCGATGCCGTCGAACTGCGCCGGACGACATTGGGGGCGGCCCTCGGCGTTACGGCTGAGGATCACGTCTTCTATGCCTTCCGCGACCACACCCGGAATCTGGAGTATGTGCGCAACGGCCGGGAACTGGCGGAAAAGGGGCTCTATGTGGAGCTGGGCGAATACCAGTTCCACGTCTTCATGGATTTCCGGGAGATCCGGGACGATGCCGAGGGAAGCTGGCAGGGCCTCTGCGCGGCACTCAACGGCCAAGGGGTGGAAAACCTGGAGGACGAACTCAAACAACAACGCTACGCCTCCCTGAACACCGCCTTCCGGGCCGTACTGCAGACGGTGCCGATGCCGGATAAGGACCGTCCGGTTGCCGGAGCGGATACGGCCGATGTTATCCGGGCGGCCCAGCGTTTCCTGGCCGTGCTGCATGCGCACCTGCCCGGAGGCGTGAGCGGGGCCGATGCCGTGCTGAAGGAGATTTCCGCCTGGCGAGAATTCTCGACGGCCTTCCGGGCGATGAAACCGGCTGCCAAGATCGCACAGGCAACGCACACCGGGCTGATGGAGCTGTTGGACAGTCCTGTGGGCACCCGGGTGCTGTTGGGGTGGCTGCTCCTGAAACATGCCGGGGGGGACGCCCTGGGGACCTTCGGGCTCGATTGCACCCTCAGGCGAGTACTACAGGAGGATCCGGGCCGGGATGCCGCCCTGCTCCTCACCTTGTTGCTGGCGTGGGACGACGGCCAGGGCGGCGGCGGACGTACTATCGCCACGGCCTTTGCCTGCCCGCCCTGCCGTGATTTCATGATGATTCACGAAAGTGACGGCGTCGAGTGGTTCAACAAGGAGCGCTTCGAAGAGCTGGTTGCATGGCTGACCGTAATCGGTCTGGTGGAGTTGGCGCTGAAACGTCCGGCCAGCCGTACTGTTTCGGCATGGCTGGCCGCGGCCGGCCGGGAACGGGCTGCCAGTACCGCTCTGGCCGCCCATGCGGGCTACCGCAGCAGCCTGTTTCAGCAGTTATCGGAGCCGGCGCTGGAGATCGACGCCGAAAGCCCGGCGAAACACAAAAGAAAGGGTACGGATGTTCAAGGCGGCGCTCGAGCGCATACGTCAAAAACACCGGACGACACGCTACCCCGCTGAGCCGGCGCTCCTGCCGGCACTGTTCCGGGGCTATCCGCGGCTCGACCCGGCCCAATGCCCGCCCGGCTGTACCTGCTGTTCGGACGTCTGTCCGGTGGATGCCATCTACCACGCCAACGGCTTGGCCCTGGACATGGGCAAATGTCTGTTCTGCCCCGAATGCGAACGGGCCTGTCCCAACGGCGCGGTGCGCTTCACCGCCGACGAAAAGCTGGCTACCTCGGAACGGGAGGACCTGGTGGTCCGGGAGGGAGAGGAACGCCGGCTGGCCCACAGCATGGGTAAGGAACTGGTGTCCCTGTACGGGCGCTCCTTCAAACTGCGGGAGGTGAGCGCCGGCGGCTGCAACGCCTGTGAGGCCGACACCAATGTCCTCTCCACCATCGGGTTCGACCTGGGGCGCTTCGGCATCCAGTTCGTGGCCTCGCCGCGCCATGCCGACGGCATGTTCGTCACCGGGCCGGTCACGGAGAACATGCGCATCGCCCTTCTCAAGACGTGGGATGCCATCCCCGGCCCCAAGGTGGTCATCGCCGCCGGGGCCTGCGCCATCGACGGCGGCCCCTTTCGCGGGCACCATGAGGTGCACGACGGTATCGATAAATTTTTGCCGGTGGATCTCTATATCCCCGGTTGCCCGCCTCATCCCCTGACCATCCTGGACGGTTTGCTGCGGCTGTTGGGGAGGAGATAGACCAATGAAACAAACAACCATCGACGGTATCGCCCTGAACCTGGCTTCCCCGGTAACCCTTGCGCTGAAATGGGTGGGGCAGGAAGAGTTGCTTACCCAACTCTTGGCGGCGTGGATGGTGATCGATGAACGGGATATCCCCTTCAACCCGCGTCTGGTGGGAAAGCCGGGGGTGGGCAAGACCACCCTGGCCTATGCCGCGGCCCAGCATTTGGGGCGGCCGGTCTATCTCTACCAGGCCACCATGGATACACGGCCCGAGGATCTGATCATCTCGCCGGTCATCAGCCCGGACGGGAAGATCCAGTATGCCGCATCGTCCCTGGTTTCGGCCATGCTTGCCGGAGGGGTGCTGATACTGGACGAGGGCAACCGCATGAGCGAGAAGGCCTGGGCCTCGCTGGCGCCGCTGTTGGACGACCGCCGCTACGTGGAATCCGTCGTCACCGGCCTGCGTATCCCCGCCGCCCGGGATTTTCGCATCGTCGTCACCATGAACGAGGATTCCTCGACCTTCGAGGTGCCGGAATACATCCACTCCCGCCTCCAACCCCAGATATACATCGACTTCCCTGATGCCGACGAGGAGTTGCTGATCCTCAGGGAAAACCTGCCCTTCAGCAGCGGCCGCATCCTGAGGTACGTGGTGGATTTCCTCCAACGCGCCCATGCCGCCGATGAGTCCTACTCCGTGCGGGACGGCATCAACATTGCCCGCTACGCCCTCAAGATGATGCGCATGCAGGGCACGGAAGCCGCCGAGTTGCTCCCGTTGGCCGTGGAGCGCGTGCTGGGGGACGAGGCCCTTGCGTATCTTGATCGTGTTTGACGCCAACTGCGTTTCCGGATGACCACGAATTAACTGATTGTTGAAGACCCAGGTTGTTCAAAAATAGTCAGATCGTCGCACCCGCAGAAAGCCACGAGGAGGCGTAGCAGCGCTACGCCGCACGAAGTGGCTTTCGAGGACGGCGGCGAGATGGCTGTTTTTCAACGACCTGTCAAGAGTGCTGACCCATGCCCACCCGCCTCCACCTGGAAACCTTCGGCCCCGTCCACGCCCTGCCCATCCTGCATTACCGCATGGAGTTCGCCCATCTGGTACGCCAGGCTATCCAACAGGTCCGGCCCGACTGTATTGCCGTGGAATTGCCCTCCACCCTGGAAGAACGCTTCATCCAGGCGATACGCAGATTGCCCCAGGTCTCGGTCATCTCCTACGATTCCGTTCCCCGTTCTCCTGCCAACTCCCTCAAAGCAAAAACCATCTATCTGCTGGTGGAACCGGCCGACCCGCTGGCGGAGGCCGCCCGTTGCGCCCTGGAACAGGGAATCCCCCTCCACCTGGTGGACGTCGATCTGGACGACTATCCGGCTGTGGAAGAACTCCTGCCCGATTCCTATGCCGTCCAGCGCATCGGTCTGGCCGACTATTACCGGGAATACTGCCGGGCCGCGACGGATACGGTGCCGTGCCGGGAGGACATCCGCCGCGAGCAGGGGATGGCGTTTCGGTTGCAACGGCTGGCGCAGCATCATGAACGCATCCTGTTTGTGGGCGGTATGGCCCACGTAGGGCGGATCAGGGAATTCTACGGACAACCCCGCAGCGAGCCGTTGGGTCGGCTGCGCCGTAACGATGTCCGCATCTTTAACCTCCATCCCGAATCATGTAGCGAGGTGATGGGCGAATTTCCCTTTGCGTCGGCTCTCTATGAGATGCGCAGAAGCGGCCTGCCGCCGGAGCGCGGGTGCGCGGTGCCCCCCTTGCGGCGTCGCTTTAACGCGTTGGAATTGATCACGGGAGGGAAGCAGGAACTGCCCGAACAGGAGATCATGCGGGCGGCCATGGAGGAGAGTGCCCGGAAGGTGGGGGTGGAGGGGGAGATGCCGGACCGGCAACGTATCCATCTGCGCCTGTTCGAGCATGCGGCCCGGCATTACCGGCAGGAAACGGGTGAGCACCTCCACTACTGGCAGAAGCGGGCCTTCTTTCGTTTCTGCCGCAACTACGCCGCCCTTTCGGGACGTCTGCTCCCCGATCTCTTCCAGCTTCTGACCGCCGCCCGGGGCTGCGTGGACGACAACTTCGCCTACGCCTTCTGGCGGTTGGCCGGCTGTTATCCCTGGCAGCGGGAGGAGACGGAGATTCCGGTGTTGCGCCTGCGGGTCGAAGACCTCTACGACCAGAGCCGCGTGATCCGCTTTCGTCCCCGCAAGCAGTCGGACAAGGGCCGTTACGGTTTGCGGGGCCTCAAGCGGAAGCGGGAACAGCGGCCGGGTGAATGGCTGGATGGGTTCGACGACGGCTCGGTCTGCTCCTGGCCGCCCGAGGATATCGTCATCGAAAATTACGGCAAGCTTCTGAAGCGAAAGGGGATAAAGCAGCTCTCCGAGGAGCAGAGCCGGGTGGAACCCCTGAGTACCTCGCTGCTGGACGGTATCGACCTGCGCGAGACGATCCGCAACAAACCCCACGACGGCCGCATCTATGTGTGGGAGCGGATGCGGATCAGAGGCGGCGTGGGAAGCGTGGTGATCATCTTCGACGAGGACCGCCGCAACCGCTATCCTTTTGCCATGACCTGGTTGGGAGAGCACGAACAGGAGTCGGACATGGCCTTTTACGCCACCGAACCGGGCGACAACGTGAGCGGGCCGGGCATCTGCCGCTGCGAGTACGGGGGGCTGCTGCTGTCATATCCGCCGCGCCGGATGCGGGATGTGTGGCAGGACCCCTCCTATCGGGGATGGGGGACCAAGGCCGAGGTCCTGCTGATGGCCGCCCTCGATTATTCGCCGGAGACCCATGTGGTCTATGCGGCGGCCCGGCCGCCGCGCAGCGTCTTCAAGCGCATAGCAGCCGGCATGGGGAAGAAAATAGTCTACATCCCCTTGGGAAGCCTGTCTCCCCCCGCGCTGAAGCGGATCAGGGTGATGCACCTGTTGTACGGCCACGACAAGCGGGAGATCGCAAAGGATTATATCTGGTAGTGCAAAAATATTTGCCACAGAGACACGGAGACACAGAGGAAAGCACAGAGAAAATGCCACACGGGAGGACACCAGGCTGCTCCTTCGGTATTCGGTGCCTCAGAGCGTGATGGAACAAAAGAGCCCCGAGGTTTTCCCAACCTCGGGGCTCTTTTACAACGTGTCAGAGACCGGCTATTCGAACGGGTTGCGCAGGATGATGGTCTGATCGCGGCGCGGGCCGACCGAAACCAGCACGATCGGGCAACCGGCCAGTTCTTCCAGACGCTTGACATAGTCGCGAGCCTGTTGCGGCAGGTCATCGTAGGTCTGCGCCCCGGTAATATCGCTCTTCCAGCCGGGCAGTTCTTCGTAGACCGGTTGGCACTTTTCGAAGAGTTCGAGACTGGCCGGCAGGGTCTCCAGGATTGTGCCGTTACAGGTGTAGCCGGTGCAGATCTTGATAGTGTCGAAGTCGGAGAGCACATCCAACTTGGTCAGGGCGATGCCGGTCAGTCCGTTGACCCGCACGGCATAGCGGACCACCATGGCGTCGAACCAGCCGCAGCGTCGCGGCCGGCCGGTGGTGGCGCCGAACTCTCCGCCGGTCTGGCGCAACTGCTCGCCGGTCGCATCCAGCAGTTCGGTCGGGAAGGGGCCGCTCCCCACGCGGGTGACATAGGCCTTGGAGATGCCGATGATCTCGTGGATATCCCGTGGGCTGACCCCTGAGCCGGTACAGGCGCCGCCGGCGCAGGTGGACGACGAGGTGACATAGGGATAGGTGCCGTGGTCCACGTCCAGAAGCGTCCCCTGCGCTCCCTCGAATAGTGCCTTTTTGCCCGCCTTCAGGTCGTTACTGAGAACCAGCGATGTGTCGGCGACGTATTTCCTCAGCACCTCGGCATAACCGCAGTATTCGGCCAGAATGGCGTCGAAGTCGCAGGGGGCCTCCCCCAGCAGCTTTTCAAGGATAAAGTTCTTCTCCGTCAGTACCTCCCGCAGTTTGCGGGTGAAGACCTCCTTGTCCAGCAGGTCCATCAGGCGGATGCCGCGCCGGCCGATCTTGTCCTCGTAGCAGGGGCCGATGCCCCGGCCGGTGGTGCCGATCTTCTTGTCGCCGCTCTTGGCTTCGCGGGCGATGTCGATCTGTTTGTGGTAGGGCATGATGATGTGCAGCGATTCGGAGAGCAACAGGCAGGAGTCGTCGCTGATCCGGCCGGACCCCTTGAGTTTGGTGATCTCCCGGATGAATACCTCCGGGTCCAGCACCACCCCGTTGCCGATGATGCAGCGCTTCCCCTCATGCAGTATGCCCGAGGGTATCAGGTGCAGAACAACCTTTTCGCTCCCGACCACCAAGGTGTGGCCGGCGTTGTTACCACCCTGGTAGCGCACGATGTCATCGGCATGCTCCGTGTAAATATCGACAACCTTGCCCTTACCCTCATCGCCCCACTGGGCTCCTACGACTACAACGTTTGCCATGTCTCGTGGTCTCCCTGTGATAGGTTGTTGAAAAACAGCCATCTCGCCGCGTCCTCGAACTCCCTTTCGTGCGGCGTAGCAAAGCTCACGCCTCCTCAGGTCCTTCTGCGGGTGCGACGATCCGACTATTTTTGAACAACCTGGTTTTTCAACAGTCTGCTAGTTCTCTTCAATAATAGTAACAAGATTTTCGTGCAGTAGCATCTCTTTGGTGATTTTGAACCGTTTGCCGTCGCGAACCCGCACGGCGGTGTATGCTTCCCCGCACGCCTCATCCCCGATGATCAGCATGCTGCGGATATTCATACGCCGCGCATAGGCCAGCGAGTCGTCGTACTCCCGACGGATGATGTCCCTGGCGGCGGTGTAACCGCGCGAGCGGAGCAGGCGCGCCACCTCCAGCACCTCACGCCGGTCGTCGCGGCTGTTGAACAGCAGAAAATCCCTGGTGGTGCTGGCCTCCACCTCGGGTCGCCGTTCCAGCGCCTGGAGCAGGCTGAGCACGTTGAAGGTGAAACCGGTGGCCGGGGCGGAAAAACCGTAGCGGGCTGTCAGGTTGTCGTAGCGGCCACCGCTGCACACCGGCTCGCCCAGACCGCTGACAAATCCCTCGAAGGTGATGCCCGTGTGATAGCCCAGGCCGCGTGTTTCTCCCAGGTCAATGGTCAGATGATCGCTGACACCGTGAATATCCAGGATTTCCAACACCTGGCGAAGGTTCGCGAGTGCCGCGCGGGACCGCTGGTTGTCCACCACCTGCTCGGCTTCATCCAGAACGCCGCGGCCGCCGAAAAGACGGGGCAGGGCTGAGATTTCCCGGCGGGAGGCCTCGGAAACGGCGCTGGCGGCCAGCACTTTCGACACGGCCGACACATCCTTGCGTGCGATAGCCTCCTGTAATTCCCGGAGCGGCTGGCCGTTCAGGCCGGAAGCGGTCATGATCCCCCGGCAGAACTCCACCTGTCCCAGGTCGATCTTGAAGTTGTCGAAGCCCAGGTTCTGCATGGCCTCGATCGCCATGGTGATCATCTCGGCGTCCGCTTCGGGCGAGTCCAGGCCGATCAGTTCCACCCCCGACTGGAAGAGTTCGCGGCTGCGGCCGGTCTGCATCTCCGTCTGGCGCAGAACGCGCCCGCTGTAGCTTATGCGGTGCGGCAAGGGCCAGCCGGAGAGGCGGGTCGCCACAATGCGGGCGATCTGCGGTGTAATGTCCGGCGGGAAAGCCAGCAGGCGCCCGGTTTGGCGGTCGTCGAAGCGATAGGTCTTCCCTTGCAGTTCCTCTCCCATGCCGATGGTCAGCACATCCTCGTATTCCAGCTTGGGCGGGATGATACGCCGGAACCCCCACAACTCGAAGACGTGGCGGATCTTTGCCTCGATGAAGCCTATCTTGGCGGCGGCATCCGGCAGAAAGTCGCTAACGCCGCGGGGGAGTGATATGTCGGGTGATGGCATGGTCATGTATATCAATTCCTGAAGTAGATAATCTCCCGCACGTGGCCTGTTCGCACGCACAAAGAATTCGGACCGGAAAGACGTCCGGGGGGAGCGGCTTTCCGGTCCGGGTACCGGGATAACCAGGGGATTAAGCTATTCCGCCTTTTTGATCGCCAGGGATGAGGCGCCGCGAGTAGTTATGCCGGAACGCTGCACGGTCTGAAGAATCCACAACTCGTTACGGGCATCGTCGAAATAATAGTCCGGCATGTAATTCTGGGTGTCGCGGGTGTGCCATTTTTCCTCAAGACTCGAACCGTTCCAGGCAAAGCAGTAGACCGAGCCTTTCTTGTAGGAACGGGCATTGCCCAATACCCAAAAGCCTTCGTTCTTGCCCACCAGGATAGTGCCGGCCGCGGTCACCTGAATGCGCATGTTCATGAATATCCAGCGGAGTTTATCTCCCGACATGCGATAGGTAGCGCCCGTATCCTCTCTTTGGAAATAAAGTTCCGAGCCGCCGAACTTGTCGTTACCGCGCCACAATTCTTTCTGCTCCTGGTCGTAGACAATAAGGTAGCCGTCCGGGTTGATGACGACGGTGAGAATTTTCCCGTCCTGGTCGCGGAACTGGTTGAAGGTGTAGATATTGCCGAAGCGCGGCATCTTGATGGGATTCTTCAGGGTTATCTCTTTGCCGGAGCGAGTGGCCTCGAATACGTCTCCGTAGAAATCGGTCTCGCGGCCAATGGCCTGGGCGTAAAGTTTTTTGGTGCCGCCGGCCGGGCTGAAGGCGCGGAAGTAGTAGGGTAATTCCTCGGCCAGTTTTACCAGCTTGTCGCCCTGTACCTGCCAGACCTGGGAGGCGAGCTCATCGCCACGAACGAGCGTCACGTAGATCTCAAGACCCTTGCTGCCGGCTATCGTGTCCAGCGAGAGGATTTTTTCCGTGTTTCTGAACTCCGTCTCAGTCACCAGCTTCATGTCCCGTCCCTGGCGGTAGTAGGCAAGACGGCGTTCCTCGGCCAGGAATACCTCGCGGCTCCCGTCAGGCAGGGTTGTACCCAGACTCATCAGGTTGGCCGCGCCGGCGAGGCGCTTGCTCAGCCAACCGCCGGCACCGCCCTGTTCCGTTTCCTTGGGCTTGATGAATTCGCTGTCAGGGGCCGGGCGGACTTGCTCGCTTTTGATGAAATCGGATTTTGGCGCTACAAGCGGGGCCGCCGGAGCAGGGAGGGCGGCCTGGGCAGCCGGAGCAGGGACAATCGGCTGCCCGCCGGAATAGACCTTGTCCAGTTCGGCCGTCAGCTTCTCCGCCAGTTTACCCACGGCGGGGATCAACTCGTCTTTGCTGTCACCCTGAATATAGACGCGCGTCAGTGTCTTGCCGCCGGTGGTCCTGGCCATGGCGTCCATGCTGAATACCTTGCCCAGAACGATGTACGTGCCGGTCACAACGGCGTCGGCCTCGGCCGCACTGCCGACAGCTATGATCTTCTCGCTGTTCAGGCGTGCCGCCAGCAGGGTTTGGAGTGTGGTTTTCATCTCATCCTTATTGGGTACGCCAATGGCGTTCATGTCGGACACAAATACCCGCACCTGCGCCGCAAAAGCCGGCAGGGCAGCCAGCGGAACGAACAGTGCGGCGAGTAGTACGATCAGTTTTTTCATGGTTTCTCCTAGGCCTGTTCCTGGGGCGTTTTTTTCAGAGCGGTGCAATCCCGGAAAGGTTGTTGCGATGAGTATCGGAAAGCCTGGGGATTATCGCAAAATAGGCCGGACATGTCAAAAAAAAAGGGCGGGATGGTTCCCGCCCTTCCGGACATCGGGTGTAACGTCAAATTAGAATGCGTAGGTCAGGCCGACGCGAGCGGTGTAGGGGTTCTCCGGATCGGTAGCGGAGCCGTTGCCCTTGGTAAGGGAGTTTTTGTAGTAGCCGCCCAGCACGACGTATGCGGCCTGCACGTAGGCGGTCAGGTTGTCATACATCTTGTAGCCGGTTTCGAGGTTGATCTCGGAGCCCATGTAGTTGCTGGAATTGCGCAGGCCTGTTCTCTTGTCGGTCGGTTTCAGGCCGTTGGTCTTGGCGGTCCAGGCAAAGCCCAGGTTGGCATTGGCATAGAGCTTGGGAGTGATGGTGGCGTCGTAGCCCAGGGTGTAGAGGTAGAGGCCCTGCATGTCGAGCGGGTTGGTGCCGTTGCCGGTGTTGTAGGCGATGGAGCGGTCCGTCGTTCCGCACTGTGCGGCGGCGTTGCGGTTGAGCAGCATCATGCCGGACTCGTTGTAGGAGCTGGTACCGGTAGTGGAGGACCAGGTGCGGTCCTTGGACTGGCTGGTGCCGACCCAACCGGTGAGGTGGCCGCTCTTTACGTCACCCTGGCCGGAGGTAAAGAGCAGGGCGGTCTTCAGGCTGCCGGGGCCCACCGCGGCCTTGGCGGCCACGTTGTATGCCAGGGCGTTGGAGTAAGCGCTGGCGCCGGATACGAGCCCCAGTCCCGTAACATTCCGGTACACACCACCCTGATAGGCGGCAAAGCCGCTCAAGGCAACCGGGCCGACCTTGGCATCGGCAGTGAGGCCGAGGGTGTGCAGCATGATGGAGGTAGTGTTAACGCCCGTTACCGAGCCGTTGCTCAGGCCGTTCAAACCGCGGCCATCAGCATACAGGTAGTAGACGGCGCCCACATTCATATCTTTCGTGATGGCCATTTTGGCTTCAACAACGCCGATGTCCAGGTTTTGCTGCCCTTTCGGCAGGCTGGTGCTGAAGTAGGATTCGTCGTAGCCGCGGATGTAGCCGAGGTTGAGGGTCAAGGGGCTGAGCTTCGTGGAGGTCATGATGCCGGCGCCGTCGAAGTCGAAGAAGATGCCCTTGAGGGAGTCCTTGAAGGGTTGAATACCGGCCGTGACTTTCGTCGGGGTCGAGGGGATCTTGAAATCCAGGTAGACCCACTTGGTCTCCAGGTTGACGGCATCGGATTCCAGGGCGCCGCCGGTGTTCCTGTTCGTGCCGCTCTGGGCAGTGTCGCCCCACATGGAGTCGATCTCGAAGCCGGTCACCAGTTTCAGATCGTCGTTGGCCTTGGCGGTGTAGAAGAGGCGGGCCCGCTGCTCGAAATAATTTTGGGTCTGAAGGTTTTCGGTCGTGTCCGAGGTTACGGGTTTGCCGGGAGTCGGTCCGTAGAGAATCGGGCCGCCGTTATAGCCTTCATAGTTCGACACGAAGTATCTCAGTTTGTAAAATCCGTGAAACTCGTTCTCGAGTGCCATTGCCGGAACAGCGGTCAGGGCACCCAAAACGCCTGCTGCTGCAACTGCCAAAATCCTCTTTTTGAAACTCATGTGTGCCTCCTTCAATTTTTATTGAATGCTTGTACTGCTGCGGACTGCAAACCTTGTGAATTCCGGTTTCTTTTCCGGCGACCACCACCTTTCATGCGAAATTCGGTATCAAATACTTGATTACCGTTATCAAAATCACGACAATAAAAACACGAATACCCCCAAGCCGGGCTGCATCAGCAGACTGCTTGAAGGTAATAGAGGGCGCTTCCCGCTTTTTTCGATGATTCTCTGAAACGTTTCACAGTGTCACTCGCCTCCTTGGTTGCAGCCACTCCGAAAAAAGAAAAGTGTCTATAAAACAACGGGATAGCAGTTTTGTCGGATCGTTTGTTTCAGTATCTGTTCTAAAAAGTTGTGTAAAATATATAATAAATAAAACCAAAGTCAAGTAAAAAGTCGTTTTAAGACGGCACCGCCGTCCTCGGGAGGTGCCGTGAACGTGGTTGTCAAGAGGGGTGTTTCATGCTACAAAACAGTCCTCATAAGGACGAATTACTTTCATGTTGCGGAGCAGAGATGTCATGAAAATCACGGTTACCGACGTCGAGTACGTTGCCCGGCTGGCTCGCCTGGAACTGAGCAAGGCCGAAACGGATCTTTTTGCCGGCCAGATGGATGCGATCCTCGGCTATGTGGAAAAGCTCAATGAGCTCGACACTGCCGATATCCGCCCCACCTCCCACGCCGTTCCGGTGGAGAATGCCTTCCGCGAGGACGCGGTTCGCCCGTCCATCGGTGTTGGGGCCGCCCTTGCCAATGCCCCGGACAGGGTGGAAAGTTTCTATCGCGTGCCGAAGGTCATCGAATGACGCCCGTTTGTCCGCCCGCCGCAAAGTCCAAAGAACATAAGTTGCGGACTATACGCCGCAAAGTTTGAGATATGGTTGCCGTTATGTTTCGTTTCTGTTACATGCGGGATTTTTGGCGAAACACCCCATATACGTGGAGATAGGATTGAATGGATATCTTTGAACTTACCATCGGCCAACTGGCTAATCAGCTGAAGGCCGGCACGGTGTCCTCCGTGGAGGCCACCAAGGCCATGCTGGAACGTATCGAGGCGGTCGAGCCCCGCGTCGGTTCGTTCATCACCGTAACCCCGGAGTCTGCCCTGGCGGAAGCCGAGGCCGCCGACCGGCGCATCGCTGCCGGGGATGCCCATATGCTCACGGGGGTTCCCCTGGCCCTCAAGGACATCTTTCTGACCGAGGGTATTCGCACCACCTGCGGTTCGCGCATACTCCACAACTTTATCCCCCCCTACAGCGCCACGGCCTGGGAGCGGCTGCGCGGCTGCGGTTCCGTCTTGCTGGGCAAGCTCAACCAGGATGAATTCGCCATGGGGTCGTCCAACGAGTCCAGCGCCTTTGGCGTCACCCGCAACCCCTGGGATATCACCCGCATCCCAGGCGGGTCGTCCGGCGGTTCCGCGGCGGCCATCGCGGCCCGTCAAGCCACGGCGACCCTGGGGACCGACACCGGCGGCTCCATCCGTCAACCATCTTCCCATTGCGGTTGCGTGGGTCTCAAGCCTACCTACGGCCGCGTCTCGCGCTACGGCGTGATCGCGTTCGCATCCTCCCTTGACCAGGTGGGCCCGATCACGCGGGACGTGACCGATTGCGCCATCATGTTGGGGGCGATTGCCGGCCATGATCCCAAGGATTCCACCAGCATCAACACGCCGGTTCCCGATTACACGGCCGCACTGACCGGCGACGTCAAGGGCCTTAAGATAGGCCTGCCCAAGGAATATTATATCGACGGCCTCGACCGGGACGTCCAGGCGGCCATGGACCGGGCCATCGAGACCTATCGCCGGCTGGGGGCGGAATTTGTGGAAATTTCACTGCCCCACACCGACTATGCCGTGGCGACCTATTACCTGATCGCCACCGCCGAGGCCAGCTCCAACCTGGCCCGTTACGACGGCGTTCGCTTCGGACATCGAAGCCCGCAGGCCGCAGGGTTGATCGACATGATGACCAAAAGCCGCAGCGAGGGGTTCGGGGCCGAGGTCAAACGCCGCATCATGCTGGGCACCTACGCCCTCTCGTCCGGTTACTACGACGCCTATTACGTCAAGGCCCAGAAGGTGCGCACGCTGATCATGGGCGATTTCACCCGCGCCTTCGAGGCGGTGGACGCGATCCTGACCCCGGTGGCGCCGACGCCGGCCTTCAAGATCGGCGAGATGGTCGATGACCCGTTGCAGATGTATCTGTCGGATATCTTCACCATCCCGGTCAACCTGGCCGGTACCTGCGCCATGTCCGTACCGGCCGGATTTTCCGCGTCGGGCCTGCCCATCGGCCTGCAACTGATCGGCAAACCCTTTGGCGAGGAGACCATTCTGCGTGCGGGCCATGCCTTCGAGCAGGCCACGGAATGGCATACGAGAAAGGCAGAGATATAACCGTTTTAAAATCTGCCACAGAGACACGGAGACACAGAGAAAACCTTTAACACGTAACAAGGTCGTTACACTCGGAACCTTGAAATATTGTTACCGTTGTTCTTCTCGATGACATCTCTGCGAACCTCTGTGTCTCTGTGTCTCTGTGGCAGGTTTATTCTTTTCCAGGTTTCAGCTAATTTTTTGGAGTATCTACCTATGAAATTTCAACCTGTTATCGGCCTTGAGGTCCATGCCCAACTGAAGACCGGGTCAAAGATCTTCTGCGGCTGTTCCACTGCCTTCGGTTCCGAACCCAACTCCCAGACCTGCCCGGTCTGTCTGGGCATGCCGGGCGCCTTGCCGGTGCTCAACAAAAAGGTGGTCGAATTCGCCATCAGGGCCGGGCTGGCCACCAATTGCACCATTGCCCATCATAGCGTCTTTGCCCGCAAGAATTACTTTTACCCCGACCTCCCCAAGGGGTATCAGATCAGCCAGTTCGAGGAGCCGATCTGCCGGAAGGGGTGGCTCGATATCCAGGTGGAGGGGCAGGAGGTCAAGCGCATCGGCATTACCCGCATCCACATGGAGGAAGACGCAGGCAAGCTGGTCCATGGCGACGTCCCCGGATTGGATGACGGTTCCGGGGTTGACCTGAACCGGTCCTGCACGCCGCTTCTGGAGATAGTTTCCGAGCCGGACCTGCGTTCGTCGGACGAGGCGGTGGCCTATCTGAAACAGTTGCACCGCATTGTGACCTGGCTGGGGATCTGCGACGGCAACATGGAGGAGGGGAGCTTCCGCTGCGATGCAAACGTCTCGGTCATGCCGGTCGGCTCCGATACCCTCGGTACCCGGGCCGAGATCAAGAACGTCAATTCGTTCAAGTTCGTCAAACAGGCCATCGAGTACGAAATTCAACGCCAGATCGACCTGATCGAGGATGGCGGCACCGTGGTCCAGGAAACGCGCCTGTTCGACCCGAACAGCGGGACGACCCGCTCCATGCGCAGCAAGGAGGAGGCCCACGACTATCGCTATTTCCCCGATCCCGACCTGGTGCCGCTGGTGATCGGCGCCGATTGGGTCCAACATGCGCAGAAAGAGTTGCCGGAACTTCCCGAGCACCGGCAGCAGCGCTTCATCACCGAGTTGGGACTGCCGGAATACGATGCCGAGGTGCTCACCGCCAGCCGCGAACTGGCCGATTACTTTGAGGAGTGCGTGGCCTTCCACCACAACGCCAAGGCCGTATCCAACTGGCTTATGGGCGAGGTTACCCGGTCGCTCAACGATTCGGGGACGGCCATCGAGGCGTGCCCCGTCACCCCCCGCCAGTTGGCCGAACTGCTCAAGCTGATCGACACGGGCGCCATTTCCGTCAAGATTGCCAAGACGGTCTTTGAGGAGATGTGGAAAAACGGCGGAGAACCACAGGCAATCGTAGAAAAACAGGGATTGGCCCAGGTTTCCGACAGCGGCGAGATCGAGGCCATCATCGACGGGATCATTGCCGCCAACGCCGCTCAGGTGGAGGAGTTCCGGGGCGGCAAGGAAAAGGTGTTCGGTTTCTTCGTGGGGCAGGTCATGAAGGCCAGCAAGGGCAAGGCCAACCCGGCAGTGGTGAACGAACTGCTGTTGACGAAGCTCAAGGGGCCTTAGTGCTTTTGGATCCTCTGGGACCTATGGGACTTATAGGCCCTATAGGTCCTATAAGGAATTTGGTTCGCTACCCACGGGCGCAATGGAGGCGACAATGAGTAACGCTACGGTAATGATCGTGGATGATGCCCTGTTCATGCGTAATATTCTCGGCACCATCCTGAGGGACAAGGGCTATGCCGTCGCCGCCGAGGCCGCCAGCGGCATAGAGACCATGAGAAAACTCCACGACTGCAATCCCGACATCATTTTCCTGGATATCATTCTGCCCGATGCCAATGGGATCGAACTGCTGGGCTCGATCCGCAAGATCAAACCGCAGGCCAAGGTGATCCTCTGCTCGGCCATCGGCCAGGAGGCGATCGTCAAAAAGGGGCTGGACCTGGGTGCCAGGTATTATGTCCAGAAACCCTTCAGCCCGGAAAAGATCGCGGAAGCTCTGGAAAGTCTGGGGGAGTAAGCCATGGATATGTCCCAGTACCGGGATTTGTTCGTCTCAGAATCCAAGGGGCACATTCAGGTATTCAACGAACTGATCGTCAGGCTGGAGGATAATGCCGCCGATACGGCCGCTATCGACGAGTTGTTCCGCCATGCCCATTCCCTCAAGGGAATGGCGGCTACCATGCAGTATCAGGCCGTCGCCGACCTCGCCCATCGCATGGAGGATCTTTTGAGCAGGGTGCGCAGCGGGGAGTTTGGCTTTACGCCGGGCTTGGCCGATATCCTGCTGGAAGGGAGCGACGTCCTGGCCGCCATGGTCTCGACGATCGAAGCCGGCGACGACCGGTTGCCGGATGCCGCTGAACTGGTCAACCGGCTGGCCGCATTCGACGCTGCCGCCGGTCCCACCCCGCCACAACCGCCCGTTGGCGCCGATACCGAACCTGTGGGCGGCGACCGCGACCCGGCAGGTGCGGCCCCGGAGCATCAGTTCCGTCACACCGATTCCTTCAAAAGTGTTCGCGTCAAGACCGAAACCCTCGACCGCCTGGTGAACATCACCGGCGAACTGATTACCACCCGTTACCGCCTGGCGGACCGTGCGCAGCATGGTGAGGGGGCGCAGCTCGAAGAGCCGCTCAAGCGGCTTTCCATGCTGCTGCGGGAGCTTCGCGACGAGGTGTTCCAGGCCCGCATGCTCCCGTTCTCGTTCGTTGCCGATCGCTTTCCCCGGCTGGTGCGCGACCTGTCCCGCAAGCAGGGCAAGGAGATCCTGTTTCAGGTGGAGGGGAAGGAGATCGAACTGGACCGCGGGATTCTCGAGGAGGTAAGCGAGCCTTTGGTGCATATCCTGCGCAATGCCGTCGATCACGGCATGGAAATGCCCGGAGAGCGGATTGCCGCCGGAAAGCCCGGCCCCGGTACGATCCGCATTGCCGTGTCCCGCGACAAGGATTGCGTGAATATCGTCGTTAGCGACGACGGGCGGGGCATGGACCCCGGGAGGCTCGCCGACAAGGCGGTGGAAAAGGGGGTGCTCAGCCGTGAACAGGCCAGCGTCCTGACCCGGCACGAGGCGCTCATGCTGATCTGCGCCCCCGGTTTTTCCACGGCAGAAACCGTCAGCGACATCTCGGGCCGCGGTGTTGGCATGGACGCCGTGAGGACCGCCATTCACTCCTTGGGCGGAGGGCTCGTCATAGAATCGGAGACAGGCCGGGGAAGCCGTTTCCTGCTGCGGCTCCCTCTCTCGGTCTCGATCATCCACGCCCTTCTCGTGGAGTGCGGTCCGCTGACGCTCGCGTTTCCGGTCAATGTCGTCGATCGCACCGTCGAGCTCGGGGATGGCGAGATATTCGGAGAGCGGGACCAATCGGTTTTCGTTCTCGACGACAGGCAGGTCCCCCTCAAGAGCCTCAACCGCCTGCTCGGGCAACCGACCACCGCACCCGATCCGGGGGAGTTGGTCCCGACGGTCGTCGTCGATACGGGCGGTGTCGTGACCGGGCTGACCGTCGACCGCCTGCTCGGCCAGAGAGAGATCTTCGTGAAACCGCTAGGCATTCCGCTCTGCCGCATCAAAGGGGTTACCGGCGGGGCTATCACGGGGGACGGGCGGATCGTGTACGTCATGGATGCCAGTGCTCTGCTCTGAACCGTCCGATCCTTAAAAGCGGTTGCGATAGCTGCAGGCCTGTGGCAGAATCAGCGGCCGGATTGCGCCATTTTCCGTTTTAACAGCCTGTTGAACAACCCAGGTTGTTCAAAAATAGTCAGATCGTCGCACCCGCAGGAAGCCCTGCGGAGGCGTAGCAGCGCTACGCCGCACAAAAGGGCTTTCGAGGACGGCGGCGAGATGGCTGTTTTTCAACAACCTCTTAAGAGAGGTTTCACTATGATACGTTGGTTCGGACCTGGTTTGTTACTTGTGCTGGTTCTGGCCTGGGCGCCTCTGCAGGCTGCCGACAAACCTGCGAGCCTCAAGGATGTGATCGGGGCGCTGGAGAAGGGGTATGCCGGTTTGCGGGACGTACGCGCCGATTTCTCACAGCGCACGCTTATCAGCGGGGTCGGCCGCGAGCAGAAGGGTGACGGCGAGGTGTTCCTGAAACGGCCGGCTTCGAGTGCCGCCATGTTCCGCTTCGACTATGCCAAGCCCAAACAGCAGATTGTCTCCAACGGCAAGCAGGTCTGGTACTACATGCCGGAAAACCGGCAGGTGATGGTCAGCTCGGTGGGGGACATGTTCAAGGGGGGCAACTCCATCGCTCTCTCCTATCTGACCGGCCTGGGGCACGTTACGCGCGATTTCGCGGTCTCCTTTGCCAAGGAACAGCGCGATAAAAATGGCGACTACCAACTCGAACTGGTCCCCAAAAAGCCGACGCCCGTTCTGGTGCGGCTCCAGTTGACCGTTTCGGCCGAAGCGGTTGAGCGGTTCCGGCGGCAGGGGAGCGTGCAGGATACGTTTCCGGTGCGGGCTTCGGTGGTGCATGATGCCGGCGGCAATCAGACCCGCATCGACTACAGCCGCGTCAGGGTCAACAAGGGCATCGACAACGGCACATTCAACTTCAAGGTCCCCGCAGGGGTCGAGGTCGTCAAGCCGTAAGGCGCTTTTCTGTGCAACACCGCAGAGTCGCTCAAAGTACACGGAGGGGCGCGGGCAAGCGGGCGCGTTGCAAAATTTCATCCCCTTTACGACTTCAGGGTGAATATACTACAATCACATATCAATCCGGAGGATGCTGATATGCCGTCATTCGACATCGTTTCAAAAGTGGACATGCAGGAAGTGGATAACGCCGTCAACCAGGCGATCAAGGAGATCGGCCAGCGTTACGACTTCAAGGGGTCCAAGAGCGAGATCAGCCAGGAAAAAGACGCCGTCAAGATCCTGGCCGACGACGACTACAAGCTCAAGGCGGTGGTAGATGTGCTCCAGTCCAAATTTCTCAAGCGCAACATCTCCATCAAGGCCTTGCAGTACGGCAAGATCGAGCAGGCCTCGGGCGGCATGGTACGCCAGATCATAACGGTCCAGCAGGGAATCTCCAAGGAGAAGGGCAAGGAGATCATTGCCGCCATCAAGGAGAGCAAGATCAAGGTCCAGGGCCAGATCCAGGATGACCAGGTGCGGGTGACCGGCAAGAACCGCGACGATTTGCAGGAGGCTATCCAACTCCTCAAGGGGAAGGATTTGGGGGTGGAGATGCAGTTCGTGAATTTCAGGGAGTAGGAGGTTGTTGAAAAACAGCCATCTTAGCGCCTATCGGCGTCCCGCTAAGCGGGATGACTACGCTGTCGCTCCGTCACCGATAATTATGCTCACGCATAATTATACGCCGCACAAGGGCCTTTAGCGGGTGCAACGATCTGACTGTTTTTGAACAACCTGGGATTTTCAACAGCCTGATAGTGAAAAAATGAAGAGGTGTGTGTGAGCGAAAGGGTTAAACAAAAAGTAAGTATGGTCAGCCTGGGCTGCCCCAAGAACCTGGTGGATGCCGAGGTCATGCTCGGCGTGCTTGCCAAGGACGACTACGAGATCACCACCGACGAGAAGGACGCGGACGTGATCATCGTCAATACCTGCTCGTTCATCAAAGAGGCCAAACAGGAGAGTATCGACGCCATTCTGGATCTGGCGGAACGCAAGCACGACGGGCGCTGCCATACCCTGATCGTTTCCGGCTGCCTGCCGCAGCGGTACCAGGAGGAGTTGGCCAACGATCTGCCCGAGGTGGATATCTTCATCGGCACCGGCGATTACCCGCGCATTGCCGAGATCCTGGCCGAGAAAAAAGACGCGGAGGGCCAACTGCGCTACGTGGGCGATCCCGATTACGTCTATGACGAATCATTGCCGCGCCTCAATTCATCGCCGGCATGGTATTCCTACCTCAAGATCGGCGAAGGCTGTTCCAATTGCTGCTCGTACTGTGTTATCCCGCAACTGCGGGGCGCTTACCGGTCCCGTCCGCTGGAGGCGCTGGTGGCCGAGGCGGAACGGCTGGCGGCCCGCGGGGTGAAGGAGATCAACGTCATCTCCCAGGATGTCACCCGTTACGGCAGCGATCTCGACGACGGCTCCACGCTTGAAACATTGCTGCGCCGGTTGGCGGCCATCGAGGGCATCAAATGGGTGCGCCTGCTGTATGCGTATCCCGACGGGATCACCGACAGCCTGATCGCACTGATACGGGACGAGCCGAAGATTTGCAAATATCTGGATATTCCGATCCAGCACATCGCCGACCCGGTACTCAAGCGCATGAAGCGCCGGAGCAGCGAGGCGCAGATCCGGGAGCTGATTGCCACGCTGCGCCGCGAGATCCCCGGCATTGCGTTGCGCACCTCCCTGATCGTCGGCTTTCCCGGTGAAACGGTGGACGATTTTACCAACCTGATGCGGTTCGTGGAACAGACCCAGTTCGATCGCCTGGGGGTCTTCTGCTACTCGCGGGAAGAGAATACGCCGGCAGCCTCCCTGCCGGACCAGATCTCGGAGAGGGTCAAGCGTGAACGCTACCGCAAATTGATGCGCGCCCAGGCACGGCTTTCGTTCCGTCGCAACCGGGCCCTGATCGGCACCACGGAACAGGTCATCGTGGAGGGGTACAGTGAAGAAACCGACCTGCTCCTCAAGGGGCGCTCATCGCGCCAGGCTCCGGATATCGACGGGCAGGTCTATATCACCGCCGGGACCGCCGAGGTGGGGGATATCGTTTCTCTCAAGGTCACCGACTCATCGGATTACGATCTGATCGGTGAGATCGTAGCGTGAGGCGGCTCCCGGTTGTTTGGCTTGACAAATGATCTGTTTTCTGTAATAGTTTGCCCCCTTTTCAGGGCGGTATGAAAGCAGACCAGGGGAGTGAGGAGCACCATGACCACTAAGCCGGCAAAAAAGAAATGGAAAGAAATCAAGGATATCCTTCAGCAAATGAAAGAGGATACCCTGCGGGAAATATCCAAAACCGTGAAGAGCGGCGCCGAAACCACGGCGGTCGGAGAGCCGAGCGGCGACATCTATGACCAGGCTTCATCCGAACGGGATCGTGAGCTGGGCCTTTTGTTGGGGGACCGTGAGCGGGAGAAGTTGCACAGTATCGACGAGGCTCTCCTGAGAATAGATGAAGGGGAGTACGGCATTTGCGAAGAGTGTGAAGAGGAAATCCCCCTGGGGCGGCTCAAGGCCATGCCGTTCACGCGCCATTGCGTCAAGTGCAAATCCGATCTGGAAAAGCTCCAGGCCCAGACCAAGCGCTTCGAGGAGGATCGCGCCTACCGCGAGATTCCCATAGGCGGCGAGGAAGAGGACGCCTAACGTCTCCTTCTCCGCGAACGACTTAAAGCGGTCGCGATCCTCAGCAGCACCCCCCGCCGTACGTGCATGGCATCATGGGGGCATAGCTCGCGGCAGCACCAGCAACGAATGCAGCTCCCATGGTTAACCACCAGGGAGCTGTTTTCTATGGTGATGGCCTGCGGCGGGCAGGCGTCCCGGCAGATGCCGCACAGGAGGCAGCGGCGGGTATCGGCCACGGGAAATGAGGTCAGGTGCCGCCTGAGACCTTTTTTTATGAAGGCGGGCAAGCCGAACTGGACATCAAGGCCGGTGGGGAGCCTGAACCGCCTGTCGCCGAAACAGTCGGGCGAAACGCCGCTCATCTCTATCTCCTCCATCTCCGTCCCCGCCAATCCCATGCGAGCAGCTTCCCGTTCCACATACAACAGCTCGGCGGGTATCCCGGCCAGCCGACCGGCCACCACATCCACCGCCACCGGGCTGACGCCGGCGATCAATACCCCCAGCCCGATCGGGTCGCCGCTTCCGGGGCCGTTCCCTTCCATGGCAACGATACCATCCACAATATTCAGAATGGGCTTTTTCAGCAGGTATATTTCCAGCAGCAACCGGGCGAACTGCTCCCGGGATGTTCCGGCCTTGAGGTGCCACGCCGGTTTTTCCGCACCCACGACCGCACCGAACAGATTCTTTACGGCGCAGGTCATGGTCATCATCTCGTGGGTCTTCAGTTTGGGCAGGTTGATGATCTTGTCGGCCTCCCAGTAAGCCCGCGCTATGGCGATACGACGGAAGGTCCCCGCGCCTTTGAGTTCGACGGTTTCTTCGAATTCAACCAGTTCGGCGCCGCTTTCCCGCGCCGCCTGGGCGATGCCGCTTTTGTCGGCCACCTTCCGGAAACCGCCAATGCCGGGGCTGTCTCCAATCATCACCCGGCATCCTGCATCCCTGAGCAACTCCGCAACCGCCTTTACGACGGCAGGATGAGTGGTTACGGCTGCTTCCGGCACTTTGGCGGCCAGGAGGTTCGGCTTGAGCAAGACCCTGTCGCCCGGCCGCACGAACGCCTCGATGCCGCCCAGCGGTTCCAGAAGCGAGATCAGCGCCGCCCTCACCCGGGAATAGTCATAGTCGTTGCAACGTGCAATGCTTATCGCTTCCATTCATCTTCCTTTGTCCGGGTTGCCCGCCGGTGCACTTGCGGGGGACCGATTATACGATACACTCATATACATATGGGCGGGTAAATATGAAAATGGTTCGATGCCATGTCCCCATTGAATCTCCATAATGACATCTCGTTACTGTTCGTCGAGGACGACGAAACCGCCCGGGATACGGTTTCACGACTGCTCATGCGCGTTGTCGGTACCGTTTATGTCGCGGCCGACGGCAGGGAGGGGCTCGAAACATACAAGGTTCATACCCCGGATGTCGTGGTGACCGATATCAGGATGCCGGTCATGGACGGCATCGAGATGGTCCGCGAGATCCGCCGCCTCCGACCGGATTGCCAGGTTGTGATTTTGACGGCATTCAGCGATATAGAATATCTTCTGGATTGTGTCTCTCTCGGCATTAATCATTACATCAGGAAACCCATCGATTTTGCCAGGCTGGCAGAGGCCATAGATAAATGCTGTGACTATATCGATCTCAAACGCCGCCTCCGCAAACAGGATGAAACCCTCAATCTGTTGTCCCAAGCCATGGAGCAGGCGCCGGCATCGGTTCTCATTACCGACCTTCAGGGCGCCATCGAATATGTCAATACGACCTTCACCAAGGTGACCGGCTACAGTACCCAGGAGATCATCGGCAAGAATCCGCGTATCCTCAAATCGGATCTCAACCCTCCCGAGCTTTACCGGGAACTCTGGAACAGCATCAGGGAGGGGAAAGAGTGGGAGTGTGAACTGGCAAATCGCCGCAAGGACGGTCAGGTCTATTGGGAGCTGGCAAAGTTCTGCCCTCTGCGCAACTCCGCTGGCGCCATAATCAAGTATCTCAAGGTATCCCAGGATATTACCGAGCGCAAGCACTATGAGGAAAACCTCCGGTATCTCAGTAATCACGACTCGCTCACGAACCTTTACAACAGGGCGTATTTCGAGGCTGAGATGAGCAGGCTGGCGGCCAGCCGGGACTTTCCGGTCAGTATTGTGATTGCCGATATCGATGGTCTCAAGTTGATCAACGACAACTACGGCCACGACGAAGGCGACCGGCTGATTCGCATGGCCGCAGAGCTGCTCTTGTCCGCCTTTCGGGCCGGCGACGTTGTTTCACGCATCGGCGGGGACGAGTTTGCCGTATTGTTGCCGCGCACCGACCAGGAAACCGCTCAGGAGGCGGTACAGCGCATTATACAGGGGGATTGCCGGCCAAAGAAGGAAAAGAACGGTTACGCCCGCGGCCTGTCATTGGGCGTGGCGACCGCATATGATGCGTCCGGGCTCCATGCCGCCCTCAAGCTGGCCGACAGGCGCATGTACCTTGACAAGTACGACAAAAAGGGACATGCGCCGCCGCAGCACCTGCCGGAGGACGATGGCATGGCAGGGGATTAAATTGTTACGAAAGTAAAAATAATTGTTGACTCGTATTTGTTTCTGTTGTAAAAATGCAATTCTCTTTGAGCCGCTAGCTCAGTCGGTAGAGCACCTGACTTTTAATCAGGTGGTCGTTGGTTCGATCCCAACGCGGCTCACCACTGAAAACGTCCCCTTCGTCTAGCCCGGCCCAGGACACCGCCCTTTCACGGCGGCGACACCGGTTCAAATCCGGTAGGGGACGCCAAAAACAATGAGGCCCTGAACTTCGGTTCAGGGCCTTTTTTGTTGGTCATGTCCCTTGCCGGTAGGCTAGCCGACTCTTAATCGGCAGGTCCTTGGTTCGAACCCAAGTATGCCCACCAAAATTTCCCCGGTCTGGGGAAGCCGAGACGAAGGAGCCCTCCCGCTATGAGCAGGAGGGTTTTTTTTGTTGATTGTCATGCTCGGCAGAGGGGGCATGACATTGATGCCTGATTCGCGCGTGTCATTAAGGATTATTCACTCGTTTTTCGACATGGGTCATTTGACGCAATGAGTAAATAAAAGTTCGTTTTTAAGCAAGGCAACGAAATAGCCCCGAGGGGATGCCATGGAATTGTTTTATGGTATCTCAAGATTTCCGATATCGTAACTATATGTTAATAAGGTGATTTATAATTTATCTGCGTTGAAATAGTTCCTGATCGTCGCTTTATGGTTTCAGCCTCCCATCGGAGAGGCCAATCTGGTATGCATTTTGCTTAATTCAAAAATATATATATCTGATTTACGTTATACTTGATTAGGCATATGCACATATGTTTATTCGGGGATGGTTTTCTGTCGCCAACTCCTGCCGGCGAGGCGATGGATACGATCGGTTGTTATCGAACAAGCGGCACTGACGAATGTGTTGCCGCAAACAGACATCAAACATTTTATGTAGTTACCTGCCGGGCCGCTAACTTCGCTCATGATGTTATTGGCATCTCTTCCCTGTAGGTATGTATTGGCTGGATAACGCGAGGATATCTGATGGAAACGCAATATCTGAGGACACTCATGATGGTGCTGAAGACGGGCAGTTTTTCCCGTGCCGCTGAAAAGCTGTGTTTGTCCCAGTCCACGGTTTCCCAGCGCATAAAATTGCTTGAAGACCACTATGGGTGCCAACTCGTGGACCGTTCCGGCTCCGTTCTCAGGGCGACCCCGCCGGGAGAGAAGGTCCTGGAGAAGACGAACCTGATATTGACGGCTGAACAGGAAATCGAAAATGAAATGAAAAATATCGGGAGAAAGATACAGCTTTCGGTTGGGTTTACACCTACGTTCGGTATCGTTTATCTGCCGAAGGTTCTTAAACTTTTTATGAAGGAAAAATCCGAAGAGGTGAGTTTGGAGCTCATCGCTCAACAATCGGAGCAGTCGATTAAAGGCCTGGCTGATAAGCATTTCGACCTTATCGTTATTGAGCACTGCGATGAATTGATTTCAGAGGAAGCTGCCTATTTCCGTCTGCCTCCGGATGACCTGGTTTTAGTTTCATCGCCTTCGTTAAAGATACCAAGCGAAGGGGCTACGTTGAAAAATCTATTCAAGTATCGCCTTATTACCCACAGGGAAGGCTGCAGTTCGCGCTGTCTTCTCAAGAAAAACTTATGCCACCTCGGTTTCAGCATGGATAATTTCAAGGGCGTGGATATCTATGACGATCTCCCCCTCACAATACAATCCATCCTGCAGGGACAAGGCGTTGCTTTCGTATCGAGAGACCTGGTCGATGATCATCTTCGGAGGGGGGAGATCCGGGAGCATGTTATTCCCGGCTTTTCATATACCCGTTCGCGCACGTTGGCCACTGACCATAAGTGGCTTGAAAATTATTATTTCAAGAATTTTATCGAGAGCGTCCATTCGGTTTTTTCTTTGCCGTCACCTTTCAAGCCCTCCGGGCACAACGCTGACAGGTAAGCGATACGGGCAAATCGGGCAGTATCTTTGTTTCGGAAGCACGTCCGTCGCTGGTGGGCGGCCCGGTCTTCAAAACCGGTGGGGGGGATGAGAAATCGCCCCGGTGGGTTCGATTCCCATGTGCTTCCGCCATTTTATGCTTATACGGATCCGGTGTTGCCAAGAGCACGCATTGCATGGGGCGTTTGACAGGTTGCCCTGAATAACCCCGGAAAATTTCCGTACCCCCTCTGGTTTGTTGGAAGCTCGCACCCAAGTTCATCCTTCAGAAAGTCAACCCGCGCATATGGCCATCTATCTCGATAACGCGGCAACATCGCACCCCAAGCCGGAATCCACGTATCAGGCGGTCATACATGCCATGCGTGGCATCGGCGCCTCTCCGGGCCGGTTGTTTTCCGTTCCCGACCCGGCGCGGATCATCTTCACCCACAACGTCACCGAATCACTCAATCTGGCCCTTCGCGTTTTCGCGAGGTGTCGGCCATGAAAAACCTCATCCTCGGCACGGCCGGCCATATCGACCATGGAAAAACCTCACTGGTAAGGTGTCTGACCGGTATTGACACCGACCGGTTGAAGGAAGAAAAGGCGCGTGGGATTACCATCGAACTGGGGTTTGCCCACCTGGAACTTTCCGGGGGCATCCGGTTCGGCATCGTCGATGTCCCGGGACATGAACGGTTCGTGCGGGCCATGGTGGCCGGCGTTGGCGGTATGGATGTCGTCATGCTGGTCGTAGCGGCCGACGAAGGGATCATGCCCCAAACAAGGGAGCATATGGATATCCTGCGGCTGCTTGGAGTTAAAAAAGGGTTGGTGGCCCTGACCAAGCGCGATTTGGTTGAGCGGGAATGGTTGGAACTGGTGACGGAGGAAGTGCGTGAATTCGTGGCCGGCAGTTTTTTGGAAGACGCTCCGATCATGCCGGTTTCGTCCCGCACGGCCGAAGGTCTCGAAGAGTTGAAGGCGGTCCTCGCCGATCTGGCAGGTGCCGTTGACGAAAAACGCCGCGAGGGGCAGTACCGCTTGCCGGTGGACAGGGTCTTTACCATGGCCGGTTTCGGTACCGTGGTGACCGGAACGCTCCTTTCAGGCGAGATTGCCGTGGGTGACGACCTCAAACTGCTTCCTTCGGCGAGAGAAGGCCGGGTTCGTGGCATTCAGGCCCACGGAAGGAAGGTGGAGAGAGGTCTTGCCGGCCAGCGCCTGGCGGTCAATCTGCAAGGAGTTGACCTGGACCAGGTGCATCGCGGAGACGTGGTTGTTCCGCGTGACGTGTTTCAGGCAACGCGAGCCGTGGATGTCCGCCTCGACTATCTTCCGACGGCGCCCCGGGAATTGAAGCATCGCGCGGGCGTGCGCCTCCATTCGGCCACCTATGAGGTTCAGGCCCACGTTATTTTGCTGGATCGCGATGTACTCCAGCCGGGGGACAGCGCCTATGTGCAGTTGCGTCTGAGTGAACCGGTGTTGCTGATCTCGGGGGACAGCTACATACTGCGGACAGCCTCCCCCGCCGTAACCATAGGCGGCGGAGTAGTGCTGGATCCCTTTCCCCCCGGCCGCAGGCGCCGGAGCGAAGAAACGGTGCAACTTCTCGATTCGCTGGAAAATCAGGAGCATCAGCGTATCAGCGCCCTGATAATCGGACAGAGCAAGCTGACGGGAATTTCATTCGACGATATCCTCCTGCGCTCCGGTATCCCCCGCAAGGCGGCCGAAGCAGCGATTTCAGCACTCCTGAGTACGGGCGATATCCTTCAGATGACCCGCGAACCACGTATTTTTCTGGCAAAGGAAGCCTTCGGGACTCTTAAGAATGGGTTAGTGGATGAAGTAAACGCTTTTTTGGCCGCCAACCCGCTGAAAGAGGGGATAGGAAAGGAAGAGCTCAGGACGCGGCTGCCGAAGCGGAGCGATCCGCGTTTTTTTACCCCGCTCCTTTCGGCCCTGGAGCGGGACGGGTTATTGGTTCCCGAACGGGATATCGTCAGGCCGGCGGGGCGGGCTGTGCCGGCAGCCTCTCAGGCAGGCGACATGACAGCGGCCGTCTCCCTGTTTCTGCGCGAAAAAGCGCTTGAACCTTCCAGCATAAAAGAACTTATGGAGCGTCTTCACTGCAGCGAAAAATCCGTCCGGGATACCATTGCCCTTCTGACCAGAACCGGCAGCGCAGTGCGTATCGCCAGCGACCTGTTCTACGCCGGCGAGGCGTTGGAGACCCTTCGGCAGAAACTGGTACGCCATCTCCAGGAAAATGGAGGGATAACCCCGCCGGAATATCGCGAGCTGACGGGACTGTCGCGCAAATTTCTGATACCGCTTCTGGAGTATTTCGACAGCGAGAAGGTTACCATCAGGGTGGGGGATAAGCGGGTTTTACGGAGACGTTGATATTTGGAACATCATTGAACGGGGTAGCCACCTCAATGGCGTAACGGCTGTTCACTTTTTGGTCCGGCTTATGTGGAGAAGCCGGGCAACCGGCTTGTTGAATAAACGAAAAAATTTTTACTGCCACTATGGTTATACAAAATAGTTCTTCAGATTTTAATGTAATAATATCAGTAATTTGAATTGTGTCGTGCAGCCTCATCGGAAACTTGAATATCATCATTAAAACAAATCGTTTTACCTTATAGATAATATTCTCTATATATAGCATTAATTTAATCTGTTCGTGTGTAATGCGTGGAGAATTGCTTTTCTCTCGCGATAGCCATCGCGGAGAATCCGGAGCAATGATTGATTGAGGAGGGCAGCCTTGAATAACAGAATTCTCGTTGTCGACGATGAACATCTTATTTCCTCGATGCTTTGTCTGAGGCTTGAAAAGGCCGGATATGTTGTCGAAACGGCTGCTTCAGGAGAGGAAACCCTCAAAAAATTTCACGATTTCAAACCTGAGCTGGTGATACTTGACCTCTATCTTCCCGATATTTTTGGCCTCGACCTGCTTGTTACGATGAGGGAGGATGACGGCAATCTCCCCTTCATCGTCATTACCGCCAGCTCTCTTGCGGATTCAGCCGTTAAGGCGTTCAAGCTGGGTGCGGTCAACTTTTTCGGCAAGCCGTTCAACATGGAGATGATCGTTCATGCCGTAGCTCAAAGTTTGGAGGAAAAGCAGAAAAAAGATGTCGAGTCCCTCTCCACGGAACGCCGGAAAAAAACCGCGCCGGACCAAATGATCGGCAACTCTCCCAAGATGGTGGATATCTTCCGGCTGGTGCACGTGTGTGCCTCGACTGACGCAAAAACGGTCCTGATAACCGGTGAAAGCGGTACCGGAAAGGAATTGGTGGCACGGGCCGTCCACCAGTACAGCGCTCGATCCGGTGCAACGTTCGTTGAGGTGAATTGTGCGGCCATACCGGAGAATCTCATCGAAAACGAACTGTTCGGGCATGAAAGAGGCGCATACACCGATGCATCCAAAAAGCAGAAAGGGATCTTCGAGCTTGCCAATGGCGGTACTGTTTTCCTCGATGAAATAGGCGACATGCCGCCCACGATGCAGACGAAGCTGCTGAAAGTCATGGAGACGAAGCGCTTTCGCCGCCTTGGAGGCGAGGGTGAGGTGGAGACGGATGTACGAATCATTGCCGCGACCAACCAGGACCTCCCGCAAATGGTTGCGGACGGGCGTTTCAGGGGAGATCTGTACTACCGGCTCAATATGATAAATATCCGTATCCCGCCACTGCGTGAACGGCTCGAGGATGTCCCCGCCCTGGTACAGTATTTCATACAGAGCCTGAATGCCGAGTATGGCAGGAGGGTTGAACGGGTCTCACCCGATGCGTTGGAAGAGTTGCTTTCCTATTGCTGGCCGGGCAATGTCCGCGAGCTGCGCAATGTCATCGAGCGGGCCATGATGCTCGAGAAAGGCCACGAGCTGGCGCACTTCCATTTATGCAGGGAACCTCAACGGGATCAGCAGAGCCCGGAACCGTTGCCGGCCACGTATGCCGCATTACCGGCGGATAATGGAGGCCGTTTTGCCGGGTTCCAACTGCCCCCCGAAGGGATCTCCTTCGAGGAGGTTGAAAAACAGTTGATCACCCTTGCCCTGGAAAACGCCAACGGCAACCAGTCAAAGGCGGCAAAATCCCTCAAGATGAGTCGTGATACCTTGCGTTACCGCATGAAAAAATTCGGAATTTCCGAATATACGGAGAGAGGCTTGCTGGACACGGTTCAGGGCGAGTCCAAACTTGATGGATATAGTGCCTCCAAGTGGGCCAACTGCTGAGGGCGGAAGGGGTAAGGTAACGCTGGCCTGCTCCCGGACCATTTCACCAAACCGGTATGAAGCGCCTGACGCCGGTTTTCGTCCTCCGGGGCTAACGACACAGCGACAAGCGCCTCCCCAGGGAGGCGTTCTTGTTATCTGCCGCGGATATTCCGGAAACTTGAGCGGATTGGCCTCCGGGCTTTCATGGCGGCGCCACACCAAGGTGCGAATTGTATGCGATCACAGCCATTTCTCCTGCGTGCCACGGTAGATGGCGGGTGCATAAAGCAGGGGCGTCAGGGAGTTGAAAAGTGAAAAAACCGCATGTCGCAATCATTTTCTGGTGCATTCAGTTTGTTGTGGCTTCCATGCCTGCCTGGGGATTCGACGGCTTGGACATCCCCGCGATCAGGAAGCTGGCGGAGGAGGGCAAGGCGGACGCCCAGTCGAAGCTTGGTGTTTTGTATGCCTCGGGCGTGGGCATCAAAATGGACAAGCAGGAAGCGGTCAAGTGGTATCGGAAGTCGGCTGAGCAGGGTTATCCGGTTGGCCAGTGGAATCTGGCGTTCATGTACGTGAGAGGCGAAGGGGTCGAAGCCGACTTCAATGAGGCCCGTAAACTTTTTCGTAAATCCGCGGAAAGTGGCTTTGCAAATGCCCAATATGATTTGGGGATGATGCTTCTCCAGGGGCTTGGCGGAAAACAGGATCAGGACGAGGCTGAAAAATGGTTCCGCATGGCTGCGGAGCAGGGGTATCGGGAAGCGAAAAAAATACTGAAAGAGCTTGATCGCAAGTAGGCGTCGGACTCCTGGCGCTGAAACCGCCACCGCTCTGCACATGAACATGGGATTGGGAGTATGTCATGGTTTGTGAGATATTCAAATGCTGCAAATTTTTCAACGATGCGATGCCGGAAATGCCCCAGGCGGCGGACTACATAAAAAACAAGTATTGTTTCGGGGATAACAGCTCCTGTGCCAGGTACCGCGCGTATAAGGAGCTTGGCGGAGACGACACGATGCCGGCCCCGCCGCTTTCCCTCGGCACCGACGAAATCAAGAAAATCATGCAGTGCATGAAAAGCAGGAATCTGCCGGATGACGCCGCAACCCTTCGCTCACTTCTGAACGACTACCTGAATGATGACCATTGATCGTCTTAACCCCATGAAAACCGGGGCCTCCCCATGCATCGCGGTAACGAGGCGCCTCGTATCCCTTCTCCCGGTAATGATGCTCGGCGCCACGGCAGCGGTGGCATATGCCGAAACCTGCGTGACGTCATCCTGCCATCTTTCTTTTACTACCATAAAAAACATGCATCAGCCGGTCAAAGAGAACGACTGTCTCTCCTGCCATGTGCAAAAAAACAAGGAACATCCGCTCAAAGGAGGCAAAAGCTTTGACGTGACCGCCAAGGGCGCAGCTCTGTGTTATCAGTGCCATGACGCAATGGGGAAGAAATCGGTGGTCCATGCACCGGTCAAGGACGGGGATTGCCTCTCCTGCCACAAACCCCATGGAGCAAACGGCCGCTTTCTTCTCGACGACAGCGAGGATCAGACAGGTCTCTGCCTCGGTTGCCACGACAGCGAGCCCTTCAGCCGGAAATACGCCCACGGCCCCGTGGCGAGCGGAAGTTGCACCACCTGTCACGATCCTCACCAATCCGACGGCAAGGCTCTTTTAAAAGCGGCTCCCCGTGAAACCTGCCTGGCGTGCCACGCCTATTTTGCCAAAAAAATGCAAGCCGCAACGGTCGTCCATCCGCCCGTGAAGAAGGAACCGTGCACCTCCTGCCACAACCCGCACAGCTCGGCGTGGCCCAACCTCCTGAAACAGGCGATGCCGGACCTTTGCACGGGGTGTCACACGGAAACGGGGAAGAAGATCAGAAACAACAAAGTACCCCACAAGCCTGTCGTTAGCGGCAAACTGTGCGCCAACTGCCATACGGCGCATTTCTCCAAGGCCAAGGGGCTGCTCCAGGCCGATGACGAAAAAAGCGCCTGCCTCGGTTGTCACAATACCGATAAGCTTGGCACCCCGCCCCTGGGCAACATCAAAAAGGAACTGGATGGGAAGAAGCACCTGCATGGCCCCATTCAAAAAGCTCAATGCAGTGGCTGCCATTCGCCCCATGGCTCGGACTTCCCCAGGATACTGGCGGGAAATTACCCCAGCGACTTTTATGTTTCCTATAAAGATGGCAGCTACAGTCTGTGCATGAAATGCCATGACAAAAATATCTTCCGTTTCTCCGAAACCACCCTCTATACGAAGTTCCGCAACGGCGGCAGGAACCTCCATTATGTACATGTCAACACCGGCAAGGGCCATAGTTGCCGGGCTTGCCACGAGCCGCACGCCTCCAGCGGCCCCATGCTGATCAGCGCTGATGGGGCAAAGTTCGGCCAATGGCGGATCAAGAGCCGCTTTCAGCTCACCCCGACCGGGGGGAGCTGCGCTCCGGGATGTCACCGCCGGTTCAATTATGACCGGGAGACGCCCTTCGACCTTCGTATCCCCCTGAAAAAATAGCATTATCCCGTGTGTCGCCTCCATGAACGGCGCCTTGCAGGGCGCCGTTTTCCGTGTGCCCTCACGGCAGTGGTGCATATACCCCACCTCTTTTTGCCCGCTGAGCGAAATCCCCCACATTTTTGTAATCGGAGCGGTCGATGCTGCGGCAATAAATGCCTTTATTAATATATTCGATATGTTGAGGTGCGATAAAAATCATTATTTTACTGGCATCCGACTTGCTTTATCACCGTGTCATCTGCACGCAACAAGGAGTTTGCAGGGAAACGGTTGCTTTGGGGGAAGCTGCCGTTTTCGGTAAGGTGCAGGATCCACAGAGAAAGAGAGCCACGGAGCGTACCCAAAAAATTACCTATTTCAGGAGGAAATAGTACCCATGAAAAAACAGATCATTACCCTTGTCGCCCTCGCCGGTATCGTTGCGGGCGCCACCCTGGCCTATGGAGCCGCCGGCTCCCAAGGCGGCGGCATTGTCGGCTCCAAGCATGACATGAACGTGTTCCTTACCAACAACGGCGGCGTAAAAGATACCGACCAGCGTGTCTGCGCATACTGCCACACCCCGCACCACTCGGCCGACCCGACCCAGACCTCAACGGTAACGGTTACCGATCCGGGCACCGGTACCACGACCGACATTACGTACAACGTCTACGTGCCCCTTTGGAGCCGTGCCGTTCTCAGCACCCAGTTCGACCAGTATGTCAGCGCCACCTTCAATCCCGCAGCGGACGGCAAATTCTACGACAACATGGCAGGCCCCTCGCGCCTTTGCATGAGCTGCCATGACGGCAACACCGCCGTTGACTCCTACTATGGGAAAACCGGCACGGTCTCGAACCTGGGCGACGACCAGATGAATTACTTCGGTTCAGGGCACTTCGCCATCGGCCAATCGTATGGGCTTTCCAATGACCATCCGGTCGGATTCGTGTATGCCGACATGCAGGGGGATAGCAGGTATGAGTTGAAAACAGCCGATTCTTCCATAGGGGTCAAGAAGATCTCCGATGTCCTCACGAACATCGACGGAGTTGGCGCCGTCATGACCTGCGCCTCATGCCACGACGTTCATAACGGCACGGCCGTTCAGAACACTGCACCGGCTTCCGGCCGCGGTTACTTCCTGCTCGCGGACCAGAAGGACTCCGCGCTGTGCCTGTCATGCCATGATAAGAACAAATAATTGAGCACGTGCCTGTCGTGTACAGCTCTCAAAGGGCTGCCGGGCTCCGGCGGCCCTTTTCTTGCCGCTATTTTATCCATGTATGCATATAAATTTATATTAAAGCGCCGCCACTGGGCGGGTTTTTCGGCGCGGCATGTGGCTGCCGTCCGAAAAAACAAGGGGGAAGGCATGAGCAAAAAGGATGCAAATCAGGAACGGATGTGGAGGGCGGGTATGAAGTGGATTGCCTTGGCGCTTCTGACCATAAGCTTGACGGCCTGCGCCGGTCGATCCGGTATGAAACGGGTATTCTGGCCCGCTCCCCCCGACCTGCCGCGCGTTCAGTTTCTCAAGGCCATCAAGGACTCGACCGACGTCGTGGAGAGCAAGGCGCTGTCGCTTCTGGCTCTCAACGGCAGCAACAGCGACGATTTCATCCCATTGGTCAAACCCTATGGGGTCGCGGTGGGCAACGGCAAGGTCTATGTCTGCGACACCGTCCAGGCGGACGTCCTGATCATTGACCTCCCCAATAAAAAAATGACCCGCCTGCCGGGCAACGTCAATGCCGGACGGCTGAAAAAACCGGTAAACGTGGCGGTCGACGAGCAAGGCAACATCTATGTCGCCGATACCTCCCGGCTGGAAGTGCTGCAGTACGACCCCGAGGGCTCCTTTCTGCGCAGCTTCGGCCGGGGCAAGGATATGAAACCGGTTGCCGTGGGGGTTGAGGGGAACTTCGTCTACATCCTGGATCAGGCCAGCAGCCAGGTTCACCTTTTCGACCGGATCACCGGCGATTACCAGAAATCCATCGGCCGTGACGAAGACCCCAGAAAAGGCCTGTCCGGCCCCACCAACATGGCGACCGACGGCAAGGGGGTCCTGTATGTCTCCAACTTCGGCACCGGCCGGGTCATCAAGCTGGACCGGGACGGCAACTTCCTGATGGGTTATGGCCGTCTGGGCGTCAATTTCGGAGAATTCGGCCGCCCCCGCGGGGTTGCCGTGGATAAGGACGGCCTTGTCTACGTGGTAGATGCCGCCGCTCAACAGGTGCAGATATTCGACCCGCAGATGCGGCTGCTGATGTTCTTCGGCGCGCCGGGCACGCCGGGCTCGCTCAACATCCCCGCCGGCATTGCCGTCACCAGCGACAATCTCGGCTATTACCAGAAGCTGGCCGCTCCGGATTTTATCCTCGATAAGGTGCTTTTCGTGGTGAGCCAGGTCGGCGATCACATGATCAATGTCTACGGCCTCGGCAAAAAACAGGGGCTCGATTACGACGCCGAGTACAGGAAGGCGCTTGCCGACCAGGAAAAGCGGGCGGCAGAGGCTGCGGAAAAGGCCCGAAAGGCCCAGGAGGGGAAAGACAAAGCCACCGGCCAACCGGCGATTGGCGAGGGCAGCGCCGACGTCCCGCCGGCACAGTAGAAGCGAGGCCATTCTCCCGTGGAAAACACGCATATGCGCCTGCGCCGCGCCCTTTGTTGCGCCTTGTCGGCCGGCCTGATCTGGTCGGTCACGGGTTGCGACCCCCTTACCCGGCACAAGGCCCTGACCTCCATCCTCGACGGATACCCGACCCTCCCGCCTGTCGAGGAACTCTGCAAGGAACATGTGGAACGGGTCAAGGCCGCCGCCCTGAAAGACCAGGCAAACGCCGCTCCGGCACTTTCGGCGGCGGTCAGGGGGTCCGAGCACAGCCCCTACAAGGAGAAGCGCTGCAACGATTGCCACAAGGCGGACAAGGGGGGCGCGAGCGGCGGCGAAGAGGGACTGTTGGTCACGTCGCGGGAAAATCTCTGCTTCACGTGCCACAAGGACCTCCTGACCAAGCCGTTCCAGCACGGTCCCGCGGCGGTGGGCGATTGTCTGGCCTGCCACCTCCCCCACACCTCTGCCTATCCGTCGTTGCTTACCACGAATAAAGCGGCTCTCTGTGCCAAGTGTCACACCGAGCGCCGCAAAGCCGCCCGCATGCACGACCTGTTCGCTGAAAAGGGTATAGCCTGCGACAACTGTCACGATCCCCATGCCGGGGATTCGGCCTATTTTCTGAAGTAGTTCTCGCGATGGGGAGCACTGTCGGAGTTAACGGTTTATGAGTCCCGTCCTGATGATCTGCAGGAACGCATCCGTCACCGTGCGGGACGCAGTCCGGTTTCTTTCGTATGGTCTTGCCGGGTTCGGCGCGGCCTTGACACTGTTCCCCGCATCTGCCGAAGCGGCCCGCTTCACCCTGCTCGGTCTGAGCGACCTGCGCCAGTCCGCGGGGCTCAGTTACAACTATAACGATAGCCTGAGCAAGGCCGGTACCACGAAAAACAGCTCGACCAATAATGACTTCAGCGAATCCTACACCATCGGCGGCGGGTATTCGATCCTGCACCCCCGCCTGCTCCGCGGCGAGGCCACCATAACCCTCAGCGCCAATCAGATGCTGGTCAACAATACCACGGAAGGCGGCTCTACGGGTAACAACACGCACGTATCCTACAACGTCAACGGAATCATCCTCGACCGCATGAACTATCCTTTCAATTTTTCAGCCAGTTCATCCAACGCAACAATCCGGCCGCCCTTCAGCCGGGCCTATACACTCGACACGGAGGGGCAGAGCGTTTCCTTCGGCATCCCGAACAAACATCTGCCGGTCACGTTAACCTACGACCGGAGTTCTTCGACAACCCACGGCCTTGCCGACGACATCGACCGCTCTTCCCAGACGGCATCCGTTTTGTTTCTCCACAGAACCAAAGAACTGAGCAGGACAAGACTTTTCCTGGCCCAGTCTTTTGATCGCCAGACCCTGCTCGGGACCGGCACAACCGACAACCGTAACGATTGCAACCTCGACGCGGCCAATACCCTCTCCTGGAAAAATGTTCAAGGCTTGCACCGCCAGATCGATTCAAAGTTCGTTTACCATGAACGGAGCGGCAATTATCCGGGTTTGCAGACCTATTTCGGGTCATTCCTCAACTGGCAGATCGGGAAGGCGTTGGACAGCAATCTCTCCTATACCAGGAACCGCAACGTGGACGAGAACCGGGCCAATAATCAGGAGAGCATCTCCGGGTCGCTCTCGCAAAAGTATCTCAAATGCCTGCTGACCAATGTGGGAGGGTCTCTCGCGCAAGGGAGCTATAACGACGGGTCGGACCGCAATGCCTCGTGGAATGCGAACATCGTCTATACGAACGAACTCGCCAGGGATGGCTCGATCAGGCTCAATTACGGTTATCAGTATACGATTCAGGAGCGCAAGCGCACGGACGTGAGCTTGACGGAGGTGGAGAAGGTTCCGCTCGGTTCCCTGTTTCCCCAATTCGTCGACTTGACGGCGAACAATATCGACAGCGGCACGGTCGCCATCTTCAAGGACGCCGGGAGAACGCTCCCCTTCAGCGACTTCAGCGTCGTGTTGTCCGGGTTCCAGACCAGGCTCCTGATCAATTCCGACCCGGGGGTCCCGATCATTTATATCAGTTACTCCTATCGTCAGAGCCCGAACATCACCTTTTCCACTTCCGGTCATACCGTCGGCGGGAGAGTTGGCCTGTTCGGGAGAAAATTCCTCCTGCACGCCAACTACAGCCACAGCGACAGCCGGATTCTCAGCGGAACCGACCCCAGCACAACGATCGGGGCGAACACCCATCTCGCCGCCGGTATCGAGAGCCTGCTCGCTCCCCATACGGTATCGCTCGAATATTCGCTCAACAAGAGCGTGTACCAGAACCTCCAGCATATCGAGGCGCTCTGGACGCACACCCTGTCCGGGGGCAAGGCTTCGCTTCTCACCAAGGCGAACGAGCGTTATTCGTGGTACGAAAACACCGCCGCAGGCGCATCAAACTCGCAGGGATGGGACAACACCTTTCTTTTGTCCACCGCCTACAGCCGCTTGATCGCGCAGAATTTCAAGGGCAAGGCGACCTTGGGCTACTACAATCTGTTCACGGCTTCCGCCACCAGTAACAGGTTCAGTATCGAACTCGGCCTGGAAGGCAACTTCGGCCGAACGGTCGTCACGCTTGATTCCTCGGCGAACTGGGGGGTCTCGTCATCCGGCTACAGCCGAAGCCAGTCCGTTACCCTGAATGTACGGAGGATATTCTGATGAAACGCACCGCGACCCACGCAGGAAGGGAACGATTGCCGCGGGGGACCGCACTTGCCGTGGCATGGCTCCTGGCGTTCGCCCTCGTGGCGGGGACGGTGGGGTGTGCCGCCGTCTCCGGGCCGAACACGGCAACCACGCTCGACAAGATCGTCTGGCCGCCTCCCCCCATGCCGCCCCGCGTCGTCTGGGTCCAGTCCCTTGCTACCGCCGATGACGCCGGGATCCGCAAAGGCTTCTGGAGCAGGTTGTGGGGCGCCGTCTTCGGTGAGGAGGTGATACGCATTACCCGTCCCTACGGCCTTCACGTGGATGACAAGAACCGGATACTCATCGCCGATGCGGGCGGCAGGGCCATCCATGTCATCGACCGGGCTTCAGGACGGTACGAACTGGTCAGGGGACAGGAGGGAAACCGGTTTTCATCGCCTATCGGCATCGCGGAGGATGCCGGCGAAATGGTCTACGTGAGCGACTCGGCGGCGGGGAAAATCTATCGGTTCAATCTTGACGACCTCCGGGTTGAACCGTTCATTACCCACGGTTTGCAGCGGCCTACCGGCATCGTCTACAACCCGCGCAACAACCTGCTGTACGTAAGCGATACCCTGGCGGGGCAGATCGCGGCCTTCACCATCAAAGGAGCGGAGGCCTTTCGTTTCGGCATGCCCGGCGAAAATCCGGGCCAGTTCAACCGTCCCACCGACCTGACGGTCGATGGCCAGGGGCGTATTTTCGTGACCGACGCCCTTAATGGCCGGGTGCAGATCTTTTCTGCGGATGGCGCCTACCTGAAAGGCTTCGGCAAACTGGGCAACGCATCGGGGCTCTTTGCCAAACCCAAGGGGATCGGCATCGACAGTGACGGGCACATGCATATCTGCGATGCGCTCTTCGATACGGTTCAGATATTTGATGAAGATGGGCAGTTCCTGCTCAGCTACGGCAACAGAGGCGGCGGCAAAGGCGAACTCTGGATGCCGTCGGGGCTTTACATCGATCGCAACGACTTCATCTACGTAGCCGATACCTACAACAACAGGCTCCAGGTGTTCCGGTACATCCGGGAACCACGGGGAAATTAGGCTCGAAGGCGGTATCCTGACCAGGTGCAGGGCTTTGTCCGGTAAGGGGGAAACAACGATGCAGAAGATTTCGCAGCCGGCGACACTCGTAATAGCGGCTTTGGCCCTGGCGATCATCGCTCCGGGCACGTCCGTGGCTACTGGAATACTGAACAGCAAACACAACCTGTCCATATCGGGGCCCGGCACCATCAAGGCCGTCAGCGAAGAGCGGGTCTGCGTTTTCTGTCACACGCCCCATCACGCGAACCCCTTGACACCGCTCTGGAGCCGCCCGACCAGCACCGCCATCTACGACCTCTACCAATCCTCGACCCTGGTGGCGAAACCGGGGCAGCCGAGCGGCTCCGCACGCCTCTGCCTCAGCTGTCACGACGGCACCATCGCCCTGGGGGCCTTTTACGGTTCGTCGGAAAGCATCCCGATGGCCGGGGGAATAACCTCCATGCCGACCGGCAACCCGACCAACCTGAAAACCGACCTGCGTGACGACCATCCCATATCCTTTGCCTTCACCAACGAGTTGGCCCTGCAGAACGGCCAGCTCAATCCGCCCGGTTCCCTTCCTCACGCGGTCCGGCTCGAAGAGGGGGGAATGCTTCAATGCACCGCCTGCCACAACCCCCATAGCGATACCTACGGCAAGTTCCTGGTTATGAATAACTCCGACTCGGCTCTGTGCAAGGCCTGCCACAGCATAACCGGATGGAACGCCTCCATCCATGCCACCGCCGGTCAAGGGGCGGGCTGCACCCTCTGCCACGCCAGCCATAATGCCGGCAGAAACGAGCGGCTGCTCAAATTCGCCGACGAGGAGGCCAACTGTTATCAGTGCCATTCGGCAACCGGCGGGGCGGCGGATATAGCAACCGTAACCAACAAGTTCTACAATCATCCCGTGAGCGCGACCACCGGCGTCCACGACCCCGGCGAAAATCCGCTGACCGCCTCGAAGCATGTGGAATGCGAAGACTGCCACAACCCCCACCAGGTGCAGACGGCGTCTGCGGCAGCCCCGGCCGTCTCCGGTTCCCTGGTAGGGGTCAAAGGGGTTTCGAGCAGCGGTGCGGTGCTCCCCACAGCCGCCACCAACGAGTTTGAGATCTGTTTTCGGTGCCATGCCGAGAATAGTTTTTACGCCACGCAGACCATCGTCAGGCAGATTCAGGAACTCAATACGCGTCTGGACTTCGATACCTCGAACCCCTCCTTTCACCCCGTGGTGGCCATCGGCAAGGGCGGCAACGTACCAAGCCTGCGCATCCAGTACAGCACCAGCAGTATGATCTACTGCTGCGACTGCCACGCCAACGACGACAGCAGCCAACCCAAGGGGCCGCACGGTTCCAACTACAAGCATATCCTGGTTGCCCGTTATGAAACCGACATCTACCCGCTCGCCTACAGCGAGGCCAATTATGCCCTCTGCTTCCGCTGCCACGATCAGAATATTGTGCTTGATCCCGCCAAGTCCGCGTTTCCGGCCCACCAGCAACATGTGGTTACCCACCAGGTCCCCTGCTCGGTCTGCCATGACCCCCACGGCGTCCCGCAGGCCCGCGGCGCCACCGTGGCCGCCAACTCCCATCTGATCAATTTCGACCTCCGGTTTGTCACTTCGGGGACATACGATTCCTCCGCCCGGAGCTGTACGGTGAGTTGCCATGCAGCGAATCCCAAGTATTACTGATAGGGGGCGCTGGATGAGCGAAGGCCGGTTCCCGTACCACACGAGTAGCCATACGCCGCGCTGAACGGGCAATCGGGCCATTTCCCCCTGCGTGGGTTATATCCCCCCTCCGGACGGGTGAAATTATTCGAATCGGTCCGAACCCCTCCCCATCAACGAAGCGATCCGCCCAGGAGCGAGAGACGGTGAGGCAGAGGGTATTCACCGCGGTTTGCTCGCGCTCCACCGGAATAAAATTAATAAAATTCAGTTGGTTAAGCTGATCTTGCCGGGTCCCCTCCCATCATAATTCATTAAACCAAATACATATATAAAACGTTTGCCGTATGCAAAGCGTTTTTGGTCCTGGTTTTGCTAGTTTGAGCTACAGCTCTCTTTCCCTTGCCCGGCCCGCACCCCCATGCGGATCGAGCAGCGTCTGCCGCACTGCAACCGTTTGATGCGGCAGAGGTACCCGGGCCCCGGTGCTTATCGCCGGTGGTCTTCTTTAGTGCAAAAACACTGCTACGGAAAGGAAATCAACTACATGAAACGATTGAGAATCAAAACGGGCCTGCTGACGGCGACAACCGCTGCCAGCCTGGTCCTGGCGGCAGGCACTTCGTTTGCCGCCCATCCTCCGGTCACGCTCTATACCTTCGAGGAAATCGGCATGCAAATGGCCGGTGGAGCGAAAGTGCCGGTCCAGGTCGATGCAAACGGCAACGGCATGCCCTACAGCCCGAAGCAGACCTGCGGCACCGCAGGCTGCCACGTGATGAACGGCGTCGATTACACCTACGACAAGATCTCCGACCACGCGTTCCATTCGAACCAAGGGAGAAGTGAGTACTCCGATTCTTCCGACGGAAAATTCGATGCCACCAAGAACAAGCCATGGACCCAGTCGACCGCCATGGTCGGCAAGTGGTGAAGCCCCTCTCTTCGCCAGGTGGCGAACCTCATGAATCAAAATCCCGGCAACTCGACTATCTCCTCATTAAATTACGTTGATAATTTGAGCAATTTCATATCCGGCAGCAGCAGTACGGTCACCGCCGGTTCAACAACGAACACCGGAAGCCAGTTTACCATGGTCGATCTTTCGGTATGGGACCTGTCGACAACCTGCGGCAGCTGCCATCCGGGCGGCGGTTTCGTGGAAAAAGACAGGAACGGTAAACGCTTCAGCATGATGAATCCGGCGGTCGACGGATCCACCCCCTACACCATGACGGTCTTCGATCAGTATTTTACCGATACGGGACTGCCGAAACACCAGGTCATGATGTCTCCCTGGTCCTACCCGCTCTATATGAACGGCCAGCCGGTCATCACCGATTCCGGTTGGGGACAGGCCATGACCATGACCATGCCCGACGGAAGCAGCATGCCGGTTTTCGACAAGCAGGTCATGATGCCCAACGTCAAGGAAATGGACTGCCTGATGTGCCATTTCGACGGTTTCAACAACCTGATGTCATCGGTTATGGCCTACAGCGGCGCTCATAACGCCACGCCGTCGTTCGGCGCCGGTTTTATGAACATGTTCACGCAAGCCTATGACTTCACGACCGGGTTGCTGACAAAGAACTCCGACAACACCGTGTCCCTTGCCCCGGCGGCTTTGGCCAAGCTGGAAGCCAATCCCCCAAGTCAGAACTGCCGTAACTGCCATATGCCTTCGGGCCTTAAAGACCTTCCGGACATGATGCGGGACTTCCTCTCCAGCGCCCCGATGGCCTACACCGGCAGCTTCACGCAATCGTTCACCGGCCTTGCCATGCCGGCCTTCGACTTCAACGCCCCGTTCGGCGCCACGTGGGATTGGGCACTGACTCCATATGCGACATCCCCGACCCTGTACATGACCATGACGGGTATCGCCAGTACGACTCCCGGTTTCACCACCACGATTCCGGCAGGATGGCCGTCGGCCATGGGAAGGTCCGAGTTCAACGCGGCCGCATTTGCCGACTTCTCCACGGCCATGCCCGGCATGAAGCAGTACTTCCTGGGCGGCGGCAACCCCGCCGGCACCGGTCCGATCTACTATCAGGCCAGCCTTGGCAATGGCATGCAGGATCAGAATGCCCTCAAGAAAGGCGTTGTCCCCTTCCCCCGCGCCGAGTGGTTCAAGCGCGGCGACCTGTGGGCGCCCGGCTACGACGTGCACCTCACCCTCGAGTGCGCCGGCTGTCACATGAACACCAATACCACCAAGATTGACCGGTTTGCAGCCCCCACGGATGCAGCCAACCCGAACACCACGTTCGACGGCAAGAGTCTCTGCGATCCGGGTAAAGGCTATGACAGCGCTGCCGGCGTAGAAGGCAATGCAGCCAAGAGAACCACCGTCAACAGTCAGAATACGGTCAAAAAATGCGAGAACTGCCACGTTACCGGGAAAAACAGCGATGGTGTGGCCATCGATACGTTCGGCGCTCCCAATCCATTGGCGGCCCATCAGAATGCAGGTCTGCTGGCCAACATCACCCAGGCCGTCAAGACGACCAACGGCAGCAACGAAGTGCCGTTCGTCGGCAACCATCTTGATGTCATGGACTGCACGGTCTGCCACCTGGCACGCGAGCAGATGGTTGTCCGCGAACTGGACTCCACCTCCGGCAACCGCTATCCCAACATGCTTGGATTTGCCGCCGAGCGCGGCATGCTGGGTATGTTCTCCGATCCGGGCATGGGTATTCCGGCGAATACCAACCTGACGAAGTGGGAACCGCTCTTCACATGGCAGAAAAACGGCAACTATTATAAAACCTTCGACAACACCAGCACCAATACGAGCTGGCGCCGCAAGGTCTATGCCGTGAACATCATTACCGCAGCGATCTGGAACAACGTGGACCCCGCCGTTGACGCCAATGGCGACGGCGTTACCGGCTCGGGACCGACACACCATGCCGGCGATTATTCCGGCGTCCTGACCGCCAACTACGATCCCTGGATTGCCCGCGACCTGAAGGCCGGCATGAATTTCGGCCCTTCCGGTTTTGCTCCGATCCCGGTCGGCTTTGGCAACGGCTCCTACCAGAGCGCCTATGACGCAACCGGCGCTTTCACCGGCGCGTGGAAGTACGTCGGTGTGTACGGCGGCAACGTCGTATTCTCGACACCGGAAGAGATCTCGGGTTACAAGGCCTATCGCAACGCCATCAAGGGTTCGGTTGACAACAAGGACTGGACGAACACCCAGCTTGCATTGCTGGGCGGTCCTTACAAGCTGACCCACGGTGTGCGGCCGACGCGGACCTATGTTCTCGGCACCAGTTGCGCCGACTGCCACTCTTCCACACCGAAAACCTCATTGTTCAAGGGCGATTTCGATATGCTCGGCACTGCCATCAAGACCACGGCAGGCGCACAGTTCATGCAATCTCCGGCTTCACAACTGGAAGTCGTGGGCTTGAAGGACGATATCGTGACCGGAGCCGAATTGTCCACCAAGGCAGGCGGCGCCCTTGAAGTCGAATTCGATGAACTGGGCACCTGGGATGGAAGCACGTTCACCTCGAATGCCGGTGGAACCTACAAGAAAGTGAAACCTCTTGACAGGTCCGAGGCTCTTTATCCGATCGACGGCACCTTCACCGACGTCAAAGGGAATACCTATGCCAACCGCACGGCATGGGTAAACAACTACCTCGCCAATGAAAATGTCATCAATGCGGCGAAGTTCGGAATTGGTGTCAAGCCGTTCGCCAATTTCTCATCCAGTTTCACCGATACCGACAAGTCGGCCCCCGGTATCCAGGTCGCCAAAGATGCCGTCCTGCCGTTGGCGGCCTATGCGGCAAAACCCGATGACGCCGGCGTCATCACCTACGACTGGACCTCCAGCGACGGGACTGCCATCGCTTCCGGAAAGACCTCCAGCGTAACCTTCAGCACCATCGGCCAGAAGACCATCACCCTGAAGGTGACCGACGAGAGTGGAAATGTCTCGGTGGCCACACAGCAGGTCGAGGTCGTTGTACCGGTTGCCGATGTCATAACCTGGACGGATAATCCCGGTAACCGGGGCGGCACGATTACCGCCACGCCGTTGCCGACCCCCAATGACAAGGTCAAGATCATCTGGGGCGACGCCAAATATGACTATGTGACCATCAGCGATGCCCTCTCCGTCGCCAAGGCCCACACCTACAGTGTGGCGGGGAACAAGACGGTCGAGATTTACGTCTACAAAAACGGTATCCAGAAGGGGTACTTCAAGAAGGTCATTACCGTTGACGGCACGAACTAAATCAGCCTGAAACAATGTCATACAATGAAATTGCCCGGAGGGTTCCCCCTCCGGGCATTGTTTATCGGAGAATAATGGTTTTACGTTACTGCATTGGCCTCACTGGAGATGTTATCGGGTACGTGTTGAAAATTTATTATAGCTGGTAATGTAAAACTCATCTGAGATTTATCTGGCAGATAAGTCTTATTAAATAGTTTGTTTGAGCGGAAGGCAATTATGGACTCATATAAATCAATGGCACGTCTCATAAAAATACTTGGTCATCCGGTGCGACTTAAAATCCTGTCAAATATGATCCATGAATCAAAATGTGTCAGAAACATCTGGGAGTCTCTTGGATTACAGCAGGCTACAGTATCGCAACATATCTCATTATTAAAAACAAATGGCATAGTTGAAGGAAGGCGTAAAGGCGGAGAAATGTACTATACTATCAGTAGTCCACTGGCTAAAAGGCTTGTTGATTCATTATCCCGCAACGATGTCATAACGTAACTATACGATAGTAATCATTCAAGTGAATTTCAAATATACAGCGCCGTCTATTTGTTAAGATTGCTTTGTACCGCAACATACATACCTAGGGAGGATGTTACATATGCTTTCAAAATCAATAAGTACAATAGGGATATTGCTGTTCTTCATTTCCGCTTGTTCGGTAGCATCGTCAAATATGACGCCGCCCTTGCCGACTGCCAAAACATCGGAGACGGATCTGAAGAAAACGGCGGCAAGGGTGAATGACAGAGATATTACCGTCGCCGAACTCAAGCGGGCTGAAACGGTTTTGATGGCGGGACGGCCCGATTTGCAAATCCCCCCCTATCTGCAAAAAGAATTCGAAAAGCAGGCTCTCAATCAATTGATCGGTGCGGAGTTGCTTTTTCAGGCCGGCCAGCGGCTTGCCGTCAAAGATCTCGACAAGCGGACGGACGCCAAACTGGCGAAGATCAAAGGCGGTTTCCCCGACGCCAAGGAGTATGACAAAGCGCTCCAACGTATCGGGATGAACGAAAAAATGCTCCATGACTCTACCCGCCGGGAACTGGTCATTGCCAATTTTATCGACACGAACATCTCCCCCAAGATTACGGTCAGCGACGAAGAGATCAAAAAGTTTTATGAGCAGAATCCTGACAAGTTCCGTCAGCCCGAGCAGATCAGGGCCAGCCATATCCTGATCGGTGTTGACGGCAAGGCAGGGGTCGAAGAGAAGAAGATCGCGCGCGATAAAGCCGAGAAGCTCCGCAAGGAGCTGTTGGCGGGCGCCGATTTCGTCAAACTGGCCAAGGAAAACTCGACCTGCCCCAGCAGCAGGCAAGGGGGCGATCTGGGCTACTTCAGCAAAGGCAAAATGGACCCTAAATTCGAACAGGCCGCTTTTGCTCTCGAACCGGGAGGCCTAAGCAATGTGGTGGAGACCCGGTTTGGCTATCATATCATCAAGTTGCTGAACCGGAAAAAAGCAGAGACGGTCTCCTTGGCCGAAGCCAGGGAAAAGATCGAGGATTACCTCAGAACCCAAAAAACGAATGTGGCTATTGGAGATTTTGTCGGCGAAGCTCGCAAGAGCGCCAAGGTCGACGTGCTGCTGCCATAATCGCAGCCGCAAACGGTATCTTTATTGGTGAGGGGGGGCAAGAGCCCCCCTGGGAAATGACCGCCTCGCCCCAAAACCCGATCAGATTACGCGAGGCGTTGCCATGATCTTCAATTCGCTGCCGTTACAGTCGGAACCATTTGGCGGTGTCATTGAGATCGGAGGCTGTGGCGGCCAGATTTTCGGAAGACTGCTTGACGTCGACAAAGGCGCTCTTGATCTGCCGGGCGACGTCGGAGATAGTATTCATAACCCTTGAAATTTCATCCGATGTCGCGGATTGCTGCTGGGCGGCGACGGCGATCCTGCCGATCATGCCGGTAATCTTGTCCATGTTTTCGACAATTTCGTCTATGGACTGTACCGATTCGTTCACGATGTTGACAACCTGGTCCACGGAAGAACTCTCTTCCCGAATGAGTTTGACGGCCGTGCCGACACCGGTGTTCATGGATGATACGCTTTCCACGATCTCCTCGGTCGCTTCGGAGGTCCTGGCGGCGAGTTTGCGCACTTCATCGGCAACTACGGCAAAACCGCGTCCCTGCTCTCCGGCCCGGGCGGCTTCAATTGCGGCGTTCAACGCCAGCAGGTTGGTCTGATCCGCAATGTCGTTGATGAGCGCGACAATGCCGGTTATTTTCTCCGACTGAGTACCAAGCGTCTCCACCTCCAGGGCCGAGGATTTTATGGTCTCGGCAAATTGGTTGAGTTGGCTGACGGCGGTATGCATCCTGTCCCGCCCGCGGTTGGCGGTTTCGCGCATCGACGCGGCGGTATCCGCAGTTTCGTTGGCATTGTTGGATACATCGTTTATGGTCTGGGACATCTCGGTCATGGCGGCGGCAGACTGCTCGATACGCTCGGTCTGCTGCTCCGTGCTGTTCTCCAGTGTACGCGCCGTGGAAGAGAGTTCCTCCGAACTCCCCGCCAGGGTGTCGGTCGCCACCCCGATCTTTTTGGCAATGTTCTGGAGGCTGCCCGTCATTGTGGCCATTTCTTTCTGAACCTGGCCGATCTCATCATTGCTTTCCGCGGATATGGTGCAATTCAGGTTGCCGGAAGCTATCTCGCGGGTTGTGGAAATAAGCCTGGAAAGAGGGCGGGCGATTGCCCGGTACATCCAGATGCCGAAGATAATGCCGGAAAGGACCGCAAGCGCCCCTATGGTCAGGATCAGTCCAAGGCTTTTGCGGATCATGGAGTTGACGGCTGCAATCGACTTCTCCTGCTCGCCCTGTGCTACGCTCGACGTTTGCCTGCTTTCCTGGGCTTGCTGCATGACGATATTCCGGAGTTTCACCGATTCCTGAGACGCAACTTCCTGCATTGCGAGTCTGTTTTTCAGCTTCGGGACTATTCCGCCCTTGGCGGTAAGGTTCGCATAGACGCCATCCAGGGCAGATATCGTTTTATTCAGCACCGCGAGCTCTTTTACGGCATTAAGTTTTTTGAGATGTTTTTGCAGCTCCGACTCCGCCTTATGTATTTTTGTGTACTGAGCCGCGATAGTCGCCAAAGTCGTATCTATCTCTTTTTCCGTAGTAGCCGTAAAAAGCCTGGTAACAAGCCCGTCGACAGATGATCCATACGCCAGTAACTCTGAATTGCTGGAAAGGGCGCTTACCGTAATATTTGCTTGCGCAAACGAGTTGCCGTTTTTACCGGTTATATCTGCTACTTTTTCACTGATGTTGTCTATTTCGTTGTCAAGGGACCCTATTATTCCATCCAGTTTATCCAGAAGATCGTCAATCATCCCGTCGGCCTTACGATTGCCTGCTATTCGCAAGGTAAAATATTCATCAAGTTTTATGGATAAGCTCGCTATTGCGGCCTTTAATTTTTGATTTCCGCGCACATTGCCATTTTGCTGTAAGCGGTCGAGATGCCCCTTGACTTCGCTTTTGTAGCCCTTGACATTTCCTCGTTGCGATTGAAAGCAGAGGACCATGGTGTCTTTAAGCTGTGCCTTGGCCATTTCAAGGCTGGTCAGTTTGTCGGCATAGGAGTTCCTGCCTTCAACGAAAGTGACGTATGTGGCGGAACGCGAGGCTTGCAAGGCTTTAACCAGGCCGTCAAGTTCCTTGAGTTTGGCGATGGTTTCATTCAGATGCTGTGTCGTCGCTTTTGCCGTGTTGTTGGCGTCTTCCTCGGATACTATGCTTGCCGTGACGGTTTCGACGAGCCGGTTGAAAATATCTTCCAGTTCGGAATAGGTATTGAATTTTTCGCCGGACATCGACTCGATTGTCGTTTGGGAGGTTTTTACGGTCTCAAGTGATTTTGCCGCTTCCGCCCTGGCATCATCAAGCTCCTTCTTGAACCTTGATGTGCTCACTTTGACCAAGTCGGCAGTCGCCGCCTGGATGGACCGTTCATATTCCAGCGTCCTGAGTTGGTATGGTGTGCTTTTTTCCGTGAGATATGCCAGTTTTTCCTTGATAAAGGTCATGCTGACATAGCAAGTAACGGAAATTATAATTGAAATGCCGGCAACAATCGCAACATTCAAGAAGAGCTTGGTTTTGATCTTCATAGTTCCTCGCATAAACAAAGAATAGATTAGAATAAGCAGTCTTTGTATTCTAATATCCAATTATATCCATTTTGTTTATATGCATATTTACATTATTTGTTCAGTGCTGTCAAACATCAATGAGCCATTTTATCAAATTATGCCTTATAATTTATTACTAGCTTGGTTGCGCACCCGGTTCCCCGGACACAAGATAGGGTAGGCCTTACTAGCTTGTCTTGCTTATCAGAGATTGCTTAGTCCGAATTTTCCTGCAACAAGTGCCGGGAACCTTGCAGAGGCTGGGTCAAGATTTGAATTCGTTGCCTGGGAGCGTTGGGGTGCCGCAGTTTATGGTTATTGTGCCGAACGGTTAAGGTGGGGCCGCCAGGGGACGGTAATTCTCAAAAAGAAGGTGGCTTTTTTAAGGCAGAGGGATTTTCTCTTGCTGTTCGTCGTTTGGGGCAAGCGGGCGGGAAGTTGTGTTTATGGCCATTTCCCGTCGCGTTCGGAGGTTAATCCTGAAAACTGCACGAGGCCTCTTGAGTCAATTGATGCCCGTGATTGACGACCGACCTCAGCACCAGTTCAAGCTCGGCGGCAGGCATCGGTTTGCTGAAGAGATAGCCCTGCATCTCATCGCAGCCGAGCTCGTTCAAGGTCTTCATCTGGAACATCGTTTCGACGCCCTCTGCCACAAGATGCAGTCCGAACCCGCGGGCCATGCCGATAATCGCATGGAGAATCGGAGAAACGCGTGTTCCCTCTGCCAGGTCGCGAACAAATGCCTGGTCAATCTTGATGGTGTTGATGGGAAATTTGCGCAGGTAATTGAGTGAAGAATAACGGGTGCCAAAGTCGTCGATCGATATTCGCACCCCATGATTGCGCAGATACTGCATTTTTTCGATAACGCCCGGGACATCGTGCAATAAAAGGTTTTCGGTTATTTCTATCTCCACGGCATTGGCGGGAAGGCGAAACTTGGTAATGTTATATACGATCCGTTCGAGAAAGTCGCTGTGAGTGAACTCCAGCGGCGAGACATTGACCGAAATGCGCAGGTTGCCCAATCCCGTTTCGCGCCATCTGGCCATTTGGCCGCACGCCTCGGCCAACACCCAGTCGGTAATATCGCAGATTAACCCCGACTCCTCGGCGAGGTCGATGAAACTGGCCGGATTCAACAGCCCGTGTACCGGATGCCGCCATCGGATCAAGGCTTCCAGCCCTACGATCCTGTTTTCGTCAATACTGATCTGCGGTTGATAGTACAACACGAATTCAGAGCCGTTGATGGCCTGGCGCAACTCGTTTTCAAGGCTGATACGCTCGTGATAGCACGCATTCATCTCAGCGGTAAAAAACAGGTAACTGTTTTTGCCGCTGGCCTTTACCTTGTACATCGCGATATCGGCGTTCTTCAAGAGTACATCGGCACTATCCCCGTCATTCGGGTACACGGCAATGCCAATGCTGGCAGTGGCCCGAAATTCCTGCCCCCGCACGTGAAACGGCGCTTTCAGCACATCCAGAATCTTTTCGGCAATGATGCTCGCATCCTCGGGGCAATGCAGATCCGGCAACAGCACCGTAAATTCGTCCCCCCCCTGGCGGGCCAGGGTGTCGCCGGACCTCACGCAATTACGCAGGCGATGGGCCACGTTTTTCAGAAGTTCGTCGCCTTCGGCATGCCCATGGGTATCATTGACGAGCTTGAAACGATCAAGATCGATAAACATAATGCCTACCAGCCGGCCATTACGTTTTGATTGATTCATGGATAATTCGAGCCGGTCCCTGAACAGTTTGCGGTTTGGCAGGTGGGTAAGGTGGTCGTGCATGGCCTGAAAACTGATGGTCTCTTCAGCTTTCTTGCGTTCGGATATGTCGCGTGCTACGCCGTAGGTGCCTATGAAACGTCTCGTCGGGGAGTCGCCGCTTTCCTCGTAGACCCCCATGGCGCTTGCAACCGTGACGATTTGGCGGAGTTCGGCCTGGTGGCTGTCCTTGCATTTCAGGCGTACTTCGACATTTGTCGTGGCGCGGTTGTCGCGACGCCGTTCCGTGAAGGCATACCTGGCGATTTCGACATCCTCCTCGTGGACGATCGAGGTGTATTTGCGTCCGATCAGTTCGTCGCGCGAGTAGCCGAGCAGCGACTCGGCCCTGCCATTGATAAAGATGAAGCAACCGTCCGTATCAAGCGTGTAGATGAGATCGGGAGAGTTTTCCACCAGGAACCGGTGCATTCGCTCGGAAAGTTCGAGACGCTTGGTCATCAGACTATTGCTGCGCTCCAACCGGCTGCGCTGCAAGGCGTCGTCGACCTTACGCTGGATCTCTTCCAGATCGTAAGGCTTGCGTATGAACTCCACAGCCCCACCTCGGAGAGCGCGTATGGCGGAGTCGATGTTTGCGTCCGCGCTGACCATGATGACTCTTGTCGAGGTTTTGAAATCCGTAATCCATTCCATCACATCCAGGCCGGAAATGCCCGGAAGATTGATGTCCAGCAGTACGAGAGCGATGTCTTGCCCCTTGAGCACGGTGAGCGCGTCCTCGCCGGTCCCGCACTCCACAATGTCACGGCCTTCGCCATCCAGGAGCTGGCGCAGGCTGGAGCGCATCCGCGGCTCATCGTCCACGAGGAGTATGTGCTGTGTTTGGTCAACCAATTCCGGGGAATGGTCGAATTCCGAACGGACAAAAAAGTTCATTATTTTTGGTGTCCCTCGGGCTGCGGCAGTAAAATAATGAAGCAGGTCCCCTGTCCGGCCTCACTCTGGCAGCTTATTCGACCGCCAAGGCGTTCGACCTGTGCGGCCACGATGGATAGCCCGATCCCGGAATGGCCCGGGCGCCTGTTCGGGGCCAGAGGTTTGAAGAGACCCTGCAGGACATCTTGAGGAAGGCCGGGACCCGAGTCGCTTAAATGAATCTCGATATAGACCTGCCCGTCCTGAACGATGCTCCCCCGGGTGGAGATGGTAAACCGGCCGCCGTCCGGCATTGCCTCGGAGCCGTTTTTCCAGAGATTGAACAGGATCTGTTTTAAATTGTTCCGGTCTCCCGATGCGGAGGGAAGGTTCGGCTCCAGGGACTTTACGAGGGTTATGCCGCAACTGGCAAAGAACGTTTCGCCATAAAGCGCCAACATCTCCTCAATTACGGTATTGATGTCGAATGTGTCGGTTGCCGGCGAGGCTTCGACAACGTCAACCAAGCTCCGCACAATTTGCGTTACGCGATCGATTTCCTCGCCGAGGATATTCAGTTCATGGTGCACGTCAAGTTCTTCAGGCAACTTCCGGCTGACGATCTTCAGATAGTTCTTTATGATGGCGAGCGGATTTCCGGCCTCATGCACGACTTTGCGCGTCTGCTGTTCGAAGCGGCTGGCCATGGTTGTCGCAAGTTCCTGTTCGCGACGGCGCAATTCCCTCCAGGTTTCGATGCTCTCCCCGGCCAGATTGGCGAAATTCGCCATCCAGCCGAGGCGTGGGCGGATCCTGGCATATTGGGTGCCGTTCACTCCATAGACCATGACGCCGACGCGAGCCTCTCGGACACGCATGGGGACGTAGAGCACGCCTTCGCACCCCAGCGCGCGCGCGACCTGGATGTCTACAAGCGAAGCGGCCGCCGGCCGCCCGTCATCGAACGTGGAGGACGGCTCTTTTCCCAGGGCCGTGGCGGCCGCCAGACTCTGTTCCGCGTCCAGTTTGATTTCAAGGCGCTGAAGTAAGGCCGGTTGCCCGGCTACATTCGCCCCGGAGAGCAACTGTTTGTCCTGCTGAACGAAAAGAAACGCGATCCGCCCCAGTCCGAACAGGATTCGGGCCGACTCCCGTACCGCCATGACAATGTCGGTTTCAGTGCAGAGGCTCGCCAGGTTTTGCTGTATGGAAGTCATCGTGGCCATGTCGCGCACCGCTGCTTCCATGCGGGAGAACGTCACCTCGTTATCGTTCAGTTTTGGCCTGAAATATTCAAACGGGGTGGAAAAACAGGGGAGGGTCTTCGTGTACCCGGTTTCCTCAATGTTAAGCGCCGTGGCCAGCGAGCCGATGCGTTCGGAACACGACTGCCGGATGGCCGCCGTATCGGACGATTCGATGCCTATCATTGATTTGATCGTAGCGAGATTCGAGGTCGATTCGTTTTGCAGCAGGTCGGAATTTTTGTTGTCGTCGATAATATGCGCGGACCACACGATTTGGCTCAGGGTGTCGGCCTTAATGATCTCGCTGGCAGGTTTGTGATGAAAAAGGACGGCATCCGCCATGAAGGACGAGAGATTCCACTGATCGATCAGCCAGGCGCCAACTACGGTGTGATCGGTGCTGAGCAGCGAATCTTCATTATCTTGAAGTGCGATTTCGTCGGCGCTTCTATCAAGCAGGACGCCGTAACTGTCGCCCATGCCCCCCAGCAGGAGCAACTGGCCGATATCGTGCAAAAGGCCTGCTAGATATGCCTCTCCCGCGTCAGGGTAGTTGACATGGGTCGCAATGGCGTAAGCAAGCTCGGCAACCCGTAGCGTGTGCCCCCAAAACCCGGTCAAATCATATCGTGAATTACCGGCGGTGCGGGCAAAAACGCTCTGGACGGCAAGGCATGCCGCCAGAGTTCTCATGAGGCGTGTGCCGAGCACGACCAGCCCCTGATCGAGGTTTCTGATCTCCACGCCGCATCGTAGCGCCGGCGAATTTGCGATCGTCAGAATCCGCGCACTCAGGGCAGGGTCCTGTTCGACCACCTTTGCCAACTCGGCCATCGATACCTGGTCGTCGTTTGTCGCACTCAAAAATCGTAACAATACTTGCGGCATGGACGGCAATTGGATCGACTCTATTGCATCAAGGACCGCTCCAGGAATCTGTTGCAATCAAAATCCTCCTTAGTATTGTTTCGACAAAGCAACACAAACTAATCTGCACGGTATGCAACATGGAATAGCAGTATCACATTAAGCCACAAATGCCTACTCTATAACAAGAATAAATTAGATTACGATAACGTGAAAAGTAGATTGTATTCATATTTTTTTACTGGTGGAATGCCGTTTTGTCGTTTTCAGCCAATTTCGCCGTGTCGGACCCGACCGGGTTGGGCTTGCCGCGATTCAACCCGCAGATCAATGGTGCCGGTCCGTCTTACAAGATGTTGGCTACGTCTCGAGTGAGCCGGTCTAAATGGTTGACTACCGACATCACCTCATCCTGAGACAGGCCCAAGGCCGAACATGCCGGGCCTATCCCGTCCATCGCCCTTCCCGAATGCGCTATCATGTCGGCAAGATGAATCAGAGTCACAAGTTGAACGTTGATGTCGGCTTTTTCCGGGTTGTGATGCCAATGCACAGCTTCCTGTATTTCATCGGAAAATCCCCACTCTTTTGCCAATAAGTATCCCGTTTCGGTATGATTTTCCCTGATGATCGCTCTTTTGGCTTCCGCCGTGATATTATAAGCACCGGCAATATCGGTAAGGATGGTTTTCCCGAGATCGTGTAAAACGCCGCACAGAAAAGCCGTGTCACGGCTTTCGCCGACACTCTCAGCCAATTCCTTGGCAATCATGCCGCATATGAGGCTGTGGTGTAGAATCTTCCGGATATCATCAACGTTTTTGGGGCTGAAGCTGCTTATTGAATGGATGGTGACGATACTTAACAACGACTTGAAACCAAGATAGGTAATGGCTTTGTGGAGTGAATTTATTTTAATTCCTCGACTGAAATAAGGCGAATTGCATATTTTGAGTATTTTTGCGATAAGCAACTGGTCGGTAATATTCTCGACAACCTCGGCAACGGTCGCATTTTTGTCGTTAATCTTTTCCAAAATCCTCTTCATGATATCGGGAAGCGGGGGCAGCAGCGTGATGCCATTGCGAATTTGGTCCATGATCTCATTGAGGACATGGTTGGTGCTTACCCTGCTGATTTGATCCGTTTCGTCAAATTGCAGTATTGAATCCATCAGTATTCTGGAACTGTTGATTTTTATCGGACCATTTATAACTTCTGCGGGAAGGGAGTCGACAAATTCAAATATGCCGGTTTCCCATGCAAGGGCATCGGTAAGCGCTGTTTTCAGGATGACCGTAAGAATGAATTCCAGCCGATCTTTGTTGACAAGTCGCTCATTCAAAAGATAGCTCAGAATCGGAATATCCAATTTTTCGGAATCCTTGAACTTCTCTTTCAGTCCGATGGCGCTCTGTCTTGTCTCGTTCTCAATGTAACTCCAGAAACGTTCTCCTTCCTTATCGGACCAGACGAAGATCATCTCCCCGTTCTGGAAATAGAATTTCTTGTGACTGGCATGTTGAGAAAGCACAAGCGTCCCTGAACGTTTGCTGTTCTCGATCCACTGAATCAGATCGGGGAGCGACATGACTCCCAACTGTCCACGTATGTTTCTCATAACCTGATCTGCCCTGGTGCCCCGTTTTTTAGAAGTTTACTCGACAATCATCATTCCCGACCAGTTGATGGAGCCCATATGATTAATGTATGCAAATATACAATAAATTTTACTTTGTTTACGCCCCATCAAAACAAAAATCAAATAAAAAATCAGTAGGTTGCATTAATTCTATAATTGTATCATTTTGTCCGAAAGATAAAACATTTTATTGATTTTAAGGGGATATGGCTGCGGTAAAAATGTTAATTTTTTTAACACTTGTGCCAAATATTTTACAATTATCCGAATTTATTAATAATAGTGCCTTATTGGACATGCCATGAGGTTTCTTTACCAAATGACTTTTAAGTGGGCGCAAAGCTGCTAAAACATTGCCCGGGATCACCATGTCTGCCGCCTCCGTGCCTGAATGCCTCACGTGCACGGTGCCGTCCTTCGGCGGGTAAAAGCGTTGACCTCCTCCGGGGGCCGGTCATTAATAACGGGTACGAAAGAGTCCGTGTCGTAGCGGCATATGGGAGTGTTTTCCACATTTAATGTGTTGACAAATATGACTAATTGGTTATTTTACAGGGCGCGGCACGCCACAGATCTGACAGCCCGGTTTTACTGCGGCACAGCAGCGAAAAGGATTGCCTCTATGGTGTTGTGCATGCATCCAGGCCGATCCGATTACCTCACCGCCAACTCTGATAGCTCTGAAGCTCTCCACGCCCGGCGTGCCATGGTGTCGACCGGCACCCGCTGCGTACGGCAGCGAGGCCGTATAACAGCAGAGACTTTGCGGCATTCCCCCCTGAAGAACAAAAAGGTTGAACCGGTAGACTCCGTTACGGGGTGGATCGAGCGGCTTCAGCGAGCACGGGGTTACACAAAAGTCTGCCGGCAAGGGGTTGGCGGTTTCCATTCCGAAATCGTACAAGGTGGGCGCACTCACGGAAGTATAAATGCGGATAACCTGAACCTGGCATGGCACGGGTACGTTGAATAGGCCGGGGCCCTGGTCCAGTTTTGGAAAACACATGCTCGGGAGGAGAGGAAGTATGAAAAATGCTGTTGCGAGGAAGATGACGAGGATTGCGTTCGGTTCCCTGCTGATTGTGCTTGTGGCGCTGTCTGCCGCGTTTGCGGCTAAATTCGCCACGGTGGACATACCGGTTAAGGCGGATCTCTACAGTATGACGCCGACGCCACTTACCCCTACCCAGTGCGCCCAGTGCCACAGCGTCCAGTTTGGTTCTTTGAAGGACAACGGGGGCCTGCATAGATTCGAGTGCCAGGGGTGTCATAAAACCTTTCACGCCTATAACCCGAAGAAAGGCAACTATGAGGCGCTCATGCCCAAGTGTGCGTCGTGCCACACCGATATCCACGGCCCGGCAAACAAGGACTGCGGCACCTGCCACACCAACCCGCATACGCCACGCAAGGTCGCCATGACCAGCCGGCTCGCCAATACCTGTGCCACCTGCCATGCCAAGCCAAAGGCGGAACTCGTGCAGTTTCCCAGCAAGCATTCCCGGCTGGCATGCGCCAAGTGCCACACCTCCCACGGTTTCAAGCCGTCGTGTTCCATGTGCCACCAGCCGCATTATCAAGGCCAGGAATACACAACCTGCACCAAGTGTCACTCCGTTCACAAGCCGAAGATGGTCACCTACCCGGCAACTGAGCCGGCCAGGACCTGCGGTTCCTGCCACACCAAGGTCTACGCCAAGTGGCAAGCCACCCCGAGCAAACATGCCAAGGTGCTGTGCGCACAGTGTCACCATGATAAGCACGGTTATGTTCCGCAGTGCGCCGAGTGCCACAAGCAGGTCCATCCGGCGGGGATCATGGCGAAGTTCCCGAGGTGCCTCGATTGCCACCTCGACGTGCATGAACTGCCCGGAATGGGTACCAAAAAATAAGTTCGGGACAGCGTTAGCTTAGGTGGCGGGCGGGGTGCCGGTCAACAAGGCCGGCACCCCGCGGCCATCGTGGGAACAAGCTATTCAAGGCCTCTGGAGACGGATGATTGATGGCATTTGGTATTGACAAACCCCAAATATAGGATTAAATCAGTCCGTTACCGTAGTGTATACAACATCAGGAGGATGAATAGAATTATGGAATTTGTTACCCTTGACGATGTCATTAAATTTGCCGTGGATCGCGAGAACACGGCATATGAACTCTACAATCGGGCTGCTGAACTCAGTAGCGGCGCCGCCAGGAAAATGTTCCAGGAATTGGCGGCGGAAGAGGCTACCCACAAGGACGTATTCAGCAAGATCGATACCGAAAAGGCCGAACAGCACAAGCTGTGCAAAATACCCGAGGTCAGTATCAGTAAGTACTTGGCCGACGTCCCTTTCAGGCCCGACATGAGCTACCAGGAGATCCTGACCTACGCCATGAAGACCGAAGACAACGCGTATCATCTCTACAAGACTGCTGCGGGCATGGCCGACGATGAAAAACTGCAAAAGGTGCTGATGACGTTTGCGGACGTGGAGTTGGGGCACCGGCGTAAAATCGAGGCTCTTTACGAGGAGCGGGTGCTCACGGAAGGCTAGGCCCGATTCGATGCGACCTGAAGCACCCTGGGCCTGGAGCAGGTAGCCGTGTAAGGGTGGAAATGGCGGGCGGTAATTCCGGCCAGCGTTTTTTGCCGTGACGTTCCGTTCGGGAGATGGTTAATTGCAACATTACGACATCAGTCGGCTTCGCGACAATGCTCGGCTTACCCGGTAACGGTAGCCGGGCTTTTTTTTTGGCGTTACCGTTGAGATCGGTTCGAATTAATGATATTTTGGCCGTCACGGCACGAATGGCCGCCTCACCGCCCTTTGCCGGCATGGGTTCCTGAAGCCCTCCAGGATGCCGGCGTGGCGAGTAATGTGAACAATGACGGTATGGCTGCCTTGCACGGATATCATGTGAATAGAGGAGATTCGATGAATTATAGAAATATGGTCTATCCCGTGATCGTGATCGGGCTGCTCGTCAAAATGCCCGCCGCCGAAGGCGCCGGGATGCCCGCCAGGGAATCGTGCGTTACGGCAAGCTGCCATGCCGCAATTGGCACCCTGAAGTTTGTCCATGGTCCGGTGGCTGTCGGCGACTGTCTCACCTGCCATGTCAAAAAGGGGAAGCATAGCTTCCAGCCGATCAACGACGTCACCAAACTGTGCATATCATGCCATGACCTCTCCAATGGAGCGACACATCTCCATGACATGCGGACGTTGTGCACCAAGTGCCATGATCCGCATCAGTCGGACAGGAATTTCCAGCTTCGCGCCCAAGCGAAATAGTGTGCGGGGCAAAAGAATGGAGCGATGAACGGGGTGTGACGGATGGGGTGCATGTGCCCCATCGAAAAACGTCGGGACTGTCCCGGAAATCATCGGGAAGTTAGTGCGGTTATTCTTTGAAAGCCGTTTTGGTGATTGAATTCATTGACAAAAAAAGCTTGGTCTGCTACAAACAAAAAATTAGTTGTTCCGACAAGGTCGGAAGCCCCAAACCAGTCCGGGGACTTCCTGCTATGGGCATATAGCTTAGTTGGTAGAGCAGCCGACTCTTAATCGGCAGGTCCTTGGTTCGAACCCAAGTATGCCCACCATACAAAAACGGAGAGCCCTTTCGCACATCAGGCGGAAGGGCTCTCTTGTGTTTGGGGGCAACGGGCTCACCATACCCTGTTCGATAAGATGAGCGTGTACAATCTCTCTGATTTCCCGCCGCGCCGCCCGCACCATGTTACAGGTGAGCTTGTGCCATCATCCCCATCTCGAATTCCTGGTCCATAAGCAGGACATCGATCATCTCCCCCGCGACATGGGACGCAGAAGGTTCCAGCCGGACCAGTCCGTTTCCCTGGACCAGCGACGAAAGCCGCCCGGAACTTTGATTGCCCGTGGTTGAGGCGTGATAGCCGTTGTCCTGCTTCGACACGATACAGCGTACCATATGCGGGCGCGACCCCTTGTTCATCACGGGTTCCTCCAGGAACGCCGCGACCTTCGGCCGGAGCACCCGCCGGTGCCCCATTGCCTTCAGGAGAGCGGTGCGCACGAACAATTCGAAGGATACCATGGCGGCAACCGGATTTCCCGGTAGCGCGAAGATGGGCTTGCCCTTGAGCGTGGCAAAGGCAAGAGGCTTGCCCGGCTTCATGTTGACCTTCCAGAAGTTGACGCTGCCGCCCAACCCCTCGATTGCGGCCTTGACGAAGTCCCGGTCTCCTACGGAAGCGCCGCCGGAAATGACCAGCATGTCCTGGTCCAGGCCGGTTTTGATCTTGTCGCAGACCGCTGCGTAGCTGTCCTGGGCTATCCCCAGCAGGACCGGCTCTCCCCCGGCGTCCAGAACCTGGGCGGCGAGGCTGTAACTGTTGCTGTTGATGATCTTGCCGGGCCTCGGCGTCGAGCCGGGCTCGAGAAGTTCATCGCCGGTGGATAGAATGGCTACCCGTGCACGCCGGTATACGGGCAGCGACGTATATCCCATGGCGGAGAGCATGCCGATCTCCTGGGGGCGCAACAGTGAACCTGCGGGTATGACGACGTTGCCGTGCCGGATGTCTTCTCCCCGCTTGCGCACGTTCGAGCCAGCCTTGATCGCGGAGAGGGCGATCCATTCTCCCTCCGCCTCCGCCTCCTCGATGGGAACCACCGTGTCGCAACCGGGCGGTATCGGGGCGCCGGTCATGATCCTTATCGCTTCTCCGGGGGGCACCGGGACGTTGCACGTCTCCCCTGCCGGCAGAAAGCCCGTGACCTTCAGGCGGTTGCCGGCAAGCGCCGCGCGGGAGAAGGCGAAACCGTCCATGGCCGAGTAGTCGGCGGCCGGGATATCCCAAGGGGCGACGTGGTCCTGGGGCGTGACCCTGTTCAGTCCCTGAAATACGGGAACCGTTTCCGCATCCAACGGGGTGATGAATTCCAGGATGGTTTGCTGTGCTTCCTCGATGCTGACCATGAGTAGTCTCCTTCTTTTCTGCCAGGAACGTCGAGTCCTGTATTGTTGTGGTGTGTCGGAACACCCCCCTGGAGGCCACCGAAGTGAGGTCCTCCGGTACCGGGGGGCTTATTTCAGCAGGTTCGCCTCAATGAAGTCGGCAACCTCTCCGGCATTGTTGAGGTCGAGCACCGGCACATCCAGTTCCAGTGCCGTATCGCTGGCCACCGCCACCAAGGTCGGATCGTGTTCTTGCCCGCGGCAGAGGAGCGTGCCGCTTCGTTCCCGGCGGTACAGCTCGATCTTCGGCAGGGAACTCTGCTTGAACCCCTCGGTAAGCACGATGTCCACATCGAAGAAATATGCGGGCAGAAGTTCTTCGATGGTGGGGGCGACAGTATGTTGTTTCACGACCGCCAACTTCTCCGAAGAGCAAATCAGCATGGTATCCGCACCGGCAGCCGTCAGGCGATGACTGTCCTTACCAGGGTGATCGATGTCGAAGCGATGGGCGTCGTGCTTGACCACACCCACCCGGTATCCCCGCGCCTTGAGCGCGGCAATGACCTTTTCCAGCAGGGTGGTTTTGCCGGTGCCGGACTTTGCCACAAACGAAATCGCCTTGGGCTTCATGGTTCTCCTCCTATTTTTGCAAATTCCTCGGGGGTGTTGACATTCAGGAAAGCCGTGCCGTCCCGGTCGAACGGGGCGAGTTCCCGGTACGCGACATACCTGACGCGAACCTGGGAATAGTACCCGTAGGCGCAGCACTCGCCGCTCTCCAGCAACTCCCTGATCGGGCCCAGGCAATTCTTGGAATACAGGGCGAAAAGCGGTTCGTATCCGTCATCCGTCCTGAGCACCACCACATCGAAACCCTCTCGCTGCGAGCAAAGGTAGCGGATGACCTCCCGGTTCGGAAAAGGCAGGTCGCAGGATGAAACGAAGATGTACTCCGTCGTCGCGCCGTGGAGGCCGGTATAGATGCCCCCCAGGGCGCTGCCGGGATAGATGTCCGGAAGGACCGGGAGACGGCAACCGGCAAAACGTTCCTCGCGGTTGCCCACCAGAAGGACCTGCCCGAAGCTCTTCGCGAAGACCTCCCGTATCCTCTCGAAGAGCGTTCTGCCGGCCACCTTCAGGAAGGCCTTGTCCCTTCCCATGCGGCTGCTCTTCCCACCCACCAGGATGACGCCGGTAATGTCGGGTTCCGGTTTTTCGTTCATGACAGCCTTGACCGCTCCTGATTTTTCTCTGACGCCGAAGATCGCCCCTCGGGCTCCGATTCCGAAATGCCGTGACCGTCACGGCCCCGGTAGCCGGGGGAAAACGGCACCTTGCCCGGGAGCAAAGGTGCCGCTTTTTGCATGGCAGTCTTTACAGCTATTGTTTTACCGCGTTATTAGAAGAAATAAAAGACGGCAAGCCGTACAGCGTTGTCCTGGCCAAGCTGGCTGACATATTGCGTGCGGAAGTGCTGGAATTCGGCCGCCACCCGGACCGCTGCGTTCAGGTCATAGGTAACGTTGCCGTATATTTGCTCGTTTGAGCGTTCGATATTGCCGGCCGTGGTGGAGATGGACCCACCATAATTGAGGGCCGCCGTCGCGGCGGACATGGACTTGATCTTATCCCAGTTGAGCGTTTCGCGGCGGCCATAGCCGGCGGTCAACCCCAGGTTCTGGGTGGGATAAAATTTGAGCTGCCCATACAGGCCGTACCCTTGAGCGGCGTTCAGGTTCGGCTTGGAGCCCGATACCGCCATTGCCGTGGCTCCCTGCACATCCATCCCGGCCGCCACATAGGCCTGGGTTTCCAGCGACAGGGTCATGGCGCGGCTCTTGCCGTCACTCGATTTGAGAACCGGAACAAAGACGTACGCACCGTAGCCGTAGCTCGTAATCTCGTTATTGTCCGTAAACTTCTCGTTGCCGACAAGCCCGAACAAGGTAACGGTCAGAGGGCTGTTGCCGAGGCCCATGTAACCGGGGGAAACCCCGAGAGCCTTGCTGGAGAACGAGATCTGTCCCGCGCCGTTGACGGCACTGCCGAAGGCGCCGGTTTTCGACAGGCTGTTGTCGCCGGCCACGGCATTGTCCTGGACGGGATTCTGCGCGCCGAGCACGAACTTCAACGTATTGCCGGAACCAAGATTCAACTTCTGGGTCAGGCGGATCTGGGGTACCCGGGGGTTGGCGGGGTTACCCGTGGTTCCGCCCAGCCTGAAATCGATGGTATCCGCTGCGGCGGCACCGAAGATGTCCCAGAACTGGCCGAACAACACCTGGGTGTTGGCCCAGTCCAGGCTGCCGTAGGCGTGGCGCATGCGTACATTGGCCATTTCGTTGGACGCGGAGCTGCCGCCCCAGAAATCCATCTCAATGAGGGCATTGGTTTTGGCGCCCAGAAACGTCGGTCCGCCGACCTTCATCCAGATCCGGCTCTGTTTGGCGGAGAAAAGGGATTCATCCTTGCTTCCCGCAATGGGAAAACCGCCGGCGGGAGCACCGGGGCTGATGGGGCCGACCGCATTCGAGTTGTGGACGTAATCCAGCTTGACATACCCTCCGAGGGAGAGTTTGAACTTGCTGGTTACGGGCGAACTCATGCCGCCGTAGACGCCGGGCGCCACCTCACACGACGGGGAAAAATCGCAATTGTACGGGACGGCCTCTTCGGCCATGGCTGGTACGGCTGCAAGCAACATCAACGGTGTTATCGACTTGCAAAGCTTTTTGAACATTTGTGCCTCCGATAATAAGATTTAATTTTCAGAACTCTTATGCTTCTCGGTCGTGGCAGAAACTAGCTGGGCTTCACCTCCTTTTTGGGGATAACTGGCCATGTCGTTTCGTGCTGCCAATTCATTGTTCAAGCAGTTATTCGCCACCGACCAGATCGTTGACGCGCACTTGCCCTCCCTGTTTGACAATGCCATACGCTCCGTTCGTGCCGACAAAGCCCTGAACTTCAATGGTGGCCACCAACTCGCCCGGAGCAAGGCCAAGACCTTCAACGACGGTTCCCCCCCGGTATACCTTCAATTTTTGAAACGGTGTGATGCCGGCCGCCTTCCCCAGGTTGAAGTAGACCTTCTCCCCTTCCGCCGCGACGACCAGGCCGAATCGGGGGATAAATGCCGCGGGCTTCCCGCCCGTTCCGGCTATCCCGGCTCCCGCCGGCGCCGCCGGTGCGCCATTTGTCACGGCTTCATACCCCCGCTTCACCAGTTCGCCGGCACGCGGCAGCCCGCTATCCACGCTTTTTCGCGGTACCCAAATCGTTTCCGGGGCAGAGGGCGACATGGTCTGAGCCGGGTTCGAGACCTCCACGTAGTCAGTCGGCCCCTGGGATTGGACCTTGGCGCCGGCACAGCCGGCCAGGAGAACCAGGCCCAGCAGCAGGACGGTCAATACCCCGCCCGGACGGCATCGAATCGATGTGTTACGTGGCATACGTCATCTCCTTTTCATGATGTGACTTTCTTCCCGCTCTCTGCAGGTCTGCCCGGCGCCCGGTCCCTGTTGGTGCGGCCTCGCCCGGCGCCAACGCGCCCGGTTCCGGTTCGTTCGTGCCGTTTTTCGCCGCGATTTCCGCCATCAAGGCCATTCCCGGCACATATGCCTGCTCCAGATATTCCCCCAGCGCATAGTAGGACCTGTCACCGGCGCTGCTGATAAGGGGACTCACCTTACCGGCAACGGGATTGCCCCTGTCGTCAAGCACGGCCTCATCGGCCTTCACGTCCATGATTTGGCCTATGAACTGGGTATGGGAGCCGATATCGATGCTCTGCAGCAGCCGGCACTCGAAAACCAGCGGAAACTCTTTGACGAATGGCGCTTGCACCGTGTCGCTCTTCACTGCGGTCAAGCCGGTTGCCGAGAATTTATCCACGGTTGCGCCGGAGACGAGACCCAGGTAGTCGGTGGCGATCAGATGGCGTCTGGACGGGACATTGACGGTAAATGCCCGGTGTTCGATGATGTTCGCGTGGGAAAAGCGTGTTTTGTCGATGGAGATGGCCACACAGGGAGGCGTAGAGCAGCAGATTCCCCCCCATGAGACGACCATGATGGCGGGACTTCCGTCAGGACTGTAACTTCCGACCACCCATACGGGTGCGGGCAACCCCAGCGGCTTGGCACCCAAGGATCTTTTCATACGGCTCCGCCTTCCGGGTCACAGAGGTATCGTCATGCCGTCGTAGGCTGCCAGGACGTTGCGATGCGGTGATATCGTATCTTGCAGGTCCCCGGCGCTCACCGGCTGACTGTAGTGGATCGACATATGGGTCAGCACCGTGGTGTGCGCCTGCACGGTCATGCCCAGGTTGATTGCCTGCCCCACCGACATGTGGCTTTCGGGAAGCCAGTTGTTGCCATGGAAGGTAGCGTCGCAGATAAGCCAGTCCACCCCTTCCACCTGCCGTGCGGTTTGCTCGGGCAGGCCCGCGGTATCCGGGAAATACGCCAGTCTGTTGCCGGCGGATTCCACCAGGAACCCTGCGGTCTCAATGCCGTGGTTGGCCGGTAACGGCGTAATCGATACATTGTCGAAAAGATATGTTTCGCTGAACTTCCAGGGGGTTACGGAGAAGACCTCGCCAAGATAGGGAAATGCCCGTTCGAACGGTTGGAGCGCGCTCGGCGGCAAATAGAGGGGGATCGGCTGCATCCGCTTGAGTTTCACGTAATATTCCAACTCGCCCAGACCGCCGAAATGGTCATAATGCCAATGGGTGAGGAAGACCTGGTCGATTACGCTGACATGTTCCCTGACCAACTGGGCCCTGAGGTCCGGGGGCGTATCCAGCAGGATGCTCTGGTTTTCCGTCGCGATGAGCGCCCCGCTGCGGGTCCTGGCAAAGGTCGGCATATCACGGGCTTCCCGGCATCCTTTGCAGTCGCAGAAGAAGGACGGCGCTCCCGGCCCGGCCCCTGAACCCATTATTTTGAAGGTGTTTTTAGCCACGGGGATCGTGTCCTTGGTAAACCATGGCCACCGGGGTGCAGTCGCTTTTTTCCGGGCAGTCGTCGCACTGCCCGCGGAAAGGGGAGGCCAGAAGAGAAAAATCGCAGGCGGCAAAGCCGTTTTTCTTGTAAAAAACGGAACTTTTCCCTTTTGCCACCGTTGTCACCGTATAAGGGTTATCCGTTCTGCCGGTGCTGTTCAGAGAATGCTTCCACGGCTGCCCGATCAAGTCCTTGAGCAGGATGCTGCCGATACCGTGATTCCGTGCACTCTCCTTGACGGCAAAGACGATCAGGTGGAACACGTCCGTGCCGGTTTGCGTCAGCATGCCGCCGCCGATGATCTCGTCGTGCCGTTTGATCAGCACGTGCTCCCGTATGTCCCCTGCCATGTCCATGTCGCTTTCCAGCAGGATCCCCCGCAATTCAGCCTCGGCGTCCTCCTGGGCGAACATTATCCGGTAGTTCACGTTAGTCCCCTCGGCGTTCAGGCACGGTCATTCTGCCGCAATTCCAACTGGATCGCTTTTTGCGGGCACTGCCCGACGCAGGTGTAGCAGGTGCAGCATTTGTCCGGCGCCACGGCAACGGCCTTGGGATATTCGCCCTCAAAGTCCATTTCAAGCACCGATTCCGGGCAGAATGCCGCGCACAAGCCGCACCCGTTGCAGCGTTCTTCGTTAACCTTGACCTGTACGGCGTAACTCCCCGTGTCCCCGGTTTGCCCGACGTTATCGATCACCGGCGGCATGTAGATCTTTCTGCGCGCCTCGGGGATGCTCTTGACGGACAGTTTTTTCAGGGATTCGACCAGTGAGGGGAGTTGTGCGAACGGGACGGAGAGGTAGGCCTCGAAATCGTTGATGTCGCTGATGGCCCTGGCGCCGTAGCAGCCGAAGGATATATTCATCTTTTGGCTTTTCATCACCTGCACGGTCAGATCGGAGCAGGTCGAGTTGTAACCGGAGGTTTGAAAGAGTTGCCGCTCCCCGCTGCCATAACTGACCGCGCAACAGAGCCACATCACCTGTTCCGGATAAATGGTGAAAATAACCACATCCGGTTCGAACAAGGCGTCCTCCAGGGGGGCGACGACCGACGCCCGGTAGGCGCCCGGTGCGAATTCCGGCCTTGAGGCGATCATTTTCTGGGCGATTTCTATGGTGGGAAGCTTCTGAAACAGAAGGTACAGCTCTCCCGAGCGCAGTTTGGGCGACATGGGAATCAGCCCCATGATCGCGGAGCCGTCGGGGCAGGCGTGTTTACTGGGCGGCATGTAGATGCTGTTGCCGCGCCTGGCGGCCGTTATCGCCTGACAGTGCCGCAGGGGCGCCGAAGGCTCGGCCACGTTTTCCGGGATCTCCTCGCCGGGTTTCAGCAACTTCACGGCGACAGGGGACCACCTGAGGGTCAACAGTTGTTTGCACGATTCGGCGAGTTCTGTGTTGTTCAAGTGAGTACCTACCTGTAAACAGTTAGTGGTTTCAGAGTGGCGTCTCGACGGAACTGTTCGCTCAGCGTTGTGGCGGCGGAGCCGTGCTCTCCAACCCGATTTCCTCCAGAACGGCAATGGTGTGTGCCGGGACCAGGATGCTTTCGTCGTGGCGGGAGGCCAGTTTGAGGGCCTTTACCACCGGGATCATGCTGGCAAGGTCGACGGGGATGTCCACATCGGGAACGGCCTCCACGACACCCAGGGGGATTTTCTTGAGCGAAGCCTTCAGCACCAGCATATCCAGGGCCGTTATCCCCTCCTGATTGTAAAAGACCCCTTTGAAGTCGAACGGGGTGGTGCAGGTGTAACCGACTATGGAGAAGCCGCCCTCCTGGCACGCCCCTTCCACCACAGCCGCCCCAAGGTGCGGGTCGGCGCCGTTCGTTTCTTTTGTCGCCGCCAGTCCCGCCTTGCTGCCGGCAAGCTTTTTTATCTTTCCGACCGCATCCCGGAGTATGTTGGGCTGCAAGGTGGGGATATCTCCTCCGACGATCACGATGCTGTCGGCAACCTTTGCGGAGCCGTTTTCCTTGAGGATGTAATCCGCCGCATACTGCATGCAGTTGTCGAAGCTGCCGCCCTGGTCGGGGAACAGTTCCTTGATCTGCGACCGGTCGGATACCTTTTCGAGCAAGGTTTCCAGATAGTCCACATCACCCGTATGGTTGTAGCAGATGCGGACATCGCCGCTGTTTGCGGCGATGCATACATTGATCACATCCAGGAGGCAGCCTTCGTACAATGCCATGGCCTCATCCGCGGTGAGGATCCCGCCCCTGTTCGTCGTGAGGCGAGTCTTGGTCTCTCCGGATTTGGGGACCTTGGTGAAAACAACTATTGTGTTTCGCATTGCGTACCTCGCCTTCCTGTTGTTTGCCGCTGTGGAAATCCTGCCGGTCGCGGTCATGGCTTCACGGCGGAGTTGTTTCCCTGAAACATCCCGAAACAGACCTCTTCAGAAGGTTGCCATCCAGGTATGAGCAACGAATATGCCATCGAGTCACATAAGTGTAACAATTTGATATTGTTGTGTTTGAAGGCAGCGGCGTGACGTATTTTTTCTTGTTTTGACAAGATATCTCTCAATATGAAAATGCACGGACGCCGTGACGGCCGGCTTGTTTGATACGGGGTGATCGGGGGTGGTGGTGGGCGGAGGCGGCTTGCCCTGGAGGCGGATTTGCGCGGCAGACAACCGGTGGTCGCCTGGGTGCGGAATTGCCGAAGTCGGGCAGGGAGACCGGCATGCCGGTTCTTTCCTGAAACACGTGGGGCTGGGCTTGCCGGCCCTTTTTACCTGAAGGCCCGGCAACCGATTGATGTCTGGATCAGGGGAAATAAGAGCTTGCAATATAAAAAAGTATCAATACTATTTAATCCCTCGATGAAACCTTTTACGGAGAATAAGGCCTGCTCCGGCCGACGTGAGACCCATGGGAATATATCTTAAAAGGACCGCTCCCGATCCGGTTTTCGACACATTCATGGCTACCTTCCTTCATCTGGAAGGCTTTGCCGCCAAGTCGAACAAATTGATCAAGGTGGAAGGCATGGTCGGGTATCCGGACCCTCTCACGGAGGTGCAGCAGAAGATACTTACTGCGGCAATCGCGCTCATTCATGCCGCCGGCGAGACCGACCCTTCCCAAACGTCATACTCCATGGAGGTCGGAAGGTTCATGGAGATGTGCGCCCCCGGCCACGACAACCCCTCCCTGCCGTCGGCCGACGAAATCGAAAAGATACTTAAAAAGGGACTCTGGCTCGTTGACAAAAACAAAAGGATGCTGACAAGGACCGCCTGGTTCCAGTCCATCGAGTATGCCGGCGGGCGGATCGTCTTCCAATTTGCCGAAAAGATCCTCCCCCTGATTCTCAAATTTGTCCCCGATGACGACGAATACAGCCAGGTCAAGGGAATCCAGTACAAGGGGAGACATACCCTTGCCGTTTTCAACATGATCTGGCACTGGCGGGGCAGGGGGGTCACCGAATATTCCATCTCGCAGCTCATGGAGCAACTCGCTCTCGAACATACCCGCTATTCGTACGGTCAACTGAAGCTCCGGGTCTTGGAGCCCTCCTTTGCGGAGATCTATGCTTGGGACGACTCGATATTCATCCGTTTCGGGCCGACGTTTTCAGGGCGCAGGGTCGAAAGTGTCTGGTTTGAAGTAACCGTGGGAGAAAAGGCCAGGGAGTTGCGGAAGAAGGAGCCCGAGTTCAAGGTGGCCCAACCCGGGGAAAAGCCCGCCAGGACGCTGTAACCGGAAATAAGGCATATTTGAAGCCCTTGGGTTGCAATAAGTTGTATGCCCCTGCAATCCAGGGGCTTTTGCGTTTTGGCGCATCCCCGGAACAGCGGTTGCCCGGATCCGATCACACAACCTTTTTGCCGGGCCGATATGCCCCCGGCCGCCCGTTTCCAAATCGATAACCGCTTTATCAAAACGAGAATTACCGATCCGGCTCTCAAAATGGTAATGATTCTATTGCAATAGGTTAGGCACATGACTGCCGTTGGCGCAACGATTGCATGTGCATTTGTGTTTGCAATCGTTAGTGTGCCATCCGTGCCTGCCGCCACAAAGGGGTCGTACCGGTGGGCCGGTGTCCGGGAGGAAGTCGTATGGAAACAAGAGCGTTCGATACCTATGTGGAAAAAAGCGGGCAAGCGCTGGTAAGGGATTCCGTCGCCTGTCTGCAGATGAACCTGGGGTTTGTCTGTAACCTGAGCTGTGCCCACTGCCATGTTGAAGCGGGACCGCACCGCCACGAAAAGATGAGCAGGGCGGTTGTCGACGACTGCCTGCGTTTTGTGGAGCGCGAGGGGGTCAGGGTCGTGGATATCACCGGCGGGGCGCCGGAGATGAACCCCCACCTTCGTTATCTGATCCTGGAACTGGGAAAGATCGCCTCGGTGGAAACCATCCTGCTCCGCAGCAACCTGGTCATACTCGATGAACCGGAATATGCCTCCCTGCCCGAATTCCTGCTGCAGAACAACGTGGATATCATCGCCTCCATGCCCTGCTACCTGGAGGAAAACGTGACGGCCCAGCGCGGCCGCGGCGTATATGAGGCGAGCATCCGCATCCTGCAGCGCTTGAACCGGGTCGGTTTCGGCGGGGAAGGGCCGAAGCTGCATCTGGTCTACAATCCCGGCGGAGGTGTTCTGCCCGGACCCCAACCGGCGCTGGAGGCCGCCTACAAGGAAAATCTGGGAAAGGCGTTCGGCATCGCCTTTAACAGCCTCTACACCATCACCAATATCCCGATCGGCCGCTTCGGTTTGGACCTGGCGAACCAGGGGCGGCTGGACGCCTACCGGAAGCTGTTGGCGGACAATTTCAACCCGGACAACCTCAAGAAGGTCATGTGCCGGAACATGATCAGCGTGGATTGGCAGGGATACGTGTACGATTGCGACTTCAACCATGTCCTGCAACTGCCGCTTGACGTGCCCCGCGGCCATATCGGGGATCTGACGGGCGGGGAACTGATCGGCAAGCCGGTTATTACCGGCGAACACTGCTTCGCCTGCACCGCGGGGGCGGGCAGCAGTTGTCAGGGGAGCCTGAACTAACCGCAGGGGACACGAGGTATGTTCACAAATAAGGTCGTGGAGGACGAGTCCCATGGAAAACAGTCTTAACAGGCGCGATCTGCTCAAACTTACCCTGGCAACGGGCGTCACCCTTGCTGCGGGGGGGATTGCCGGCATCGCGCGCGCCGGCGGCACGGAGAACGACCCGTCCAACAAGCCCGAGCATGCGGCGGACCGATTTTTAAAGTCGATGAACTGTTCCCAGGCCATCCTGGAGACCTATGCCCCCTCGCTGGGGATGCCGGTCGAGCAGGCTCGAAGGGTTGCGGCGGCTTTTGCCGGCGGCATGGGCAGGGGGAGCGAGTGCGGGGCGGTCACGGGCGCCTTCATGGTTATCGGTATGAAGTGCGGCAAGACCGTGGATAACGATTCCCATGCGGATGACGAGACCTTTACCCGTGTGGCGGAGTTTGTCAGGGAATTCGAGGCGCGGCACAAACATATCGGCTGTTCCGGGTTGCTGGGGACGGACATGGGTACCCCGGAAGGCGTCAAGAAGGCCGCGGATGCCGGTTACTTCACCTCCCGCTGCCCCGGCTACGTGAAAACGGCGGCCGAGATTCTCGACAAACTCCTGGCATAGTCGACGCCATAACCGGAACGGCCGTGAGAGCGGATGATCATCTCACGAATACCTATGAAGGGTCAAAACTCAGGGAGGGAAGGCATGAAAGAGAAGAGGGATGCCTTGGCAATGGTCAAGGAATACTACGGCAAGGTCCTGACCGGAACCAAGGATCTGCAAACGAGCGCCTGCTGTTCGACCGAGTCGTTTCCGCCGGAGCACCGGGCGGTCCTGGCCGAGATCGACGCGGAGATTCTGGATAGGTTCTACGGCTGCGGGTCGCCGATCCCGCCGGCGATCGACGGCTGCACGGTGCTGGACCTGGGGTGCGGCTCCGGCCGGGACGTGTACCTGGCGTCCAAACTGGTCGGGCCGAACGGCTTCGTCATCGGCGTGGACATGACCGACGAACAACTGGCCGTGGCCCGCAGGCATGTGGACAGCCAGGCCAAACGCTTCGGTTTCGATAAGCCGAATGTGGATTTCAGGCAGGGATACATCGAAGATCTGGCCGGGTGCGGGATCGCCGACAACTCCGTGGACCTGGTCATCTCCAACTGCGTGATCAACCTCTCCCCGGATAAGAAGCGGGTCTTCTCGGAGATCTTCCGCGTCCTGAAACCGGGCGGCGAGCTCTACTTCTCCGATGTCTTCGCCGACCGCCGCCTGCCGGAGAACCTGAGGAACGACCCCACCCTGTACGGCGAATGCCTGAGCGGCGCGCTCTACATCGAAGATTTCCGCCGCCTGCTCCTCTCCCTCGGCTGCATGGACTACCGCACCGTATCCACGCGCGCCATCTCCCTGGACAACCCGGAGATCGCCGCCAGGATCGGCCAGGCCAATTTCAGTTCCATGACGATACGCGCCTTCAAGCTGGACTGCCTGGAGGACATCTGCGAGGACTTCGGCCAGGTGGCGTACTACAACGGCACCATCCCCGGCTGCCCCCACTCCTTCGAACTGGACGATCACCACACCTTCTTCACCGGCAAGCCGATGCTGGTGTGCGGGAACAGTACCGCCATGGTCCAGGAAACCCGCTTCGGCAAACATTTTACCGTCCATGGCGACCGCTCCGTGCATTTCGGCGCTTTTCCCTGCGGACCTGCGCCGGCGGCAGGCCCGGCCGATCCCTGTGCCGGCGGTTCATGCTGTTGAACGGACGGATAAAGAAAAAATAAAGGATACCGCTCATGAAATATACCCGCGAATTCGTCGGCGAACTCTTCGGCACCTTTCTGCTGGTCCTGATCGGCTGCGCCTCAGTTGCCGTGTCGGTGCTCTTTTCGGCCCACGTGGGCCTGTTCCAGGTCGCCATGATCTGGGGGTTGGGAGTGACCCTTTCCATCTACGCCACCCGGCATCTCTCCTGCGCCCACCTCAACCCGGCGGTCAGCATTGCCATGGCGGTACGGCGCCGGATGTCCTGGGACCGTCTGCCGGTGTACCTCTCGGCCCAGTTCCTGGGGGCATTCATAGCCGCCGGCCTGCTGTACCTGCTGTTTGCCGATTCCATAGCCAACTTCGAGAGCATCAACGGCATCCTGCGCGGCTCGCCCCAATCGGTCAAGACCGCGCAGATGTTCGGTGAGTTCTACCCCAATCCCGGAGCCGGTCCCGCCGCCGTCGTTTCGACCCTGAGCGCCTTCTTCGCCGAGGCGGTCGGCACCTTCATCCTGGTGTCGATGATCTTCGCCCTCACCGCAGGGTGCAACCTGGGCAGGCCGTCAGAAGCGCTCAGCCCGCTCTTCATCGGCCTGACGGTGACGGTCATCATCTCCATACTCGCCCCGCTCACGCAGGCAGGGCTGAATCCGGCACGGGATCTCTCCCCGCGTCTGTTTTCCTGGTTCATGGGGTGGGGCGATGCCGTGTTTCCCGACCAGGGCATTGGTTTTATCACGGTCTACGTATTGGGGCCGATTGTCGGCGGTGTGGCGGCTGCGGGGCTCAGTTGCGTAATGGAACCGCTGATGAACAGGAAAAACATGGCCGGGGATTCATGCGGGTGCAGTTGAAACCGCTTCGTTGAGAGCAGCCGGCGTAGCGGATACCGGGTTTGGAAACTAGCCGCGCATTTCGCCGGTCTGCCCGTTCCCTTGCCCCTGGCGTCATTATCAGGCTGGATTCTTCTCCGCAATGGGTTGACGGGTGTACAGCAATCTGAACAGAACCAGCGCGACCAATCCCAGGGCTCCGTTGATAAAGAAACCGGCCTTGAAGCCCTCTGCCCTGATGACTGGCCCCATGCACACCGAACTGAGCATCATGCCGGCATAGATGCAGGTGTTGTAGCATCCTACCGCAAGTCCCCCCATTTCGCGCGGCACCACCTGGGCAATCAGCGCGCAGATGACGGTAAAAGCGCCCCCCATGCCGATCCCCATTATGGCCGCGGTAACGATAAGCGAAGCCACCGAGAGGCACAGTCCGAAAGCGAACAGCGCCAGGGCAAAAACCGCCAGACTGACGGCTACGAGGATGCTTGGGTCTTCAAACCGGTCGCACAGCCGTCCCGCCGGCAAACGCGACAGGGTGTTGGTCAGGGCGCCGGTCGCGAACACGAGCCCCACATGCATGGTATTCATCCCCAGGCTTTTTATGTAGAGCGGCATGAAGGTGACAAACATGCCGTAGCCCAGGCAGCAACCGAGGACGGCAACCAGGCAGGCAACCAGCGGGCGGTTTTCCATAAGAGAGCGCAAGGACGGCAGTATTGCCGGATGGGCGTGGTCGCTGCGCCGCTGTGCGGCGGGGATCGGGAGGAAGAAAAGGGCCACGAAAAACATGGCGAAGATGAGGCCGCCCGCGACAGGGAACACCGGCCGAAGTCCCGTCGCCCTGGCCAGGAAGCCGCCGGCCGCCGGCCCGAGGGTCATGCCGGCGTACATGGCCATGGTGTACCAACCGAAGGCCTGACCCCGCAACTCGGCAGGGGTGATGTCGCCCACGTAGGCCATGAGGGCCGGAGAAAACGTGGACAGCCCGACCCCGAAGAACAGATAGATAACGGCCATCTGGGGCAGGTTGCCGCTCCAGAAAAACAGGAACGACGACGCCCCGAGGATGAGAAGCCCCCCCAGCAGGGGCACTCTGCGCCCCAGCCGATCCGAGATGAGGCCTGACGGTATGGAGAGGCAGCATGCCGTCAGCATGAAAACGCCGTTGATCATGCCCACCTGAAACGTGTCGGCGCCCAGTGCGGTGGCCAGGAGCGGGACAATCGGCATCCGCATGTACGAGGCAAGGAAGCAGAAGAAGCTGATAGTGCAGGCGGTCAAAAGACGCTTATCTGCTGCACGTCCGGGTAGCTCCATAGGATAGCTCTTTCTTGAGGGCCGGAAGAGGCGGTAATGCTTGTGAGGGTGTCGGCCGCCGTTCCGGGTACTTGGCCGCCGGCCTTCCCCGTGGCGTCAGGAGGCCAGGAATTCTTCGAAGGCCCGGTCGTGCACCTGGATGTGTTCCAGCCAGAGCAGGCGGATAAAGGCGACCTCGTGGGGCGCCACCTCCTGACCCTTGCGGAGGCGGTGGCTGACCTTGGCGGTATTGAAGCAGATGGCCTGATGACGAAGGCCGTGTACCACGGCCTGGGGGAATCCCACCTGCATCATGCAATTGTTCTCGTAACCGAAATGGTCCAGCATGGCGTCCAGAAGCCGTTCCGCTTCCGCCGTGGGATTGCAGTCCGGCCGGTGGCGTACCGTGTCGATCAGGGTATTCAATTGGCTGGTGATGCTCCGGTGCCGGCTATCGCAGCTTGACTCACTCCCGGAATACTGGCGGGAATCGGCCATTGCACTCGAGAAGTAGTGGCTACCCTGCTGGTAGGCCAGGAGTTCCATGTCCGGGACCTTTGCAGCGGATGCCCTCCGGCAGGCGCCACCCGCTCGAAGCGGGTCCTGGAGAAGTTGGGGAAGACCCCGGTGGTTGAGATCCGCCCTGGCGTCGGATCTGGAATCACCCGGACGTATCCAGGTCTTCAGGGCCTCGTGCCGGGAGAGCTGGCCGTCGGTCCGGTTGAGCGGGCGCCGGGGCGGGCCTGGTTCGGATGCGGATACCGCTCCCCTGGCGGCCGTTCCGGATGTCCGTCCTTCGGCAGACCCCCACAGCGTCTCTTTTGCCGTCTGAAGGGTAGACGTCTTGAGTTTTTTGATCAAGCCTATGCCACGCCCCTCTTGATGCAGGTAAAGGGTGATGCCGCTGCCTTGTTCCATGAGCATTTCCATGATCCCTCCTTCCCGGCGGGTCCCGCAGTCACTCCATCGCTTGCCCGCGACATCGCCGGTTCCGCAACGTAATCGGTCCCCGCAGCTCCCCGGTTGCACCCTTGATTCATGGCCGGGGGCGAGCGTCCGACACGTTACAAAGTGGTGTTTGCAGCTAACGTACCATCGGGAATAAATGTTTAAATTCATGTAATTGTTGAATTTATTTACAGGGGTGTCCTGCCGGTATTCTTCTTTTGATAATAGCATTATCGATTTGGGAAAATATGGTTCGAGATGGCCGGGCCCGCGCGCCCAGGCAGCTTCCGGAAGCGAAACAGCCTGTTACTGGCAAGTGTTGACGCAAACGGGCCGCCGGGCCGCAGCCAAATTGAAATGCACCTTGTCAAAAGAAGAATCCGCGAGCGTGGAGCAGGGAAGGAGCTGAATGATATCGGACGATTGCGCGCCTTCCCCGGATGGCACATTCGTTGCTGTTGCCTCTACAGTCATGGGTGGCGCATCGCCGTGCGCCGTGCCGTCCGTGCGGCATCGGTCTTCCCGGAATCGGCGACTTCGCGCCCTGCCCGGAGAGGGATGTGGAGAACACCCCAGTATGAAAACAAAGGAGATGACGTATGAAAGAGAAAATAGTGGAGGTTCTGGATGCGGTGCGCCCTGCGGTTGTCGCCGAGGGCGGCGATCTGAGGTTGGTGGAAATAGGCGCGGACGGCACGGTCACGGTGAAAATGACGGGGCTTTGCGGGACCTGCCACGCGACCCTCTGGACGCACCGGTTGCGCATCGAGCGGGCCATGAAAGAGAAACTGCCGGGCCTTGCGGTAATCGTCCAGATTTAGGGTTAGTCCGTAAATAACGTTGGCCGGGTATCGCGCCCGTATTTGGGGCGGACGTTCCCGGCCTGACAGAGAAAAACCACCGGCGGAGCAGGGCTGTGCCGGTGGTTTTTGCTTTTTGCGATCGAAGGACAGGGGAAGATGCTCTGAAAACAGGATGCGAGTCCGCAAAGCTTATTCGCGGACAAGCTCCTCGTCAGGAGGCTGCCCCGCCCCGCCCCGAACCCTGCGCTTCATATTCTTTAAGCTTGCGATACAGCGTGGCCAATCCGATATTCAGCTCGGCCGCCGCCTGGGCCTTGTTGTCTCCCAAGGCATTGAGAACACCCAGGATATAGTCGCGCTCCACTTCATCCAGCGGACGGATACAGCCCGATACCGTCGGCTGCAACGACATGGCCCGCAGTTCGCAGGGCAAGTCGCAGACGTCCACATGGCTTTCCTGGCACATGGCAACGGCGTACTCGACCGTGTTCTGCAGTTCCCGGACGTTGCCCGGCCAGCTGTAGTGCAGCAACTGGTCGGCGGCATCCGGGGTGAACCCTATGATGGTGCGTCCCATGGCATGGGTGATCTTGTGCAGGAAAAACCGTGCCAGGGGAAGAATGTCCTCATTGCGTTCACGCAGGGGCGGTACATGCAGTTCGATCACCCGCAGGCGATAATACAGGTCCTGGCGAAAACGTCCGGAGGCGATCTCTTCCGTCAGGTTACGGTTGGTGGCGGCGACCACCCGTACGTTGGTGGGGCGGGACTTGTTTTCTCCCACCCGCCGCACTTCGTGTTCCTGAAGGGCGCGCAGCAACTTTACCTGCATGCCCGGCGACACCTCGCCGATCTCGTCCAGGAACAGGGTTCCGCCGGATGCCGCTTCGAAGAGCCCCGCCCGCTCCCTGTCCGCGCCGGTAAAGGAGCCTTTCGCGTGTCCGAACAGTTCGCTCTCCAGGAGCGTCTCGGTAAGCGCTCCGCAGTTCACGGCCAAAAACGGTCCGCACGTCCGCGAAGACTGGTCGTGGATAAAGCGGGCCATGAGTTCCTTACCCACGCCGCTATCTCCGGTTATCAATATGGAAGAATCCACTTTGGCGACGCGCCAGGCAATATCGACAATCCTGCGCATGGACTGGCTGCGGGCCATGATGAGCGGCGGGGCCTCGGCCCCCTCCAGGAACGCCAGTTGGGATTGCCGGTTCTTCAGTTTCTTTTCCGTGCAATTGAGCTTGGCGCTCAGATCCTTGAGCAGGGTGGGGAAGGATTCCATGCGGTAATAGACGAGATGGGGTTCGATCTCCGGCCCCCATTTCTCCTTGTAGCGTGCCGTGACATGGCAGATCGGATCGCCCTTTCCGCGGCACTGGTCTTCAATGAAGATAACCTCCCGCCCCTCGGCGTAGGACGAGTAACCGCTGGCGAAGGCCGTCTCCGTCCAGCAGACCGCTTCGTCCGACCTCCCGATGTGCAGCAGGTGCTGTTCGGCTTCGTAGCAGTCGCCCCAGTTGGAGGAGATCAGCGGTTCGTCGCCTTCTCCATCGGTTCGTATGTTGTGGTGGACGCCGAGCTGGCCGGTTAAGGCATGGAGTTTCGACCCCGCATATCCTTTCGAGTCCTTCCAGACCTCCGGCATGTTCTGTTGGATGTTCATGGCCGTGCGCCAGCCGTTTGCATAGCCGTACCTGGTAAGGATATTGCGGGCGGCGAAGGTCCCCAGGGTGTCGATAAGTTCCTTGCGCAACAGCCCTTGGGCGAAGGCGTTCATCAGGAGCGCCCTCTCCCCCAACAGCTTCATTACGCCCCCTTCGGGGTTGAATGACAGCAACTCACGCAGGTCCATGTCGTCGATTCTCAATGGTGCCCCCAATTTTTCATAATGATAAGGCGAATATCAAAACAAGAAACCACTGCACGGGTAGATAATTAAAAATGTAATAAATTAAGCTTGTTATGTCTCCTGAACGAGTGGCATGGCTCGTGCTATAGGTAACGGCAGGTAACGAAGTGCGCTGTTTGAATAATGTAAGTTAAGTGTAACATAAAATTTTTTATTATAACATAAAAAAATACGAATGCAAAGAGATTATATAGCGAGGGATGCGTTATTTACCTGATTGACTACTCACAAGGCCCTGAAGTCTGCCGGCTGCCGGGTTCTCGGTATTATTCAACAAACGGTGATGCCATCTCCGTATAACAAAAAGGAGGAAACAAAGACATGTGTTTTAGACCTGCTGGAGTATCCAAACCGCAAGAGTGCCCCAATTGTAAGAAGAAGCTTGCCGCCATAGGTGGGGTCAAGCAAAAGATCTGTCCGTTTTGCAAAACGCCTCTGACCGAGGATGATGCAGCCGGGGCAGCCAAGGCATAGTGCCGTCAATGGTCGGCAGCTATCCTCTGGCGATGATAGTGCCAAGATTCAACCGGGGGGCTTGAGCAACCCCGGTTGAGTCGGTTGCCGGTTGTTGTCTTCGTGACGCGCTGAACCAAGCTATGATCGAAATTCATCGCCAGGGATGCGATTCCGTTCTGCTCCGCCGGGGGCGAGGTGCCTGACCACGGCCTCGCGACTCCCGCCGGTAATGGGCCAATACAGCCGGGGTCTCGGACCTCGGCAATCCGTCCGGGTGGCCGATTTCGTGGAGGAGCCGATCATCTATGAAGCTTACTGACTCCCTCGGGAGAACCATAAACTATCTGCGGCTGTCGGTTACCGACCGTTGCAACATGCGCTGTTCCTATTGCATGCCCGCTCATGGCGTCTCCAAGATGTGTCACGACGATATCTTGAGATACGAAGAACTGCAACAGATCGCGGAAGCCGCCGTGAGCATCGGAATCGAGAAGGTGCGGATCACGGGCGGCGAACCCCTGGTGAGGGCCGGCATCGTGGACTTTCTCGCCGGCCTTGCGGAAATCAGGGGATTGCGCCACCTGGCATTGAGCACGAACGGCGTCCTGCTGAAAAGAATGGCCGCCGACCTGCGCACAGCCGGAGTGCAAAGTCTCAATGTGAGCCTCGACTCCCTGAAGCGTGAGGTGTTTTCCGCCGTCACCCGCGGCGGCGATCTGGATATGGTGCTGGCCGGCCTGGATACGGCGGAAAAGGTCGGCTTTCCGGCGCCCAAAATCAACATGGTGGTCATGCGCGGGGTCAACGACGCTGAAATCCTCGATTTCGCCGAACTGACCATCAGTCGTGGCAACTCCGTGCGCTTCATCGAGTACATGCCGGTGATCAAGGAGTCCGGCTGGCAGCATTACTGCGTCCCGGGCGAAGAAATTCTGCAACGCATCGCGACGCGCCACTTGCTGGTCAACGTGGACAAGGGGGCTTTTGCCGGTCCTTCCCGCGATTTCCGTATTCCGGGGGCTCGCGGCACCATCGGCATCATCACCGCAGTGTCGGGCCATTTCTGCGGAGAGTGCAACCGTATCCGGGTTACCAGCGACGGCAAGGGCAAAGGGTGTCTGTTTTCCGATGAAAAAACCGACCTGCTCCATTGTCTGCGCCCTCTTGATCGCCTGAAGCTGAGACGTACCCTCAGGGATATCGTCATGGCGAAACCTGAACGGCATAATATCTCCTTTACCGGGTATGAGCACGAAAATTTTACGATGGCACAGATTGGAGGGTAGGATGGCACAGGTTGTCGCCGTCTGCATCAGCGAGAAAAAGGGTGAGCGCAAAACCCCGGTGCCCGAGGTCCAGGTGCGGGAGAGTCACGGCATTGCGGGAGACGCCCATGCCGGAGATTGGCATCGCCAGATCAGCCTGCTGGCCGAGGAGAGCATCGACAAGATGCGGGCGCTGGGGCTGGACGTAACCTCGGGCGATTTCGCCGAAAACATCACCACCAGGGGTATCGAACTGGTGACGTTGCCCGTGGGGAGTCATCTCCAGGTGGGGGAAACCCTGCTGGAGGTGACCCAGATCGGCAAGGAATGTCATACCCGCTGCGCCATCTACTATCAGGCGGGCGACTGCGTCATGCCCAAGGAGGGTATTTTCGCCAAGGTCCTCGCCGGCGGGACCATCCGTCCGGTTGACGAGGTCCGGCTCCTCAACTGACGCCTGTGCCGCTTCGCCGCCGACGTCGCCGCGGAATTGAGCGGGTGCTCTTGCCGGGAGGGCCGGTAAGGCTGGAGGCGCCCCTGGGGGACTCGTTTGGCCGCCATATGATAGAGGGGGCAGGCCGCACTAATACCAGTCGATTTTTTTGTGATAGGGACATCGTTCGTGGAAACCCCGTTATTGTTAACGGGGTTTTTTATTTATGTAATCAAGGCATGGCAGAGAATAACTCGTTGTTGGACGGCTGCAGGTGGGTCCCGTTTTCAGGTAATGCATGTAGATAATTTTCCGCGGCAGCCCAAATAGCTAATGGCCTGCTTTCCGGCCTTTTCAAATTGAGAACTACTTTATCAAAACAATAGCTATTTTGGCGAGATTCGGTAAATAAATCAAATAATATCGAATAGTTATCAATAGCTTTTCGTGCTGGCACAGTCGTTGCTGATACTACATGAAAATCATCATCAGCGGTCGTTTCGATAAGGGCTCCGGAAGCCTTCGTCACGAAAAGCGGGAAAGATCAAGCGGGAATATTTTTTAAATGTATCAAGTTGTCCGGCAACTGGTCTTGCCATTATCGGTATTGAATTATGTGAATACTATTTGCTGTCGATATTAAATAAAACTTTCACTGTGAAGATTATTTAATATCTGTATCTGCAATGATATCACCAATAGAAGAAAGGAGGTGTACTGAAAATATAAAAGCAGAATTTGACTGTTGGCTATATAACTAAAAGAAGGGATGGGTGAAACGATGAAAAAAGAATGGAAAGTACAGAATGAAGATGGATCCTATACCGTCAGGACATGCGGCTGGTCGCCACCGGGCGATCATCCGGTGGGCTGCGGTATGTTCCTGCACGTCAAGAATGGTATGCTCGAAAAGGTCGAGGGTGACCCCGAGCACCCGATCACCAACGGCAGGCTCTGTATCAGGTGCCTGACCTTGCCCGAGTATGTGCATCATCCTTCGCGTATTACCACCCCCATGAAAAGGGACTTTGCGGACCGCGGTAAGGACAAGTGGACCAAGATTTCCTGGGACGAGGCATGGGATATCATTGTTCCCAAGGTCAAGCAGCTGAAGGCCGATCACGGGGCGGAATCCATCGTCGTCTTCGGCGGCACCGGTCGCGAGGCGTGTTTGTACTATTACCCGCTCGGTTTTGCTTCACTCGGAACTCCCAACGTATGTTACCCCCTGAGCGGTTGGTCCTGCTATGGCCCCCGTTGCGCCATTACCGACTACATCCTCGGCGCGGGCTACCCGGAGATCGATAACGCCGGTTACTATCCGGACCGTTATGACAACCCCGCCTATACGTTGCCCAAATATATCATGGCATGGGGCAAAAACCCCCTCATGTCGAACCCGGACGGCTTCTTCGGCCACTCCTACATCGACATGATGAAACGCGGTACCGAACTGATCATCATTGACCCGCGTATCACCTGGCTCGGTTCCAGGGCCAAATACGTATGCCAGCTCCGTCCCGGTACGGATACCGCCCTGGCCCTGGCTTTCCTCAACGTCATCATCAACGAGGACCTGTACGACCATGACTTCGTCGATAACTGGACCTACGGCTTCGACGAGTTGAAAGAGCGCGTCCAGGAATATCCGCCCGAAAAGGTTGCGGAAATCACCTGGGTACCGAAAGAAAAGATCATCGAAGTGGCACGGCAGTTTGCAACCTGCAAGCCCTCCACCATTCAGTGGGGCCTGGCGGTCGACGAAAACCCGAACGGCGTGCAACTCGGTCACTGCATCCTGACCCTCGCCGCCATTACGGGCAACCTGGACGTTCCGGGCGGCATCACCCTCGGACCCCCGGCAGCCCTGCTCGGCAAATGGCGTGTGGAAACCCGCCGCAATCTGTCCGAGGAACTCTGGGACAAGCGTATCGGCGCCAAGGAATGGCCGGCACTCAGCACGGCATTGGCCACGACCCATCCCGACGAAACCCTGGATACCCTGGAAACGGATAAACCGTACAAGTTGCGGATGGGCTGGTTCAACAGCAGTAACTTCATCACGCCTACCTGTTCGGCTGCACCGCAGAGATGGCACAAAGCGCTCCAGAAACTCGAATTCTGCGTTGTGCAGGATTGCTTCATGACGCCTACGGCCATGGCATTCGGCGATATCTTCCTGCCGCTGCCCACCTTCGCCGAGCATGACGGCGTCGTCATCACCCACTTCGGCCGCAACTCCGTGTTCCTCGGCGCCATCAACGAAGCCCTGCGTGTCGGCGACACCCGGTCCGACATCGAAGTCTGCATCGAACTCGGCAAAAAACTGCACCCGGATATGTGGCCTTTCGACGACGTACCCGACTTCTTCACCAAGCAGATCCAGCCGGAGTTGGGTATTACCTTCGACGACCTGCGGGAGCTTGGCGTGTACCAGCCGGCATATACGTACCGCAAGTATGAAACGGGCGGCCTCCGTTCCGACGGCGAGCCCGGATTCAATACGGTAACCGGCATGGTCGAATTGACCTCGACCCTGTTCGAGGCCTGGGGCGACGATGCACTCCCGTATTACAAAGAGCCTCCCTACAGCCCCGTCAGCACGCCGGAACTCTTCAAGGAGTACCCGCTGGTGCTTACGACCGGCGCGAGGAAGTTCACCTCGTTCCACTCCGAACACCGGCATATCGCGACCCTGCGGGAGATCGATCCCGGCCCGATCGTCGAGATGCACCCGGATACCGCTGCAAATCTGGGCATTATCGAAGGCGACCATGTCATGCTGGAAAACATGTTCGGCAAGTGCAAGATGAAGGCGAAGGTGACCCCGACCATTCATCCGAAGGTCGTTCACGCCACACACGGCTGGTGGTATCCCGAAAAACCGGCCGATGAGCCGAGCCTGTATGGTGTCTGGGAGGCTAACATCAATACTCTGGTGCCGCACAAACATATCGGAAAACTCGGTTTTGGCGCTCCGCTCAAACAGATGATCTGTAAGGCTTACAGGGTTGAACCTGATCATACCTTTAGCCTGTAGTAACCGGTAATGCCCCCCCCCCGTGCTGGCCGGGGGGGGTAACTTAACAGAAATAATTGAGACTGGAGGCAAAACAAATGTCTAAACGCAACGGATTATTGATAGATTACGAATACTGCACAGGCTGCCACAGCTGTGAAGTTTCATGCAAGAACGAGCACAAAATACCCAGGGGCCAATGGGGTATCAAGATGACGGAAGTGGGCCCCTTCCAGATCAACGCCGATAAGTGGGAATGGAACTATGTCGCCGTCCCGACCCAGCTCTGCGATCTCTGTGCGGACAGGGTCGCCGAGGGCAAAGTGCCGTCGTGCGTCCTTCACTGCCTTGGCGGATGCATGGAATACGGCCCTGTCGATGAGCTTGCCAAGAAGATGCAGGAAAAAGGCAAGAAAGTCGCTCTCTTTGCCCCCTGACAGACGGGTTGTCCGGTGAGAAGCATTTCAGGCTGTCAGACGGAGCCCCTCTCATATGAGGAGGCTCCGTCCAGCGGTCAGCCCAAGTGCGATGGGTCCTCAGTGTCATCCACCGGGGTGTGATACTTGCACGTTTCGATTGCGGCTCCTTTTTCAACGGTTTTTTTGTGCTTGTTGCAGGGAGTGGCGCAGATTTTACCGATGTAAAGGCACAGTACCGGAATGGGCTTCGGTACCTCCGGCACGGGCGTACCGCACCGCTTGCACGTTTTCAGTTCGGGAAAGCAATAGGCATTGCAGGTAGGGCATTTCACCGGTTTCGGTTTTGGCGGCTTGCAGCCACCGCAGTACGGGTTGCATGACCAGCACATAGTAAGGCCTTTCGTTGGTGATTCGATTTGTACGGTTGTTTGTAATAAATATATGAACTGTTATGGTACGTACTTGTAATTGCCTTTGATTTAACTATAAATAGTATTATATTTTGAGTCAACAGCTTATAGTATATTTGTTTTACGGAACTAACGGTTATACACGATAAATAAACTCTACTTTTTGGGTTAATGAGCAATATTACATAATAAAAATTGCGCTTATATCCATACAAGTAGAGAAATTAAACCAAAAAGGAGATGGCAAAATGGCTGACGATCAAACAAGCAACGTGCCGCCGCGCAAAAAGATTGAAAAACCGCTCAATCCGCTTGCTGCAAAACCGGGCCAGAAGTATGATTCCACCAAATACCAGCCGACGAAAGAGTACGAAGGCGGGAAACTGAAGGACAGCGGAGACAAGACCGAAGGCGGGATCGACGTAGTAGAGCATGCAAAGCAAAAATAGTTTGATCCACGTTTAGATGACGTGTGTGCTCCTATTGGTATTCAGGTATAGTTATTGCCGTAATGGGAATCGCAAAATAACTAAATGCAGCCTATTTGCTGGTTGATCCCGGTTTCCCCGAGCCTTCTGCCGGTTGCTACGGAAGAGATGCAGAAGGCGCGAGGGAACCGGTGACAACAGAATAGGCTGCATTCGTTTTTCCCCTCTTTTACTTCAAATTGTGATGGCGATCGTCAGACTACAAGGGGATTGCAGTCTGCGCCCGTTTGAGTCATGCCCTCCCCCAAAAAAAGCCCGGCCTCCGTATCCCCCTGTGGGTATCCAGGGAAATATGACCGCCATAAAGGCACCGCCGTTCCTTTCTCACACCCATTATCAATTTGAGAAAAAATTGGTTGAAATTGGAGGCCCCGTCAGGGGGCTTAAAAAATAGATCAATTATTTTTGGCAGTTGAGAGCCTCTCTTGTGATGGCATGCTCGTTGCAAAATTCCGAAGCAGCATTCAACGAGCTCTACGTTCGATAATAACGGCGCATGGTGAAATCAAATTACCCGAAAGGAAAGTACGCATGTTCACAACAAAATTTGATGGTAACGACCTCACTGTTAATATCGAGGAAACCGTACAAAAGGAATTGATGGGAAAAGGCATCAACCCGATCGAAGTCTTCAGGCTGATAGAAAGCTTTGCCAGCAAGATCCTGGTCCTGAAAGAAGACAATTTTTTGCAGTTATCAAATGAAGACACCGGCGCCGGTTTTGGCCTCGATATCAAATGGGAGTCGGATACGAAGGCCTCGGTCGACGTTACCATATTGAATCTTGAGAACCTTACCATCGATGGGAAGCCGAAAGCCAAGGTAAACCTGGCGGACTTCCCCGTAGAGTAGCTGCGACTATATCAGGGTATCCGTAATGTCCGGTATGCGTGATTAAACAGTACGGGGGAAGCCGTGTTCAGGCGACTGCGCCGGGGGGATGGCACATGTTGAATGCTGTTGTGGTATTTACAAAGATACCCAAGGCCGGCGAAACGAAAACAAGGCTGACAACTGACCGCGGAGGGGTTCTGACGCCGGAAGAGGCAACGGAATTCTATGAGGCGTGTCTTCTGGACGTACTTGACAGTTGCGTGGAGTCGGCGTGTTGCGATGTGTATCTCTGCCATAACGCCGATGGGGACCGCGACGGCCTGGAACGGCTCCTGAAGAAGGTTCCTCCCCTGAAAGGCGTTTTTCCGGATCGGGGCGGGACCTTCGACAAGGCCATGCAGTATGCCGTCGATCATATTCTTAAGGGCGGCGCTTCCGCCAGGCTCGCGGACGCGGTTCTGATCGTCGGCGGCGATATGCCTTCGTTGCAGCCGGCCACAATTCGCAAGGCGTTCGGAGAGCTTGAGCGCCTGGCGGCCCTCGGACGTCCCGAGCCGACGGATGGCGCCGAACCGCGCATCGGGGCGGCAATGGTCGTCTCGGCCGATCAGGAGTGTGGCTTCAACCTGCTGGGGTACACCTGTTCGACGCCATTCGATTTCGGCGGGGTCTTTTATAATCGGGACGGTGTTACCGCCCTGGATATGGTTTCATTCAAGGCGCGGGAAAAGGAGATCCCCCTCGGTATCCTCGAAATCGTGCCCGATATCGATGTCGTCGTGGACTTTGCCGGTTTCATCTCGGTAGTGAAAACCATGCAGGTGGCCGCAAAGCACAGTTCTTCCATTTTGTTGCCCCAAAGGACTATTCAGGCTTTGCAGGCCCTGGGGCTGGAGGCTTCCGCGCCGGTACCCGACGGATACCGGGCCGCCTGAGCCGGCTGTAAGGCCGGTGTGCGTGGCCGTTTGATAACTATTTCAATTTGATAATGCCTGTCTGACATCACGCGTGCCGATATCGGCAGGCCGATTCGTTAACCGAGAAAGGGAGGAGGTGTACAGCACTATGGAACAGACAAAATATGACTGCGGCAATCTCAGGGTCGTTATGGATGCGTCTCTGATGACCGGCCTTACGGAACAAGGGGTTATGGTCGATGAAGTCAAGCGGCTGATAGAAAGTTTCGGGAACAAGCTGCTGATGACGAAAGCTACCGGTGAGATCGATTTTACCAACAAAACGTCGGGCGCCAGCATGAAGCTCGATGTCCAGTGGGAATCCGAGCACTCCGCCGTGGTTTACGTCAAGGACGTGAATCTCGACCCCAAGAGGGAAAAAGCCGCTCTGGCTTGATGTCGCAGGCTGTGAAGATTTCTCGTTCATGGCCGTCTCAATTCGGTTTTCCGGGATCGCGCCACCGGCAGCATGAAAAATCGTGCCGCCGGTGGCACGCAACCGCGATGTGCTCCCGTCCCTGTCGGCTGCGGCGATCCTCCGCCCGTGGCTTCCCGTCTTCTCCCCCGTAATGTCTGCGGCACCCGCGTATCCCCGCCGCTGTTCTCCCTGGCGGCCTCGTCGACGCTCGTACGAGGCAGGTCCCGTTCCCCTGGTATCGTGAAACAAAATACGCGACAGAGCCACAGGCAGATTGACGTCTTGCCTCCCCCGGCCGTGTGTGGAATCCCCGATACGACCTCAGTAGTAAATTAATAATTTCAAAATTTTCGATCTAGAAAACCACATACTGTTTACGGTTTGTTGCTGATTTTCACGGAATAACCTGCCGTTGCTGCCTGGAAACTTCATAGTTGCGACGCCGGCGCCGCTCCATTACTGGATTTGACGCGGATATGTCCATATTTTTCGCGGCACGGCGGCCGCCAAGTCCTCCATAACTTGTTTTATTCCTTCTTTTCAAATTGAGAGGCAACTTATCATAAAAAGAACATTTATTACGGATCGCAGAAAATAATCTAATAAAAACAGCTTATTATGCGAGAGTTTTGCCGTGGCATATTCGTTGCAACTTCGAACAACAATCTTGAGCGGCATCGGATTATAGAGATGCTCGTGAAGTAACCCACAACAGATATGTGGCCGGTAAAGGTTTGGCAGCAAACTGAAAGGGGGGAATAATGCCTGACTATAAAAAATGAAAGGAGCCATGGCGCACACGGATTGATAACTATTTTACTCAATTAACCTCAAACCAGTTAAAAGCAGTATGCTCCACAATTTTACGACAGTTTTACCCCAGCAGGCAAAACAAGTAGCTACAAACATGAATACGCTGTCGTCTCAAAAACAAATGCAGAGAATTAATTACCTGATCGAAAGTGCTCCACACCCAACTACTTTATAGTTTGGGTACCCGTGAAACCATGCCGGTACCAGAAGCCGGGAGGGTAACGTGCGCGATGTGATTGTGACCAAGGCTTTGCAACAGATCAATGAACAGGGACTGAAATTTACAACAGCAGGGTTGGCGCGGAAGCTGGGGGTCAGCAAAAGGGCGCTCTATGAATATTTCAATTCCAAGGAAGATCTCTTGGGAGCCGTCTTTGATCTGATTCTTAATGACCTGCGGCAACAAATCAGCCGTATCTGTTATGACGAGGGCCTGGACCCCATAGAGAAACTTACAGCTTTGATGCTGGCGTCGCCTAAGGCGCTCGGGCCTCTTACTGAACAGGTACTTAATGATGTCAATAGGTTCATGCCGAATCAGTGGAAAAAGTTTGAAAAATATTTTGAAGACAAGTGGGAAAAGGTTGAGTTGGTCATCAGCCAAGGGGTCGAAAAGGGTTTGTTTAGAGCGGTGAATCTCGCTATTTTACAGAAGATATATATGGGCACCGTCGAAAAACTATCCGATTTCAACTTTCTTTTTCAAAACAACAGCACGTTGAAAAATGCTATTACCGAAACCGCTGAAATTTTGATCTACGGTATCATGGCGCCGGATTGCCGGAATACCAACCCTTCATCGGTATCCGTACCCGGGCAGATGCAGGCGTGCGCGAGATGAGGCGGACACGCACCGTGCAGCCCGGTGCCGGGGCGCAACGGACTGAAGATACACCAGGCAGAGGATAGCTATCCGAATAATGTGACAAGGAACTCGATTCCCAATATACAAGGAGGTCAGGTATGAGCAGGTCTGTTGACGTTAATGACGTATTCGACAATATTCCTTTTTCACCGTATCAAATTGGGGTCTGTTTGCTCTGTTTTTGCATTGTATTCCTTGACGGTTTTGATTTGACGGTCATCGGGGTGGCGTTGCCCAAGATCGCGGAACACCTGCACGCCAAACCGAGCGAGCTGGGGCTGGCGCTGAGCGCCGGACAGTTGGGACCCATGATTGGGGCTGTTTTTCTCGGCATGCTGGCCGACAAGGTTGGTCGTAAGAAGACCATGTTTTGTTCGGCCATTGTTTTCGGCTTTTTCACCTACATGACGGCGCACATCAACAGCGTTGAGGAATTGGCCCTGTACCGCTTCCTCGCCGGCCTCGGCATGGGCGGGGCCATCCCCAACGCCCTGGCCTTCGGCAGCGAATACGCCCCGGCCAGGGTCCGCGCCTCCCTCTCTCTGTACATGTGGGCCGGTATGCCTACCGGTTCGACGATAGCGGCCTTTGTCGCCTCGTACCTGCTGCCGAACTACGGATGGCAGTCCGTTTTCTATGTGGGCGGCATTGCCCCGGTGGTCATCGCCATAGCGGTATTGTTCCTGCTTCCCGAATCCCTGCACCACCTGGTGAGGACCGGAACGGACAAGGCTATCGCACAGGCGCGTGCGATCCTGGCAAGGATCGACAAGGGCACCCCGGTGACCGCCGACGTCCAGCTTACGGTCGTGAGCCAGAGCAAGGAAAAAGGCGGCTCCATCAAATCGCTCTTCAGCGGTGACCGCCTGCTGACGACGCTTTTGTTGTGGGCCCTGTTCTTCATGAGCTTTTACCTCCTCTGGATCCTCTTCTCCTGGGTTCCCACCCTGCTCAAGAAGAGCGGCGCCACGGTCCAGCAGTACAGTATCGGTTTTGCCTTCATTCACCTTGGCTCCGTCATCGCCTGCCTGTGCATCGGCCGTCTGATGGCCAAGTTCAACAAGCTGAACGTCGTGAAAGGCCTTTTCATCGGCGCCTTCATCGCCATGCTCTGCTTCGGCTACTTCTCCCAGGGCTATCCGTTCGTTATCGTCCTGCTGGTCTCCATCTTCACCGGTATGCTGGTGAACGGCGGCAACTCCTCCCTCATGGGCATGGCCTCGGCCGTGTATCCTTCGGAAATCCGCGCCACGGGGATCGGTTGGGCGTATGGTCTCGGCAAGATCGGTTCTCTCGTTGCCCCGGCCGTCGGTGGTTTCTACCTGGCCCGCAACTGGAGCGTGTTCAAGATCTGCGCCGTCAATGGCATGAGCGCCCTGGTTATCGCCGTGTTTGTCGTAATACTGCAAAGACACATGAGATCTACCGCCACCGGCGAGGTCTAGGGTTGCAGTCTGCGCTTACGTAAGTTTTGCGGCGAGGTGCTCATTGTACCTCCTGTGAACCAGTGAATATTTGCTTCATGAGACAAAAAAAATCCCGTGATCGTTGCGATCGCGGGATTTTTTTTGTTTGTCGATGAAAGGGAGCCGGGCCGCCTGGAGGAGGACGGGTTCCGGGCAGCAGGCTCGCTCGCCCCCCTGGATCTCCAGCAGCGGAACACTTCCAGACCGGCCGCGATGCTCTAATTGAAAAAATTTCCCCCGGTTTGTTCTCAGAATGAGAATGGATATATCATAAAAATAAAATGATGAAGCCTAATTATACCTTTGATTACGATACGTTATGAAGGTGTAAACATCTTGGCGCGCTTGTTGCTAATTTGAGGGCAAGATCGGCTCATACCCGGTCGGCAGACGCGGAGAAGATACAAGGTCGACGGCAAACCGGGCACGGGCGCCCGGGGCGGCGGCCGGCGATCTTACATAAATCGCAGATCGAATTCAGGGAGGTGGAGAGGGATGAATAATGATTCGCAAAGGTGGGTGTCGCTGATCGCTTGCATGATCGCCAGTATGTGTGCCGGGTTTGCCTACGCCTGGAGTGTCTTCATGAAGCCGTTGATCACGATGTTCCACTGGTCGGCAGCCGATGTTTCCCTTTCCTTCACCCTGATCATGTCGACGGCGGCCTCGACGGCCATCTTCGCGGGTAAAGCCCTGGAGTACGTCAAGCCCCGGCAGTTGTTGCTCTTCGGCGGCGTGCTGTTCGGGGCGTCCATAGCCAGTCTCGGCTACATTCAGTCCTTGAGCCAGCTCTATATATGCGCCGTTTTGGCCGGTGTCGGCCTGGGGACGGTATACCCCGGCGCAACGATGACCAATACGGTCCGGTTCTTCCCCGACAAGCGCGGGATGGCCTCCGGCCTGCTGACGGCAGGCTATGGGTCCGGTCCCGTCGTCTGGGCGCCGGTATCCGCTTTCCTGATCGGCCAGTACGGTATTCTTTCCGCCCTGAAGATATTGGGCGTCGTCTTCGTTGTCATCATCGGCGTCATGTCCCGCCTGCTGAAAACCGCCCCCGAAGGGTACCGCCCCACGGGTTGGGTTCCTCCGGCCGCCAGCGCCAGCGCCCCGATTGCGGAGGACAAGGATTGGAAAGCGATGATACAGACCCCTGCCTTCTATGTGCTCGCCTGTATGTTCATCCTCGGGACGACCTCCGGGATGATGGCCGTCGGGCATGCCTCCCCGATCGTGCAGGAGGTGCTGAAGGTTACGCCCAAGGCCGCCAGCGTCGTCGTCGGCTATCTTGCGGTGGGCATGGTCTTCGGCAAGGTTCTGTGGGGGGTCATCTCGGATAAGATCGGCCGCTACCCGGTGTTCGTCATCCTGAACCTGTTGGCGGGCACCGCGATGGTCGGCATGTCGACCATCACCTCCTATATTCCCTTCGTTCTGGCGATTTCCGTAACGGGTCTCTGTTACGGCGGGTTCCTCTCGCTGATGGCCCCCGTCACCGCCGACGCCTTCGGTCCCAAGTATCTCGGCCTCAACTTCGGGATCATGTTCCTGACCATCGCCATCGCGGCCTATGTCGGACCGCTTCTGGCATCGGTGGTCAAGCAGGCGAATAACGGCGACTACACGAAGGCGTTCATTATCGGCGCGGCAATCAATCTGGCGGGTCTTCTCCTCGTGGGCTGCTTCATGCTGGTGAGGAAACGCAAGGCTCTCACGGAGCAAAAGGCCACAGCCCTGTGTGCGGAATCTTCGGAAAACATATAGGTAGGAAAAGAAAAGCATAATCTGTCCCAGTACGGTCCGAAAGGTGAAACGATGAGCAAAAATGTCGATTTGGAACAAGAAGGCGTCGAGGTAAGGAAGTCGGCCTGTTACTTTTGCCACCAGAATTGTGGCGTACTGGCCTACGTCAAGGACGGGAAGGTGCTCGCGATCGAAGGAGATCCCGACTTTCCCACGAACCAGGGGGGCTTGTGCTGCCGGGGAAACATCGCCCTGCAACACCTCGACCACCCGGAGCGGGTGAACTACCCGCTCAAACGCGTCGGCAAGCGCGGTGAGGGGAAATGGGAGCAAATCCCCTGGGATCAGGCGATCCAGGAGATCGCCGCCAGGCTGAACGGCATCAAGGATGAGTTCGGCGCGGAAGCCGTGGCCACCGCCGGCGGGACGCAACGCACGGATGACTGGGCGCGCCGGCGTTTCATGAATCTGTTCGGCAGTCCGAACGGTTTCCACAACTCCCACCTGTGCTGGATTCCCACGTTCATGGTGGAAACGGCCATCTACGGCTGGTGTCCGTTTGAACTGGACATGGGCAATAGCCGCTGCCTGATCCTCTGGGGGCAAAACCCCGGTGCCGCGGGTATGCCGGAGATGCACCACATAACCGAGTTCCAGTCCAAGGGGATGAAGGTTATCGTCATCGACCCGCGTTTCAGCGAAACAGCCGCCAAGGCCGATCTCTGGCTGCCGCTCCGCCCCGGCTCCGACCTGGCGCTGGCGCTGGCGTGGATCAACGTCATCATCTTCGAAGGCCTGTACGATCAGGAGTTTGTGGCCAATTGCTGCGAAGGCTTCGGCGAGCTGGCCGATCATGTCGAGCAGTTCACGCCGGAATGGGCTTCGCCCCTGACCTGGCTGACACCGGAACAGATCCGGGCGGGCGCCTATATGTATGCCATGAATAAGCCGGGCAATATCCAGTGGGGCACCTCCGTGGACCAGATCGGCAAGCCGGCCGGTTCCGCCATGCACGCCCGCGCGATCCTGCGTGCCATAACCGGCAACCTGGACGCCCCCGGCTCCGACCTCCTGACCGGTCCCAGCCCCGACTTCATTACCGACGAGGAGATGGAGGCCAACGACCGGTTGCCGGAGAGCCAGAAACCCAAACAGATCGGTGCCGACCGCTTCAAGTTGGTCACCTGGCCCGGCTACAGCCGCATTGCCGAAGAAACCAAAAAGGTATGGGGCAAGGCGCCGACGGCGGAATGGATGTGCGAAGCCCACCCGCCATCAGTGTTCAGGGCGATTCTGACGGAGCGACCCTACAAGGTCAAGGCGCTCCTGGTTTCCGCCACCAACCCGATCAATTCCTACGGCGAAACCAAGCTGGTGCTGGATGCGTTGCGGGCCGTGGACTTCATGGTCACCTGCGACTACTGGATGACGCCGACCGCCGCGCTCTCCGATTACGTGCTGCCCATCGCCGGCGCCCTGGAACGGCCGACCATCACCAGCAGCTACGGCTGCTCCGACTTCCTGCTCGCTTCGCAGCGCGCCATCCAGCCGATGTACGAGCGCCGCAACGACTACAACTTCTGGCGCGACCTCGGCATGGCAACCGGCCAGAAAGAGGAGTGGCCCTGGGAGACGGTGGAAGACGCCTATTATCACCGCATCGCCCCGCTCGGCTACGATGCCGGCACCTACGACGAATTCGTCGAGTTGTACCGCTTCCACTTCCCCGAGCGCGAATATTTCAAATACCAGAGACAGGGATTCGCCACGCCCTCGGGCAAGGTCGAGCTCTACTCCTCCGTGCTCAAGGACCTTGGCTATCCTCCCTTGCCCCCGTATATCGGGCCTTCGGAAAACGAGGTCGACGACCCGGAACTGGCCAAGGATTTCCCGCTGGTTTTGACGACGGGCGGCGGTTTCATGCCGTACCACCACTCGGAACATTTCCAGATCAAGGAGGTGCGTTTCCTGCGCCATGAGCCGTATATGGATATCAATCCGACAACGGCCGCCGAGCTGTCCATCGAAGACGGCGACTGGGTATGGATCGAAACGAAACGCGGCCGTATCAAGCAGAAAGCCAACCTGACCCAGGGGATTCACCCCCGCGTCGTCTATACCCAGCGAGGCTGGTGGTACCCGGAGCGGGACATGCGCGATCCGGAACTGGGGGGCTGCCTGGAATCGAACACCAACGTTCTGACCAGTACCGCCGACGAGCATTGCGATCCCTACAGCGGCGCCTGGGCGAACCGGGGTTTGCTCTGCAGGGTCTACAAGGTGGATGCTTCAAATCTAAAGGGGGGCAAATAGATGGCACGTTATGCAATGGTTTTGGATACACGGCGTTGCATCGGCTGCCATTCATGTACAGTCGCATGCAAGGTACATAATGGGCTGCCGGTGGACATGATCTATAATCCGGTCACGACGGTCGGCCCGACCGGGGTCTATCCCAATCTTCACCAGGTTCACATCCCGCTGTTGTGTATGCATTGCGCCAATGCTCCCTGTGTCGACGCCTGCCCGACATGCGCCTCGCAGAAACGCGACGACGGGGTGGTTTTCGTTGAGGACAAAATGTGTGTCGGCTGTCTGTCCTGTGTCATGGCATGCCCTTATGGCGCACGCACCCTCAACGATGAAACGGGAGCGGTACAGAAATGCGACTTCTGCAAGGAGCGCCTCGATGCCGGCAAAAAACCGCATTGTGTCAATACCTGTCATCAGAAAGCGCGTATCTTCGGTGACCTGGATGACGAAACCAGCGAGGTCTACAAGCTGGTGAACAGCGAAAACGCGGCCCGCCTTCTTGGGGAACTCAATACCGAACCGTACACATTCTATATCTATGGATTGGAGGTGAAAAATCCATGAGCACGAAACATGAAGGCTGGGGTTGGATGCTGGCGGTCGATTTTTTCTTTGCCGGCATGGGCGGCGCGATGCTCCTGATCGCCGGGATTATAGAGCTGTTTGTGGGAGAGGGAAGGACGTCCCTGGTCGGTAATCTTTTGGGACCGGTTTTTATGTGTGTCGGATGCGCGTTCCTGGTTTTCGAACTGGGGCGTCCCTTCCAGTCCTGGCGGGTGTTCATGAACCCCAAGGCGATCCTGACCGCCGGTGCCTGGACCATGTCGATAGCCATTGTCGTCGGCCTAGCATATGCCTCTTTTGGCCTTGACCCGGCGTGGTTCGGCGTGGAGAAGCTGTTCTGGCAGGACAAATATCTCGTCCGTAAGCTGTTGGCCGTCATATGCGTCCTGACCGGACTTGTCGTGGCCGCCTACCCCGGTGTTTTGCTGGCCCGGCACAAGGGCCGCCCGTTCTGGGTCGGTCCCGGCATGATTACGCTCTTCCTGCTTTCTTCGCTCGTCACCGGCGTATCGGCGCATTTCCTGAGCGGCTTTGCCTTCCCGCCGGCCGTCGTGCCCGGCGTCCTGGCAAATTTCCCCCTCTTGGCCGGAGCACTGCTGTTCTTCCAATTGGTCGTCTGGTTCGGGTACCTCTGGGTGAAGCGTACGGGTGCTACGGCAGCGGAAGCGGACAGCGCCCAGAGATGGATTGCGGGCGATCTCTCCGGGAGTTTCAAGTTCGTATTTCTGTTCCTGGGGACGCTGGTGCCGATGGTGCTGTTCCTCCAGGCATCTCCTGCCCTGCAGGGCGTCGGCGCACTATTCGTCCTGCTGGGCGGTGTCGTCATGCGCTGCCTTGTCGTACGCGCCGGACACGACCGGACCTGGCTGCCGGGCGAGCAGAAATACCGGGGGCGTCTCCCCCTTGGAGACGAAGCATTCCTGAAAGCCTGGAACAAATAGTTGCCAAGGTGCCGTCCGGCACGGGCATGGTGCTGCGCGGCACCGTATCCGGTACGGAAAGAGGTTGGCGTTCTTTGAATCGGTTTATAAACGTGACGGCCTGTCCTTTTCAGGTCGTCGCGTATTTTGCCGGTTTCTCCCCGGTGCCGGACATTCGTTCAGCATGGTTCATTTATCATCCGCTCAATTTTGTTGACTTGTAATGTCATGCGTTGATGTGAGTTGCCAAAGGGGTAAGCGTTCCATGTTTCAATCCAGACTTGTCCGCAAAGTGCTTGCCATCATCAGCCTCATCCTCTGCATAGGCTTTGCCGGAATGGGCCTGCTGACCATCTACCTGCAGTATAATTCCACCATAGACCTGCAAGCAGAGGCCGCCCGGCAATTGACCGTCACCATCACCCGTGATGTTTTTTCGCTTATGATGCGGGGCGACTTGAAGGAATACGACGCATACGTAAGCGACATCAAGAACAAGGGAGGGGTCCTGGACATCAGGCTCTTCGATGCGGAGGGCAAGGAACGGGGGCGCGGCGCCTCCGACGATGCGATGAGGCGGGCACTGGATACGGGCAGGCAACTGGACATCCGGGGCACTAAGGACGGCCGGCGCGTCTTGAACGTGGCGTTGCCGCTGGTCAACGAGGAGCGTTGCCGCCCCTGCCATCAGGCAGAGCACAAATATCTCGGCGGGGTCGCCATAACCGCCTCCCTGGAGGAGGGTGCCAGGAGCGCGCTACGGCTGGCGCTGACCTTGTCCGCGGTCGGGGTGTCCTTCTTCTGCGCCATGCTGGCGGCCCTGTACCTCTGTTTCAACCGGCTGGTGGTACGGCGGATCACGGCGTTGGGCGCGCAGGTCGCCCTGCTGTCGGGCGGCAACCTCTCCCGCGACCTGGAATTGTCCGGCGACGACGAGATCTTCCAGCTTGCCGCCGGCATCAATACCCTGCTCGCATGGCTGCGCGGCATGATTTCCACGCTCTATGACCAGGGGGAACATGTTGCCGTCAGGGTGTGCGAGATGGCCCGGACGGCCAAGGACACCGTTGCGACCGCATCGACCCAGAAGGAGGCGGCGGTTGCGGTGGCGGTGGCCGCCGAGGAGATGGCCTCCACCCTTAACGGCGTCGCGAACAACACCCACAATGCCGCCGACGTCGCCTCTTCCGTCGATCAGGCGGCCAACAGCGGCATGAGTGCCGTGGAGACCGCCTTCCGGTGCATGGAAGAGATCAAGGGCAGTGTCGAGGTGACTCGCGGCACCGTCGAACGTTTGGCCGATTCTTCGGAGAAGATAGGCGAGATCACCGGACTGATCGAGGATATCGCCGATCAGACCAATCTGCTGGCCCTCAATGCGGCCATAGAGGCGGCCCGGGCCGGCGAGCACGGCCGCGGATTTTCCGTCGTCGCCGACGAGGTCAAGAATCTCTCCGCCAAGACCGCGGCCTCGACCCGTGAGATCGCCGGCATCATCGCCGCCATACGCCAGGAGAGCCAACGGGCCCTCGTTGCCATGCGCGAGGAATACGCCCAGGTGGTCGACGGAGTGGCTACGGCCCAGGCGGCGCGAAGCGGGTTGGCGCGTATACTCGGCCTGGCCGGCGAGTCCACCGATATGATTAACCAGATTGCGACCGCAACCGAAGAGCAAAGCGTTGTGACGTCCGAGATCACCGAAAAGATCCAGCGCATCTCGAACATGGCCCAGGATGTGAACAAGCAGATGGTGGCCACCGACACTACCTTGCTGGGGCTCTCCGAGGTTGCGGAGCAGATCTTCTCGTCGGTGGGCTGTTTCAGCGTCGGCACCTACCACGATGAAAAGCGCGCCATTGCCCTGCAGTTCCGCGACAGGGTTGCGGAGACCCTCGAAAAAGCCGTCGAGAACGGCGCGATCACCCTGGAGCAGCTTTTCTCGCGAAACTACACCCCCATACCCAATACGGACCCCCAGAAATATACGACCGCATACGATTCGTTGTTTGAACGGATCATTTCGCCTATTCAGGAGGATGTCGCCGCCGCCAATCCGGACTTGGCGACCGCAACCTGCTTTGACGAGAAGGCGTATCTCCCCTGCCACCTCCTCAAGTTCAGCAAGCCGCTGACCGGAAATAAGGAAATAGACAGGGTGCAGAACCGGACAAAGCTGATCTTTGAAGACAGGACCAGCATAAGGGCCTGCAAAAATACCGCCCCGTTCCTGCTCCAGACCTTCATGCGGGTTTCGGGTGAAATCATCATCGACCTTGCCTGCCCGATATTCATACGGGGGAGACACTGGGGCAATGTGCGGATCGGCTACTCGCCGCGCGTTTAGGATACGGGCTTGACGGCCGGATTCTCCGGCCCTCCTCCAGAGATGGTTATGACGAAAACGGTCACAGCGCAGGCATGCGTAGTTATCCGACGAGCCGACCGGCAGGAGATCTTGAACTATGAATACATCCGAAATACCTGCTGACACCGTGCTTTTGAACAGCACGCAGAGCGTCTGCCCGGTCTGTCTGGCGGTTGTCGACGCCCGGATCGTTGCCGAAGGCACAACCGTTCATATGGAAAAAGAGTGCCCGGAGCATGGGCGGTTCAGGACGTATCTGTCGCCGGATGTGGAGCATTATCGCTGGATGGACGCTTTCAGGTTCCCCTTCGTAAAGCCGGAACGGCCCGCGCCCGCCTTGAAAGGATGCCCCGAGGATTGCGGTTTGTGCACGGCGCACCGGCGTCATTCGACGCTGGTGGAGATCGAGCTTACGCAGCGCTGCAATTTGCGCTGCCCGGTCTGTTTCATGGCTGCCGAAGCACTGCAGGCGGCGGCGCAACCGGGGCCGGACCTGGCGGCGCTGGAAACCATGTACCGGGCGATCATGGGAAAAACCGGCCCCTCCACCAGCATCCAGCTTACCGGCGGCGAACCGACCATACGCAAGGATCTGCCGGATATCGTCCGCCTGGGCAAACGAATCGGCTTCGAAGCCATCGAGGTCAATACCAACGGCGTGGTGATCGCCAGGAACCCGGAGCTTGTGACCGAACTGCTCGAAGCGGGAATAAGCGGCATCTACATGCAGTTCGACGGCCTGACCTCCGAGGTGTACGACAAGATCCGCGGCGAGGACCTGTTGCAGATCAAACAGCAGGCCATCGAAAACTGCCGGAAAGCCGGGGTCCAGGTCGTTCTTGCCATGACGATCATCGAGGGCATCAATCATGACCAGCTCGGCGCGGTGTTGCGCTTCGCCCTGCAAAACCGCGATGTGATCGCCGGCGTCGCCTACCAGCCGGCCTTCGGCTCCGGGCGCTTCGACGTCTCCAACGAGCGGCGGCTTACCATGGGGGATGTGGCCAATCTTCTGGCCGAACAGAGTAACGGCATCCTGACCCCCTATGACCTGTGGCCTTTGGGGTGTTCCCATCCCGCCTGCGATTCCGCGACCTATATCGTTGAAGACCAGGGGCGGTTCAGGCCGCTCACCGGCATGATCACGACTGAAGAGTATGTGGAGCATTTCGATCCGGACAGCCCCCAGGGCTCCGTGCTCCCGGATATCGCCGACAGGATGTTCCCCGAACTTGGGCCGGGTTTGTCGATCGTGGTGATGAGCTACATGGATGCCATGAACATGGATCTCAAACGGCTCAGGGAATGCAGCATGACCGTAGCCGGGCCGAATGGGGAACTGATCCCGTTTTGCTCGTACCAGTTGACGAATATCCACGGAAAGAAGAGGTCGGAGATCGGCTCGGGGAACGCGGCATGAACGGGACGGTAAAGACGAACTGCCGTTTTTGCGGCTATCAATGCGGTCTGACGGCGAGGGTCGAGGATGGCCGGGTTGTGGCGGTGGAGCCCGATCCGGCCCAGTACCCCGGCGATGCGTCGATCCAGCGCGGCTGCCACAGGTGGCGTCTGGTGCCCGAATTCCTGGACCATCCCGAGCGGATCAACCATCCCCTGAAGCGGGTGGGGGAGCGGGGCGGCGGGAAGTGGGAGCGCATCACCTGGGACCAGGCACTGGACGAGATCGCGGGCAAGCTCGCCGCGCTCAAGGACCGGTTTGGCCCCGAGACCCTTGCGAGCTGCATCGGCGGGCCGCATGCGGTATTCTGGCCCCTGCACCGGTTCATGACCCTGTTCGGCAGCCCCAACAACGTGGGGATCGGCCAGATCTGCTGGAACCCGGGCACCTTGATCAATTCCGTGACCTACGGCTGGACGATCGACAACGAGCTTGATCCGCACGTCACCAAGTGCGCCATCCTCTGGGGCGTCAACCAGGCCGAGTCGGACAACTCGTTGCTCTGGCACCGGATCATGGCGTTCGGCCGCACGGGGAAGCCCCTGGTCGTGATCGACCCCCGGCGCACCCGGACCGCCGAGCGGGCCACCCACTGGCTGGCGGTGCGCCCCGGTACGGATGCCGTTCTCGCCATGGGGTTCATCAATGTCATCATAACCGAGCGGCTCTACAACAGAGCCTTTGTGGAGGCCTGGTGCCACGGCTTCGACCAGCTGGCGGCGCAGGCGGCTCCGTACACCCCGCAGTATGTGGAAACCGTTACCGGGATAAGGGCGGAGGTTGTGGCCGAGGTCGCCCGCCTCTATGCCGGGAACACGCCGTCGTCGTTGTTTTCCGGGCGCGGGGTGGACCAGATCGGACGAAACAGCGTCCCCGCCCACCACGCCTTTGCGTCTTTGCGGGCAATCACCGGGAATCTGGATGCAAAGGGCGCATCGCACCTGACGGAAATGCCGGATTTCGTCCCGGAGGTGGACCTGGAGTTGAGCGAGCAGTTCCCGGAGTCGTTGCGCGCCAAGCAACTTGGCGACCTGAAGCTGCAATCGTACCGGACGTACGAACGTATCCGCCAGTTGACCCTGAAACACGGCAAGCGCCTTCCCATGCGCTATCTTACCTCGGCCCAGCCCAACCTCGTCTGGCGGGCCATGCTGACGGGAGAGCCGTATCCCATACGCTCGCTCATCGTCATGGCAACCAACCCGCTCCTGACCCAGGCCGACTCCGCCCTGCTGTACGAGGCCCTGAAAAGCCTGGACCTCCTCGTGGTCCTGGAATTGTTCCAGACCCCCACATCCATGCTGGCAGACTACGTGCTGCCCAGCGCCGGGGCGCTGGAGCGGCCGTTGTTCGAGACAAAGGCCGGGACGGCCAACCTGATCTACGGCGGCGCGAAAGCCGTGGAACCGTACTACGAGCGCCGTTCCGATTTCGATTTCTGGAGCAATCTTGGCCGCCGGCTCGGCCAGGAAGCGTATTGGCCGTGGGAAAGCTTCGAGGCAAGCCTGGAAGAGACACTGGCCCCCACGGGGGTCGGTTGGGACTTGTTTTGTCAGTATGGCCTGTATAACCTGCCGGAAGAATACGGAAAACACGAGCGCATCGATCCCCGGAGCGGCAAGCCGGCCGGATTCGCCACCACGACCGGCAAGGTCGAGCTGTATAACGAACTGCTTGCCGGGATCGGCGGGGACCCTCTGCCGTCCCCCAAGCCGTTTGAACAGCCGGGGAGGGATTTCCCGCTGCAACTCATCACCGGGGCGCGGTATCAGCCGTTTTACGCCTCCAGTTTCCGCCAGTTCGATTCGCTGAGGGCGCTTCACCCCGAACCCTGGGCTGAGGTCAGCAGCGCCACCGCCGCCAGGCTGGGGCTGGAGGACGGTTGCCGGGTATGGGTCGAGACGGAACGCGGCAAAGCGAGTTTTATGCTGAAAATCTCGCCGATGTGCGATAATGTCGTGAGTGTGGAATACGGCTGGTGGTACCCCGAAATGCAGGCGTCCGAACCCACCCTCGGCGGTCTCTGGCTTTCCAATGCAAACGTCCTGACCAGCGCCGATTATGACGCCTCCGATCCGTTGATCGGCACGGCGACCTATAACGGCATCCCCTGCCGCGTGCTGGAGATATGATAAGAAGGCGCTTTCTTCCGGAGCGCCGTGCATGGTATTACAAGTATCTGAAGGTATAAGACCGACACGGGAGAGTGCCCCCATGATAGAAGCAAATGTGCTGTTGCTCTTCTTCGCGACATCGCTCCTCCTGGCCCTGTCGCCCGGCCCGGACAACCTGTTTGTGCTGGCGCAGGCGGCCCAGCAGGGGCAAAAAGCCGGGCTTCTGGTGACGCTGGGGCTGTGCGGCGGGCTCGTCGTCCACACCACCGCGGTCACCTTCGGGCTGGCGGCGGTCTTCGCGGCATCCGCCGCAGCCTTCACCGCCCTGAAATTCGCGGGGGCCGCGTACCTGCTCTTTCTTGCCTGGCAGGCGTTCCGGGCCGGCGCCCAGACCGGGCCGTCGGGCACGGTGGACCGGCTGAGTCCGGGCAAGCTCTTGCGGCGCGGCGTCATCATGAATGTCACCAACCCCAAGGTATCCATCTTTTTTCTGGCGTTTCTTCCCCAGTTCGTCGATCCGCGCCGGGGACCCCTGGCCGTGCAGTTCCTGCTGTTGGGCGGCCTGTTCATTGTCGCCACCATCCTGGTGTTCGGGGCGATCAGCATACTGGCCGGGGCGCTGGGAGACCGGCTCAGGCAGTCCGCCCGGGCGCAACTGCTGCTGAACCGCCTTGCGGGCACCATTTTTGCCGGACTTGCGTTGAAGCTGGCAACGGCCCGGCGTTTCTGACGTTTCAAAATCCAACCACAGGTGTCAGCTATGGAATTCAATCATTTTGATGAAGAGGGCAATGCGGTGATGGTGGACGTGAGCGCCAAGCAGGAGACCCTGCGGACCGCCACGGCGGGTGCGGAGGTGCACATGTCGGGAGAGTTGCTGGCGGCGATCCGCACCGGCACGGTAGCCAAGGGGGATGTGCTGGGGGTGGCGCGGCTGGCCGGGATCATGGCGGCCAAGAAGACCCCGGATTTGATCCCCCTTTCCCATCCGTTGTCCCTGCACTCGGTGGCGGTGGATTTCGAGCAGGATTCGGCTTCCGGGCGGATCGGGGTCCGGTGCACCGTGCGCGCCTTCGAGCGCACCGGGGTCGAGATGGAGGCCATGACCGGCGCGGCCGTGGCCGCCCTGACCATCTACGACATGTGCAAGGGGGCCGACAAATCCGTCACCATCGGCGATATCCGGCTGTTATACAAGGAAGGCGGCAAAAGCGGCGTGTACCGCCGGGAGGAGCGACCATGAGAGTGGCCATACTGACCCTGAGCGACAAGGGGTCGCGGGGCGAGCGGGTTGACGAGAGCGGTCCGGCGCTGGCCTCATGGCTGGCGGAGCGGGGGGTGACCACGGTGCATGCCGAGATCATCCCCGACGATTTCCAGCGGATCGTGACCGTGCTGGGCGCCTGGGCCGACGCGGACAAGGCGGAGCTGATCCTGACCACGGGGGGCACCGGGGTCTCGCCGCGGGACGTAACCCCCGAGGCGACGCTGAAGGTGGTGGAGCGGACGATCCCCGGCATCGGCGAGCTGATGCGCCTGAGGAGCCTGGAGAAGACCCCCATGGCCGCACTGTCCCGGGCGATTGCGGGGATCCGCGGCCAGGCCCTGATCATCAACCTGCCGGGCAGTCCCCGTGGGGCGCTGGAAAATCTGGAAGCGGTCTGGCCGGTCATCGGCCATGCCGTGGAGAAGATCCGCGGCGACCAGGGCGATTGCGGGGGACTCTACGGAACCCGGAATCCGGCCGGCTGACCTTGCGTGCCACCCCTTTGAGCTTCCCCATGTAGGTAGTCATGGTCCGGCCCGGCTTCGGGATACCAGCGTCAGAGCCGGTTGCACCCCCTTGCTTGCTGGAACCCGGTTCGCATAGCCCCGGGCCATGGTGATCATTCACCGGTTTCCCGGTTTTCCCCTCCCGAAGGCGATTCCAGGCGAAGAGCCTGCGGGTCCCCGCCGGCTCGGGTTCCGCGCCCGTCCTGTCAGCGTCTCCTCCCATCCCGCCGCATCCCCGTGCGATCCCGCACGAACCTTCATGGCCCCGTAAAGCCGATTTCAGTGCTGTTTTTTCAAGAAACCGGAACGCCCCGCAGGCTTCCCCACCTGAGAAAGCAGGGCCGCCGTGGTCTTGCCGGCTACGGTTCGCCCGAATTTGGTACTGTTTCAGGCGTTTTGTCAAAGCGAGAAGCCGTTTCTCAAAATAAGAGTAGCGCGTGCCTATTTGATGCAAAATGGTAAATGAAATTGACCAGTTATTTAAATGCTTTCATGGCACGCCCGCTGCAACGGCATGCAGAGAGCAACTTCCGTGAAGCAGCCGCAGCACGGGTCCGTTTTTGAAGTAAGCCTGCAAAGGGATATGAGGGGTGGGTCCTGACGATAACTCGGGCAACACTACAATGGTGTAGAATGAGAACTCAAGCCAAATGCTCTGTCGTGGAAGATGTTGCGGAACACAAACACCTCGACGAGATCCTGCAATTCAAGAACTTCTCCATCGACAACATATCGGAGGCGATCCACTGGACGAACGTGGACGGCAGCTTCTGGGATTGCAATGTGGCTGCCTGCACCATGCTGGGGTACCGTCGCGCAGAACTCCTCTCGCTTTCGAACAGCGACATCGACCCCGATTACTCCCAGGCCGAGCGGCACGCCAATCTCGACGAACTGAGGCGCACGGGAAAGGTCGTGCGCCAGAGGCGGTTTCACACCGCCAAGGACGGCCGCCGCATCCCCGTGGAGATAACCTCCTCCTACTTCAGATACCATGACCGGGAATTCGTCTGCTCCATGGTGAAAGACATCAGCGACCTCGTCAAGGCCGAGAAGGAAGCATCTTTTTACAAGACCCTGATCGAGTTTTCCCGCGACCCGGTCTACGTCGTCGACAGTAATGACGGCGGGAAGATGTTCTATGCCAACGAGGCCGCCTGCGCCCACTTCGGGATCGATCTGGCGCGGCTGCTGACCATGCGGATCGCCGACTGGGACCCCTTCTTCGACGTGAAGAGTCTCCCGGAGGTCGTTGCCCTGATCAGGCAGGGGAACATGGGGCGCCTCGAGACGACGCATTGCAACGCCGCGGGGAGGCGGATCCCGGTGGAAGTGACCAGCAACATCATGGAATACGACGGCAAGGAGTTGCTGTACGGATACTGTTTCGACGCCAGCGAACGCAAGGCCATGAACGCCGCCCTGGAAGAGGCCCATCGTGATCTGGTGGCGGCCCAGCGCATCGCCCGCATGGGGAATTGCATAACCTCCCACGACGGCCGGTTCCTTTCCGCTTCCGAAGAGTGCGCCGCTATTCTGGGGGTGCCGGCGGGCGATTTCCCACGCACGTTCGAGGCGTATCTGGAATTCGTGCACCCCGACGACCGGGAGCGGCTCCGCTCGGCATCGGCATGCATACGGCGGGACCGTGCTCCCAATCTGCTCGAATACCGTATTTGCCGGCCCGATGGCGCGGAACGGGTGGTCCAGGCACGGGGCGAAGCGGTCTTCGACAATGCGGGCGCGACCGACCGCATCGTCGTCGCGATCCAGGATATTACCGAACAAAAGCTTGCGGAGGCCGAACGTCTCGAATGGGAGAAGGCGCTGCTGCACACCCAGAAGCTGGAAAGCCTGGGCGTCATGGCGGGCGGGGTTGCCCACGATTTCAACAATTTGCTGACGGTCATTATCGGCAACCTGCAATTGCTCCTGCAGGAGTTGCCGCTCTCCGACCCCGGCCGCCGCCGTATAGAACAGGCCGAGCTTGCCGGCAGGCGCGCCGCCGATCTTGCCAACCAGATGCTGGTCTATTCGGGCAAGGGATTATTCCAGTCGATGGATATCGATATCGGCAAGGTTGTACGGGAAAACGCCGAACTCTTCAGAACGGTTGCGCCGCGCAACATCGCCCTGACGCTTGTCGCCGCCGCCGACCTGCCCCCGGTGACGGCGGACCCCAGCCAGGTACAGCAGGTCGTCATGAACCTGATCGCCAATGCCGCCGAGGCTGTCGGCACGCAGCCCGGAGTGGTGACGCTCGTCACCGGCGTTATGGAATGCGATGCCGATCTTATCCGCAGGAGCCGTCTCGTTGAAAAACCTCCACCGGGGAGGTTCTGCTATGTCCAGGTGTCCGACAACGGGTGCGGCATGGACGAGGAGACGCAGCAACGGCTGTTCGATCCGTTCTTCACCACGAAATTCAGCGGGCGGGGGCTGGGATTGGCGGCGACCCAAGGCATCGTCAGGTCGCATCGCGGGATCATCCTGCTGGAAAGCGAGCAGGGAAGGGGGACAACCTTCCGCGTCCTGTTCCCTGTCGCCGAAAACGGGGATGCCGCATCGCGAAAACAGGTCCCCGGAATTGCCGTGCCCCCGGAAAGCAGGGGGCCGGCGCCTGTCTCCGGCGAAGCTGTCCGTTCCATAAAAGCCGACTATCTGAAGCCTCCGGGATTTGCGTTCGCCGCCCCCGGTGGCGGCGCCCCTCTCTCGGCCCGGTGATCGTACCTCCTCCGGCCTGGCCGGGGGCTATTCTGCTACATACGGAGGCAGTCATGTCGGTCCACAAGAACGCCCGCGTAGGAACAAAGCTTTTTGCCGGGTTCCTGTTTCTGGCCGTTATCGCCACGGCGGTGAATGTGGTGAACGCGTTGCGGCTGGCGCACATCAAAGGGATGCAGCAGCAACTGTACGCGCAGGATATCAAGCCGATGAAAGAGCTGGTCGATCTGACCGAGGCGTTCCAGAAGATGAGGGTGGCCACCCGCGACGTCACCATAGCGCAAACCCCGGAAGCCAGGCAGAAGGGAAGCGCTCTGCGCAAAGAGAGTTTCAGGGCCGCAAACGAGGCCTTGATCGCGATTGCCGCCAGTTCCGGCGAATCGAGGGCCGCCGCGGACGAACTGCGGAAATCCATCACCCGGTACAATGCCATCCTCGACACGATCTACGAGATGATTGTCGCCGGCAAGGCCGCCGAGGCGGACGCCTTCGGCAGGACCCCCGAGGTTGCCGCCACCGTCAAGGCCAGCACCGAGCAGCTCAAGGCGCTGACTGCCGCCAAGATCGCCCACGGCAACAAGAACACCGAGGCGGCCATCGCCATCACCGATTCCTCGTTGATCCTGTCGGTGGTCTGCACCGTGGTCATGCTGGCGATTGCCTTCGTGTTCGGCATGGTGAGCACCCGCTTGATCACCCGGCCGGTCCACAGCCTGGTGCAACAGGCGGAAAAGATCGCCGCCGGCGACCTTACGGTGAAGATCGAGCAGGAATCCCGGGATGAGATCGGCGTATTGGCCGGCTCCTTCGCCAAGATGGCCGAAAACCTGCGCGATACCCTGGGGAGGGTCAAGGCCACCTCGGACCAGGTGGCGACCGCTTCCAACCAGCTCCAGTCCACATCGGAGCAGATCGCCACCGGGGCCGAAGAGGTCTCCGGCCAGGCACAGACCGTGGCCACCGCCAGTGAAGAGTTGTCGGCCACCTCCGGCGATATCGCCCAGAACTGTCATGCTGCGGCCCAAAGCTCCCGGCAGGCGACCGGTGCCGCCCAGACCGGCGCCGAGGTCGTGGCGCAGACGGTCAGCGTCATGACCCGCATCGCCGAGCGGGTCAACGCAACGGCCCGGAGCGTCGAGGGGCTTGGAACCCGTTCGGACCAGATCGGCACCATCGTCGGCACCATCGAGGATATTGCGGACCAGACCAACCTCCTGGCCCTGAACGCGGCGATCGAGGCGGCCCGGGCCGGCGAACAGGGGCGGGGGTTTGCGGTGGTCGCCGATGAGGTGCGGGCTTTGGCCGAGCGCACCACCAAGGCGACCAAGGAGATCGGCGCCATGATCAAGGCGATCCAGACGGAAACCAAGGGGGCCGTTTCCGCGATGGAAGAGGGGGTCAGGGAGGTTCGCCAGGGTACGGAAGAGGCGGCGAAATCCGGCGGGGCCATTCAGGAGATCCTTCACCAGATAGACGCGGTCTCCATGCAGGTGAACCAGATCGCGACGGCGGCCGAGGAACAGTCGGCGACGACCACCGAGATCACCAGCAACATCCACCGGATTTCCGGCGTGGTCCATCAGACGGCCCAGGGTTCCCAGAAATCCGCCGCCGCCGCGGCGCAGCTCGCCAGGCTGTCGGATGATCTCCACTCCCTGGTCGAACAATTCAAGTTGGCCTGATCGGGGGAACGGGTTGTGAACATGCCCGATCCGGCTCCCTGCCGGAAGACGCCGTTTCAAACTTCGGAGTAGCACGGGCTCGATAACGAGCCTCCTTCATGTGGTGGGGGGAGCGATCCCCCCTTTTTTCAGTCCTGTTCCCGATCCGGTTTTGCCGCGGGGCGCCGGTGGTCCGCCTTGACCGCCTTGACCGCCTTGACCGCCTTGACCGCCTTGACCGCCTTGACCGCCTTGACCGCCTTGACCGCCTTGACCGCCTTGACCGCCTTGACCGCCTTGACCGCCTTGACCGCCACCGTGCGGCAGCCGGTGGCGTCCGCCCTCCTTCCTCATGCAAATCGGCATTTGCTCTTGAAAATATCCACGTCTCCCGGTATGCTATCCAATTCAACACCGGTTCGAATACCCCACGCTCAAAGCATGCGCCGAAACACCATTTCTTCCCGCCTCACCGTCGAGCGGCACATGCGCGATACCAGCACCATACAAAAGGCAGCCCTATGAAAACCATCGAAGCACCTAAAAAGCAGGGACTCTACGATCCCCAGTTCGAGCACGACGCCTGCGGCGTCGGTTTCGTGGTCAACATGAAGGGGAAGAAATCGCACGAGATCGTGCGCCAGGCCCTGACCGTCCTCGTCAACCTCGACCACCGCGGCGCCTGCGGCTGCGAGCCCAATACCGGCGACGGCGCGGGCATACTCATCCAGATGCCGGACCGCTTTCTGCGCAAGGTCTGTGGGCCTTTGGGCATAGACCTGCCCGAGCCTTCCCGCTATGGTGTCGGCATGGTGTTCACCTCGCCCGACCCGACGGAACGCAACAGCGCCCGCCACATCCTGGAAAGGATCGTCGTCGAGGAAGGGCTCAAGATCATCGGCTGGAGGGATGTCCCCACCGACCACTCCTCCCTCGGGATCACCGCCAGGGCCAGCGAGCCGGTGGTGCGCCAGTTGTTCCTCAAGGCGGGCGCCGATGATTTGGACGAATTGTCGTTCAACCGCAAGCTCTACGTCGTCAACCAGCGGGCGATCAACCAGATCCGTCGCGCCGGTGTGGACAAAAACTGGTACGTGGCCAGCATGTCCAGCCGGACCATGATCTACAAAGGCATGCTCATGCCGGTCCAGGTGGACCAGTATTACCCCGACCTGCGCGATCCGGCGATGGAAACGGCCCTGGCGCTGGTGCATTCCCGCTTTTCCACCAATACCTTCCCCAGTTGGGACCGGGCCCATCCCTACCATTTCCTGGCCCATAACGGCGAGATCAACACCCTGCGCGGCAACGTCAACTGGATGCACGCCCGTCAGTCGCTCTTCAGCAGCCCCCTGTTCGGGGACGACATCAAGAAGGCCCTGCCGATCATCAACACCGACGGCTCCGACTCGGCCATGTTCGACAACTGTCTGGAGCTTCTGGTCATGGCCGGCCGCTCGCTCCCCCATGCCGTCATGATGATGGTGCCCGAGCCGTGGGAAAACCATGAGACCATGGACCCCGCGAAGAAGGCCTTTTACGAGTATCATTCCTGTCTGATGGAGCCGTGGGACGGCCCCGCCGCCGTCGCCTTCACCGACGGCCGCAGCATCGGCGCCGTGCTCGACCGCAACGGCCTGCGTCCGTCGCGCTATTACGTCACCAGCGACGATCTCGTCATCATGGCCTCAGAGGCCGGGGTGCTGCCGATCGAACCGGAGCGGGTCCTGCGCAAGGGCCGCCTGCAGCCGGGCCGGATGTTCCTGGTGGATACGGAACAGGGGCGCATCGTGCCGGACGAGGAGATCAAGCGCGAGCTGGCGGACGCCAAACCCTACGGCCAGTGGCTGAAGGATAATCATATCCTCCTCGAGGATTTGCCCGACGCGCTCCATGTGTACGGGCCGGACCACGATACGGTCCTGCAGCGCCAACAGGCCTTCGGCTATACCTTCGAGGATCAGCGCGTCATCCTGGGACCCATGGCGATGAGCGGCGTCCAGCCGCTCGGCTCCATGGGCACCGACACGCCGCTGGCGGTATTGTCCGATCAGCCGCAACTGCTCTACAACTATTTCAAACAACTCTTCGCCCAGGTGACCAATCCGCCCATCGACCCGATCCGCGAGGAGATCATCACCTCCACCACCACCCTGATCGGTTCCGAGGCCAACCTGCTCAAGCCGGCCGCCGCGAGCGCCCGCATGATCAGGCTGGAACACCCTTTGCTCTCCAACGAGGAGCTTGAAAAACTGCGTCACGTGGAGAAGCCCGATTTCAAGGCCGTAACCCTGTCGCTGCTCTTCCCGGCGGCGGAAGGTCCCGCCGGGCTGGAAAACGCCCTGAAGAAGCTGTTCGAGGCAGCCCTCATAACGGTCGAGGCCGGCACCACCATCCTGGTCCTCTCCGATCGCGGCGTCGACAAGGATCATGCCGCCATTCCCGCCCTTTTGGCGGTCTCCGGGCTTCACCACCACCTGATCCGGACGGCTACCCGCACGCGGGTCTCGCTGGTGCTCGAATCGGGCGAGCCGCGGGAGGTTCACCACTTCGCCGTGCTGCTCGGCTACGGCGCCAACGCCATCAACCCCTACCTGGCCTTCGAATCCCTGGACGACATGATCCGGCAGGGGATGCTGACGGACATCACCTACAAGAAAGCGGTCAAGAACTTCATCAAGGCCTCCATCAAGGGCGTGGTCAAGACCATGGCCAAGATGGGCATCTCCACCGTGCAGAGTTACCGCGGCGCCCAGATCTTCGAGGCGGTCGGCCTGCATCAGTCGGTGATCGACACGTACTTTACCTGGACCCCGTCGCGTATCGGGGGCACCGATCTTGCCGGGATCGCCACGGAACTCCTGGCGCGGCACCGCCGGGCCTGGCCCGAGCGGGTGCCCGCCGAGCCCACCCTGGACGCGGGCGGAATCTACCAGTGGCGCGAGGCCGGGGAAGAACACCAGTACAATCCGCTTACCGTCAGTTCGCTCCAGAAGGCGGTCCGCACCGGCGACTACAACGAGTTCAAACAGTTTTCCTCGCTGATCGACGAGCAGGACACCAGGCTGTACACCCTGCGCGGATTGCTGGATTTCAGGAAAACCATCGTCCCGGTGCCGCTCGACGAGGTCGAGCCGGTGGAAGAGATCATGAAGCGCTTCAAGACCGGTGCCATGTCCTACGGTTCCATCAGCCAGGAAGCCCACGAGGCGTTGGCCATCGCCATGAACCGCATCGGCGGCCTCTCCAATACCGGCGAGGGGGGGGAGGACCCGGAACGCTTCACCTGGACCAACGAACAGGGGGATTCCAAGAACAGCGCCATCAAACAGGTGGCGTCGGGACGTTTCGGCGTCACCAGTGACTATCTCTCCAATGCCCGCGAGATCCAGATCAAGATGGCCCAGGGGGCCAAACCGGGCGAGGGGGGCGAGTTGCCCGGCCAGAAGGTGTTCCCCTGGGTCGCCAAGACCCGCCACACCACGCCGGGGGTCGGTCTGGTCTCGCCGCCGCCGCACCACGACATCTATTCCATCGAGGATCTGGCCGAACTGATCCATGACCTGAAAAACGCCAACCGCCGCGCCCGCATCAGCGTCAAGCTGGTGTCCGAGGTGGGGGTCGGCACCATCGCGGCCGGCGTTGCCAAGGCCCATGCCGACGTGGTGCTCGTCAGCGGTTACGACGGCGGCACCGGCGCCTCGCCGGTCTCCAGCATCAAGCACGCCGGCCTGCCCTGGGAGTTGGGCGTGGCCGAGACGCACCAGACCCTGGTCCTGAACAATCTGCGCAGCCGTATCGTCATCGAGGCGGACGGCCAGCTCAAGACCGGCCGCGACGTGGCCATCGCCGCCCTCTTGGGGGCCGAGGAGTTCGGGTTCGCTACCGCGCCGCTGGTCTCCCTCGGCTGCATCATGATGCGCGTCTGCCACAGCAATACCTGCCCGGCCGGCGTGGCCACCCAGGACCCGGTCCTGCGGGCCAAGTTCACCGGCAAGCCGGAATACGTGGTCAACTTCATGCGTTTCGTGGCCCAGGAGTTGCGGGAGATCATGGCCAAGCTCGGATTCCGGACCCTGAACGAGATGGTCGGGCGCGCGGACGTCCTGGAGCCCCGCAAGGCCATTGCCCACTGGAAGGCCAAGGGGCTCGATTTCTCCAACATCCTGTACCAGCCCCAGGTGGGCCTGGATGTGGGGCGTTACTGCATGGAGTCCCAGGACCACGGCCTGGAGAAGTCCATCGACATGACCAGGCTCCTGGAACTGTGCGAGCCCGCCATCGAGCGTGGCGAGAAGGTCAGCGCCGAGTTGCCCATCACCAACGTGGACCGGGTGGTGGGGACGATCCTCGGCAACGAGATCACCCGCCATCATGGCCCCCAAGGGCTCCCGGACGGTACCGTCAACCTGCTGTTCAACGGTTCGGCCGGCCAGAGTTTCGGCGCCTTCGTGCCCCGCGGGATCACCCTGGCGCTGTGCGGCGACGCCAACGACTACCTGGGCAAGGGGTTGAGCGGCGGCACGATCCTGGTCTATCCCCCCGAGGGGTCGCCCTTCAAGGCGGAAGAAAACATCATCGCCGGCAACGTGGCCTTTTACGGCGCCACCAGCGGTGACGCCTTCATCCGCGGCATGGCCGGCGAGCGCTTCTGCGTGCGCAACTCCGGCGTCAATGCGGTGGTCGAGGCGGTGGGCGACCACGGCTGCGAGTATATGACCGGCGGCACGGTGGTGATCCTCGGCCCGACGGGACGTAACTTTGCCGCCGGCATGAGCGGCGGCGTGGCCTACGTGCTGGACGAGGACGGGGATTTTGCCGGCCGCTGCAATACCCAGATGGTTGGGCTCGAGGGGCTTGACGACCGGGATGTGTCCATTGTGCGGGAGATGATCGGCCGCCACGGGGAGTTGACCGGAAGCGAGCGCGCGGCAGCCGTACTGGCAGACTGGGATGGGTTCCTGCCCCGGTTCGTCAAGGTCATGCCCAAGGACTACAAACGGGTTTTGCAGGCTATCGAACGGGCGCAGGCCGCCGGTCTGAGCGGAGACGATGCCCTGAACGCGGCTTTCGAGGAGAACGCCCGGCTCGGGGAATAATGAGCGTTACGTTTAATTTCAGTACATCGTATATAATAGGCTGTTGAGAAATTCAGGTTGTTCAAAAATAGTCGGATCGTCGCACCCGTAGAAAGCTCTGAGGAGGCGTAGCAGCGCTACGCCGCACGAAAGGGCTTTCGAGGATGGCGGCGAGATGGCTGTTTTTCAACAACCTCATAGGGAAACGACATGGGAAAAACAACCGGATTTTTGGAATATCAGCGCGAAGTGCCGAGCGACCGGGAGCCGTTGGAACGGGCCCGGGACTGGAACGAGTTCCATCTGCACATGAGCGACGACGCTCTGCGTACCCAGGGGGCCCGCTGCATGGATTGCGGCATCCCGTTCTGCCATACCGGGAAGCTCATCAGCGGCATGGCCAGCGGCTGCCCGATCAATAACCTGATCCCGGAATGGAACGATCTGGTCTACCGCAACCTCTGGCGGCAGGCTCTGGACCGGCTGCACAAGACCAACAACTTCCCGGAGTTTACCGGGCGCGTCTGCCCGGCCCCCTGCGAGGGCTCCTGCACCCTGGGCATCATCGACCCTCCCGTGACCATCAAGAATATCGAGGTCAGCATCGTGGAGCGGGGTTTTGACGAGGGTTGGATCGTTCCGGTGCTGCCGCGGGTGAAGACGGGCAAGCGGGTGGCCGTGGTCGGGTCCGGGCCGGCCGGTCTCTCGGCGGCGGCCCAGTTGAACCGGGCCGGACACAGCGTCACGGTCTTCGAGCGGGAGGATCTGCCCGGCGGGCTTTTGATGTACGGCATCCCCAACATGAAGCTGGACAAGCGCAAGGTGGTCCTGCGCCGCATCAAGCTGATGGAGGCGGAAGGCATCTCCTTTGTCTGCAACACCGAGATCGGCGGCGCGGCCTTCCCGGCCGAACGGCTGCGCAGCGAGTTCGATGCCGTGGTGCTGGCGACCGGAGCCACGGTGCCGCGCGATCTCCCCATCGAGGGGCGCGGCCTGAAGGGAATCCACTTTGCCATGGATTTCCTGACCGCCAACACCAAGGCGGTGATCAACAGGGGCAGCGGCTTCATCACCGCCCAGGACCGGGACGTGGTGATCATCGGCGGCGGCGACACCGGCACCGACTGCGTCGGCACCTCCCTGCGCCACGGCTGCAAATCGGTCACGCAACTGGAGATCATGCCCCGCTCGCCCGAGGAGCGTGCCGCCGACAACCCCTGGCCCGAGTGGCCCAAGGTGCACAAGGTGGATTACGGCCAGGAAGAGGCCGCCGCCCGGTTCGGCGACGACCCGCGGGTCTACCTGACCACCGCGACGAAATTCGAAGGGGACGGGAACGGCCAGGTGGCTGCGGTCCACACGGTTCAGGTCGCTTGGGAGAAAAACGAGAAGGGGCAGTTCGTGCCCACGCCGGTGCCGGGCACCGAGCAGGTGCGTCCCGCCGGTCTGGTGCTGTTGGCCATGGGCTTCCTCGGGCCGGAACAGGCTTTGCTCGAATCCCTGGGCCTGGAGCGGGACCCGCGGAGCAACGTCAAGGCCGACTACGGCCGGTACGCCACCAGCCTGCCGGGGGTCTTCGCCGCCGGCGACTGCCGCCGGGGCCAGAGCCTGGTGGTCTGGGCCTTCAACGAGGGGCGCGGCGCGGCGCGGGAGTGCGACCGGTATCTGATGGGGACGACGGAGTTGCCGTAAATTCTGGCCTTTGTCCCCCCGGATGTGGCCTAATCATTCGTAATTGCTGCCCTGGTTTTTCCAACATTAAACAAAACAGTACTTGTTGTTTAGTAGTGGCGGCTTGACGATCTCCCTGGATTTGTGTACTATTTGAATGTGTACAAGGATACGGGGGTTCCACATGCCAAGAATAGCTGTTGAAGATAATAGCCGGATGTCCCTGAGAATACGTCCGGACGATAAGGCGCTGTTGATGCGCGCCGTTGCCTACGCTCATACCGATCTCACGGATTTTGTGCTGCGCACTACCATGCAGGCGGCGAAGGCTGTGATTGCCCAAGCCGAACACGCTTTGCTGTCGGAGCGCGACAGCCTGCGCGTATTGGATGCTTTGGAGAATCCGCCCGCGCCAAACGCGAAGCTGCTGGCGGCGGCCCATGCTTTGCCGAAGCAATCGTGACGATTCCCCCTTGGCATGAAGAGCCGATTTCCAAACGGCACAATCGGGAAGCGTTTGATTGTGGCGATACTGTATTGAATGATTTTTTGCGCAGTTATGCGCGTCAAGCGCATGACCAGGGCGGGGCCAAAACCTTTCTTGCGATCAGAGACGATGACGCGCCGCCGGTTCTTGGATTTTATTCCCTCAGTCCCGCCTCTGTAGAATTTTCCCGCGCCCCTGCTGTCGTCAAGCGGGGATTGGCACGGTATGACGTGCCTGTTTTTCGCCTCGGCCGGCTGGCTGTCGATCGGTCCATGCAGGGCAAGGGGCTCGGGGGGCAACTTCTGCTGTCTGCCGGTAGGCGTTGCCTTCGCGCCTCTCAAGACGTGGGGGGCGTGGCGATGCTGATTGATGCCAAAAATGACGGCGTAGCACACTGGTATGCCGGCTATGGCGCGTTGCCCCTTCTGGACACTCCTCTGTCTTTGCTTCTGCCGCTGTCAACCATCCGAACGGTTTTGGAAGCCGCCGGAAAATTATAAATCCACACCACGGCACTAAGACAGCGGCCCCACGGTTTGCTTTACCCGCCCACCGTATCACAGCCTTTCATTTTTGGCGATCAGGCTGCTCCCGCCGCTCGACATACGACCGCAAAACGGCATTAATGCGGGACGGACAGCCTTTGCCGGTCCGACGAAAGCAGTCCGGAACTTCCCGGTCGATTCGCATGTTAAGCACGGCTTTGGGTTGCGGCGATTCAACGGTACTGTTCGCCCAATCCATGACCATGTCGGCTTCATCGGCATCGGAAGCAACGCGGGCCTCGATCTTGGCCTTTGTCATGTCGGCAGCCTTCCCCCAATCGGAACGTGTGCCCTTCTCTTCGGCCAATTTGGTCAATTCTTCATCCGTATATTTGACGATACGCTCTTTCCTCGCCATCGCGCGCTCCCCCGCTTGGCGCTCACATCCACCATCACGCATTGCCCTCTTCATCGAAATGATTGAATTCCATACCCGGCGCCTGTGGTTTTTTTGATGTATCATAGTGTAATTTATCGGCAAATCGAGCGGATTAAACGTTTGACACGCGCCGCCGGACGTACTAGTCTGGCCTTTCATGGTATTTTTGTGATATTATACCAACTTCGGCATGGAGCCCCTGCATGATGCGGGGTGCGCAGCACCGGCAACCGGCCATAATTTACGCTGTATATGGAAAAGGAACGTTTTCGTGGAACAATCCCGCGACCCTCTCAAGCGAGTTGAAAAGGATCTTAAAAAATGTGTGAAGTGCGGCGCTTGCCGGGCTAATTGCCCGGCCTTCACCGCCTTTCAGCGCGAGCCGGCCGTCGCCCGCGGCAAGGTGGCCCTGGCCCAGCATATCCTCAAGGACGACATCGAACTGGACGACCAGACCTACGTGGCCATGTCCAAGTGCCTGTTGTGCGGCAGTTGCGTGGAGAAATGCCCGAACGAGGTGCCGACCGACGAGATCGTCGTGGCCGCGCGCGAGGCCCTGGCCCAGCGTCGCGGTCTGACCACCTTCCACGCGGCCGTCGGGCAGGTGATCAAAAACCGCACCCTGATGAAGATGGGCGCCAGGATGGCCGGTCTGCTCGGCCCGCTCTTCTTCAGGAAGGTGCCCGAAACCTCGGGCCTGCGGCTGCGGTTCCCGGTGCCGTTCATCGGCAACAAACGCCACATCCCGGCCATCGCCAAAAAGCCCTTCATGGACCGGCATCCCGAGGTGATCCCCGGTGAACCGGGCAAGCCGCGGATCGTCTTCTTTGTCGGCTGCATGACCAACTTCGTCTATACGGATATCGGCGAGGCGGCCCTGGCGCTTTTCCGCCACCTGGGCTGCACGGTGATCATCCCCAAGGGACAGCAGTGCTGCGGCCTGCCGGCCATGTCGGGAGGAGACGTCGCCACGGTTCGGGAGCTGGCCGAGAAAAACCTGGCGGAGATGGAACGGTACGAAGCCGACTACGTCATGAGCGCCTGCGCCACCTGCGGCGGCGCCCTGCACCGTTTCTACCCGCTGGTGGTGGGCAAGCGCAACCCGGAGTTGCGGGCGCGGCTGGACGCCCTGGCGAAAAAGACGGTGGACGCCACCCAGTTGCTGCACCAGTTGGGGCTTAACCCCGCCGAGACCGGGGCGGGCGACGCAGTGCGCATAACCTACCATGATCCCTGCCACCTGCGCACCCGCGGCCTGACCAAACAGCCCCGCGAGCTCCTGCAGGGCACGCCCGGCATCGAGCTGGCCGAGATGGAGGGGGCCGACCGCTGCTGCGGCCTGGGAGGCACGTTCAATGTCTACCACTACGGCTCGTCCATGACCATCAACGACGCCAAAAGCCGCGCCATCATCGATACGGCGGCCCGGGTCGTGGCAACCGGTTGTCCCGGCTGCATGATGCAGCTTTCCGACGGCCTGAAGCAGCACGGCTCCCGCGTCCAGGCCCTGCACACGCTGCAACTGCTGGCCCGGCGATTGAAACTTTGATACGCTTTTTTATTGTACTTAAATATTTTTATTATGGCTTATAATCTTTGCTCCTGATAAATAATTTTTATTGACATAATAAGGCAAATTGTATACAAAGCCCGGCATAAAAATGGGTTCTATTTCTGGTAGGGTGTGCATGAGTGACTTCAATATCGGTGCAAAAATCAAGAAGCTGCGACTCGCCAAAAAAATGACCCTTCAGGCGGTGGCCAGGGAAACGGGGTTCTCTCCCGCCCTTATCTCCCAGATCGAGAATAATAACGTATCTCCTCCGATTGCCACGCTGTCCAAGATCGCCAAGTTTTTTGATGTCAAGATCGGGATATTCTTCGCCGAAGACGAGGAGGAGTGCCGCTTCGAGATCGTCCGCTCCCACGAGCGCAAGGCCATCCCGCGGGTCATCTCCCGCGCCGGCACCAGCCAGGGCTACTCCTATGAGTCCCTTTCCTTCCGCAAGCAGAGCAAGAAGATGGAACCCTTTCTTCTTACCGTTTCGGAGAAGGCCCTCGAGGAGAATACTTACAGCCATGACGGCGAGGAGTTTCTGTTCGTCATGAAAGGGACGGCCGACCTGTTGCTGGATGATCGCAGGATTACCCTCTACGAGGGGGATTGCGTCTACTTCGATTCCGTCCTGAAGCATCGCCTGCTCTCCAAGGACGGGGAAGAGGTGAAGGTGCTGGCCGTCGTGACGAGATAGTTTCCGCCCGGAAAGGGCTCTTTTCCGCCCATGCCGTCCCCCAGTTCCCGTGGCAATTTCATACGCAATGACAAGTGTGTTTACTCAATAGAGTCTGACGCTGCTGAAAAATTCCCTGTATCGGAAGGATAGCGGAGATGTCCAAGAAAGCGATTAAACCGTCACTGCAAAACCCCTTTGCCCCGCCCGAGGTCGTCAAATTCACCATTCCCGGAGAGATCCCCGGCAAGACCGGCGGTTATGAAGAGGTGATGAAGGAAGGCCATGACCTGATCCATCGCCCCATCAGATCGGTCAGCATCGACCAGATCGAAAAACAGCACTTCAAAAAGCGGATGACGGTCTGGGAAAGAATCCGCGTCCTTACCGAAAACGAGCCGAACATCCTGTTCCAGAACTGGGGCAAGAACCTGGACGGCGCCTCCCTGGTCACCGGCATCCTCAATATCCGCGGCCGCGACGTGGCTGTCTACGGACACGACTTTACCGTCCGGGCCGGCTCCATGGACGCCACCAACGGGAACAAACTGGCCCGCCTCTTCCAGATGGCCGGCGAGAAGGGCATCCCGCTGATCGGCATGAACGACAGCGCCGGCGCCTACGTGCCCGCGGGGGTCGGCGGCCTGGACGGTTACGCCGAGGCCTTTACGGCGCTTCGGAAGATCAGCGGCGTGGTCCCCAGCATCATGTGCATGTTCGGTTTCAACGCCGGCGGCGGCAGCTACCTCCCCCGCCAGGGAAGCTTCGTGATCCAGCCCAACGACACGTTCTTCGGCCTGACCGGCCCCGGTGTCGTCAAGTCGGTCCTGGGCGAGGACGTCACCCCTGAGGAGCTTGGCGGACCCAAGGTCCACGGGCTGTCGGGCGTTGCCGACCTCACCGTCGAGGACGAGGTGGGCGCCCTGAGGACCGCACTCCAACTGCTGAACTACCTGCCCGACAACAACAGCGTACTGGCCCCCTTCCAGCAGACGAGCGACCCCCTCGACCGCAAGACCTGGGAGATCAACACGCTCCTGAAGAAGGCGTTCAACTCCCCCACCGGTTTCAATACCCCCTTCGACGTGTCGATCATGATCCAGCAGATCTGCGACCACGGGGACTATTTCGAGATGCAGCGGGACCGGGCGCGTAACGCCATCACCGCCTTCGGCCGCCTGGGCGGCAACGTGGTCGGCTTCGTGGCCAACAACAGCGCCGTGGCCTCCGGCCAGATCGACGTGGACGCGGCCTACAAGATTGCCCGCTTCAACCGTTTCTGCAACATCTACAACATCCCGCTGATCTTCATGGAAGACACCACCGGCTTCCTGCCGGGGCGCGAGCAGGAGGCCCGCGGCATCGTGCAGGCCGGCCGCGCCATGCTGGACTCCATCGTCGATATCAGAACGCCGCGTATCCTGCTGATCATCCGCAACGCCTACGGCGGGGCCTACGCCTCCTACAACAACTACCCCACCGGCGCCGACCTGGTGCTGGCGCTGCCGACCACCCGGCTGGCGGTCATGGGTCCGGCCGGCAAGGAGTTCGTCTACAAGGATGAACTCCGCAAGGTGCGCAACGCGGTTGCCGAGCAGGTGAAGCAGGGAGCCCAGGAGCGGGTCGCAGCCGGCATGGAGCCCGGCGAGGCCAAGAAAGAGGCCGAAAAGGACGCGACCGAGTGGTTGAAGGCACGGGAGGCCGAACTTAACCTCCGCTATGAAAAGGAGTTGATGAACCCCAAAGAAGCGCTCAGTCTGGGCTCCATCTCCTCGCTCGTGATGCCCACCGACCTGCGCAAGGTGCTTGGCGAGAACCTGAACTTCTTCCTCCGCCATTACCAGCCTTCTGCCATGCAGGCGGTGCAGCGCGAGTTCTACTAATCTATTTTACGACGAGATTGGAGATAGAGACCCATGTCACATGCTTCCGATTACTACCTGAATAATCCCCTGATCCACCGGGATCGCCGCCTGGGCACCGCCGCTTCCGAGTGGGTGCGCTCCTTTTCCTGCGAGGACCTGAAACCGCTCATCGTCTGCCGCGGCCCGATCCGGAAAGAGGCGATGGATGTGTACCAGGAGATGGGCATCACCCATTACGGAATCCTGCTCTCCGAAAAGGACTCCATTGTCTACCCCAACGCCCTGGCCCCCGAACTGCGGCAGCTGACCGATTCCAACCGGGTGCATCGCGTGCCCGACTACACCGGGGCCAGCAAGGAAGAGCGGGTGGAGCGTATCCACCAGATCATCCGCATCGCCCAGGACAACGGCTACGACTCGATCTTCGCCGGTTACGGCTTCATGGCCGAGGATGAGGAGTTCGTCGCCGCAATCGAGAAGGCCGGCCTCACCTTCATCGGCCCCTGCGCAAACACCCAGGCCCGGGCCGGCAAGAAGGACGAAGCCAAGCGGACCGCCCTTACGGTGAATGTCAGCGTCACCCCCGGCGTCAACAACGTAACGGCCCTGACCCTGCTCAAGAAACACCCCACCCGGGAAAAGCTCCTGGCGCTGGTCAAGGCCGAAGGGCTTACCTGCGACGCCAAGGTGCTCAAGGACGCCAAGCTGCCGCTTGAAGAACTGGCCGACCATGTCCTGTTCGCGTCCTACGCCAAGGGGATCGACCTCTTTACCATCGAGGAGTTGTGCGCCCAGGTCCAGAGCGAAGTGGCCGAACTGTTCCGCAAGTACCCCCGCAACCGTTTCCGCCTGAAGGCCATCGGCGGCGGCGGCGGCAAGGGACAGCGCATTGTCGGCGCCGCGCTTCTGGCGGCAAAGAACGCCGACGAGAAGATGATCGCCAAGGCCGCCGCCGAGGCGCCCGCCATGGTCCGCGAGATCCTGAACGAGGTCAAGGCCAACGGCGTCGGCGACAACAAGAATATCCTGATCGAACTCAATATCGAGCAGACCCGCCATAACGAGATCCAGCTCCTGGGCAACGGCGAATGGTGCATCTCCCTCGGCGGCCGCGATTGCTCCCTGCAGATGCACGAACAGAAGCTGCTGGAGGTCTCCGTCACCCAGGAAGGCCTGGCCGAGGCCATCGCCAAGGCAAAGGCCGCCGGCAGGAAGGAAGAGGTCAAGGCCCTGGAGAGCGACCTGAAGGTGCTCAAGCGGATGGAAGAGGAATCGGCCCGTTTCGGCCAGGCGGTCGGCCTGGACTCCGCCTCCACCTTCGAGTGCATCGTCGACCGCGACCGCCATTATTTCATGGAGGTCAATACCCGCATCCAGGTGGAGCACCGGGTCACGGAGCTCTGCTACAGCCTCAAGTTCACCAACCCCAAGGACAAGAACGACTTCTTCATCGTCGAATCCCTGGTCGAGGCCATGGCGCTCCTGGCGCGGCACAAGAAACGCCTTCCCAAGCCGGAGCGGATCGTCCGTTTCAACGCGGCCGTGGAAGCCCGCCTGAACGCCACCGACGCCTCCCTCTCCCCCCATGCCGGCGGCATGATCCGCTACTGGTCCAAGCCGATCGAAGGGGAGATCCGCGACGATCAGGGCATCAGCATGCTGAATCCCGACACCGCCGTATTCATGAAGTACAAGGTGGCCGGGGCGTACGACTCCAACATCGCCCTGCTGCTCACCAAGGGCGAGGACCGTCATGCCAGCTACGAATGCCTGTCCGAGGTGCTGCGCAGCACGACCCTGCGGGGCAGCGCGCTGGCCACCAACCTGGAGTTCCACTATGGCCTCGTGAACTGGTTCCTGGGCAGGAATGTCATGGCCAAGCCGACCACCCGGTTCGTGGTCCCGTATCTGACCCTGGTGGGAACGCTGAAGGAAGAGGCCAACAAGCTGGACCCGGTGTATGCCTTCCTGCAGATGAAGAAACACTACGACAAGCTGGTGTGCGAGCAGTACGCCGATCAGCCCGAGCTGTGCGCCAAGGAGCGCAAACACATGTCGGCCCTGCTCGACCGCAAGGGCACCCTCATCACCCGTCCCATGGAGCGCCTCCTGGACGACCCCCATCTGCTTTCCGGCTGGTTGAGCATGAACACTATCAACTTCCGCATCGAAAAAGGGCGGGTCATCTGGCTGAGGAACCCTCTCGGGGTCCTGAACGAGACCTACGAATACCTGCACATGTCCTATCGTCCGCACAAGCCGGCGGCCGAGATCATCTGGAGCCACGACAACGAGCTGTTGCAGCAGTCGCTGCACTTCTACCGCACCCTGCGCGAGAAGCTCGGCCTGGCGCGCGACGAATATTTCCAGCTCAACGAACTGCTGAAGAAGGAACAGCCCCAGGGCGGCTTCGACGCCGAGCAGTGGAGCCAGATCCGCTCCGCCCATTCCGGCTACGAGGCCGGGCTCGAACTCCTCGGCATGCTGTTCCTGGTGGGCGGAAACACCAAGTTCTGGGATATGCGCGTCCTGGACGACCTGGAAATCGTCATCCCCGATTACCTGACCGATCCCGATTTGCAGGCCCGGATGAAGAAGGTCCTGGTGCCGCCGCCCGCCACCAAGGCCGATGAGATCGTCGCCGCCTGCGGCGGGATGTACTACGGCCAGGAAGCGCCGGGGCTCCCCCCCTTCGTACACGAGGGGATGCACTTCGAGAAGGACCAGCCGCTCTACATCATCGAAGTCATGAAGATGTTCAATACGATCAGGGCCCCGTTCTCCGGGACGGTGGACAAGATCATCATGGACGGCGGGGACGGAACGATCGTACAGAAGGGGCAGCCGCTCTTCAAGATCACGCCGGACGAGAAATTCGTCGAGGTCGATCCCAAGCTGCTTGAGCGCGAGAAGCGAGAGCGGACGGCGGAATACCTGAAGGCGGTCATCTAGAAGGCCCCTCAGGTCGAAGGCGCAAGTACGCCTTAGGGACCGGAACCGGTTGAGTCGTCGATGTGCCAGCGGACCCCGCCTGAAAAGACGGGGTCCGCCATTTGGGACACCGGCAGGCTGCCGAAAAACTCAGGTTGTTCAAAAATAGTCAGATCGTCGCACCCGCAGAAAACCCCGAGGAGGCGTAGCAGCGCTACGCCGCACGAAGGGGTTTTCGAGGATGGCGGCGTATAATTATGCGTGAGCATAATTATCGGTGACGAAGCGATAGCGTAGTCATCCCGCTTAGCGGGACGCCGATAGGCGCTAAGATGGCTGTTTTTCAACAACCGCCTAGAGCGAGGAGTTGTAGTCGTCCCCTTCGACGCACTCGGATTGCGACTGCAGGAACGAGTTGCCATGGGGGTCCTTGACGACCTCGACAATGCCGTGGTTGACCGACCACATGGTTCCGCAGGAGCGGCATTCCATGATCTGTTCGGAAAATCCTTCCGTTTGCAGGTCCATGCCGCTATAGTCGTAGCTGCTGCATGCGGGGCACTTCATGGTCTCCTCCTTTCCGTCAGATACCGATGGATCGTGGCGACAAGGTGCTTCGTATAGCTACAGTATAACGCCATTACCGCGCTTTGCATGCGCAAAACCGCAATGAGCCCGAAATGCGGCGCTTTGTGCGTGCTACATCATTTTTACAGGGTGAGGAGACATCTCATGAGCATTCCCGAAGACAAGAAGGCATGGCAGGACGGCATTGTTGCGAAGAACATCGCCAAGTCGCCGGAGCGCAAACCGGAGTTCCGCACCACCTCCGACATCGAGATGGAGCGCTGCTTCACGCCGGAATTCGACTACCCCGGCTATGACGAAGAACTCGGGTTTCCCGGCCAGTACCCCTACACCCGCGGCGTGCAGCCGACCATGTACCGCGGCCGTTTCTGGACCATGCGCCAGTACGCCGGTTTCGGCACCGCCAAGGAGTCCAACGAACGCTACAAGTATCTGCTCCAGGCGGGGCAGACCGGCCTTTCCGTCGCCTTCGACCTGCCGACCCAGATGGGCTACGATTCCGATGCCGCCATGGCGGCCGGCGAGGTCGGCAAGGTCGGCGTCGCCATCGACTCCCTGGCCGATATGGAGATCCTCTTCGACGGGATTCCCCTGGACAAGGTCTCCACCTCCATGACCATCAACTCCACCGCCGCCATCCTGCTCTGCATGTATATCGCCGTGGCCGAGAAGCAGGGGGTTTCCGCGGACAAGATCTCCGGCACCATCCAGAACGACATCCTCAAGGAGTACATGGCCCGCGGGACCTACATCTACCCGCCGAAGGAGTCCATGCGGATCATCACCGACATCTTCGGCTACTGCAAGGACCACGTGCCCAAGTGGAACACCATCTCCATCTCCGGCTACCATATCCGCGAGGCGGGTTCCAGCGCGGTGCAGGAGGTGGCCTTCACCCTGGCCGACGGCATCGCCTACGTGGAGGCCGCCATCAAGGCCGGCCTGAATGTGGACGAGTTCGCCCCGCGCCTGGCCTTCTTCTTCAACTCCCACAACAACCTGCTGGAGGAGGTGGCCAAGTTCCGCGCCGCCCGCCGCATCTGGGCCCGGATCATGAAAGAGCGCTTCGGCGCCAAGGACCCCAAGTCGCAGATGCTCCGCTTCCACACCCAGACCGCCGGCTGCACCCTGACCGCCCAGCAGCCGGACAACAACATCATGCGCGTCACCATCCAGGCCCTGGCCGCCGTGCTGGGGGGCACCCAGTCGCTGCACACCAACTCCCGCGACGAAGCCCTGGCCCTGCCGACCGAGGACTCGGTCCGTATCGCCCTGCGCACCCAGCAGGTGATCGCCTATGAATCGGGCGTGGCCGATTCCATCGACCCCCTGGCCGGCTCGTTCCTGGTGGAGTCCCTGACCGATCAGGTGGAAAAGGCGGCCGTGGAATACATCGAGAAGATCGACAAGCTGGGAGGCGCTGTCGAGGCCATCTCCCGCGGCTTCCAGCAGAAGGAGATCCAGGATTCGGCCTACGCCTACCAGAAGGCCATCGAGTCCGACGACATGGTCATCGTGGGGGTCAACAAGTTCACCGTCCAGGAACCGCCGCCCACCGGCCTGCTCAAGGTCAAGGAAGAGGTGGAGATCTCCCAGAAGGCGTCCCTGGGCGCCATGAAGGCCGGACGGGACGCGGCAGCGGTGCAGGCGGCCCTGGGTGCGCTGGAAACGGCCGCCCGGGGGACCGATAACCTCATGCCCCACATCCTGAAGGCGGTCAAGTCCTACGCGACCTTGGGCGAGATTGCGGATGTGTTCAGGGAGGTGTTCGGCAAGCACCACGAAACCGTGGTGTTGTAAGTAGGTTGTTGAAAAACAGCCATCTCCCCGCCGTCCTCGAAAAGCCCTTGTGCGGCGTAGCGCTGCTACGCCTCCGCGGGGCTTTTCTGCGGGTGCGACGATCTGGCTATTTTTGAACAACCTTGTTTTTTTCAAAAACCTTCCAGAAGGGGGTTACCATGCTTACCAAAATCAATCATATCGGCATTGCCGTGAAGTCGCTGGACGAGGCGCTGCCGTTCTACCGGGATAATCTGGGGATGGCCTTTGCGGGCATCGAAGAGGTCGCCGAACAAAAGGTGCGGGTCGCCATGCTCCAGGTGGGCGAATCCAAGATCGAACTCCTGGAACCGACGAGCGGGGAGAGCCCGGTGGCGAAGTTCATGGAAAAGAACGGCCCCGGCATCCATCACCTGGCATACGAGGTGGAGGATATCGAAGCCGCCATCGCCAAACTTCTGGCCGACGGGGCGCGGATGATCGACGAGCGGCCGCGTAACGGCGCCCACGGAACGCGGATCGCGTTTGTGCATCCCAAGAGCAGTAACGGGGTCCTGACAGAGTTGTGCCAGGCTGGTTGCTGAAAATCTACTGCGGGGCCGGTCTGCGGCGTTGCCGCTCGCTCAAGGGCTCAACGTACCAAGGGGTACGCCTCACCCCCTCGCTCGCTTGCGCCTTGCATACCAGCCTCCTCGCGACGATTTTCAGCAACCAGCGGGCGCGGGCTGTGGAAATGTTTGGAGGGGTTGATTTTTTTGTTGACAGGGCATCATTCTTTCAGTAAGTTACACCTCTTCGAAAAAACCATGGTCTGTCTCCGGCAGATCGTGCAGTATGTGAGGAAGCTTATGAAAACCGAAGTTGCAAAAGCGGAAAACGTAAAACGTGATTGGTACCTGGTCGATGCGCAGGATGCCGTGTTGGGACGTCTTGCCACCCAGATCGCTAATGTGTTGCGCGGCAAGAACAAGGCCATTTTTACCCCCAGCGTGGACACCGGTGACTTCGTCATCGTGGTGAACGCAGAGAAGATCGCGCTGACCGGCCGCAAGCTGGACGACAAGATGTACTATCACCACACCGGTTTCCCGGGCGGCCTGAAAGAGATCACCGCAGGCAAGCTTCTGGAGAAAAAACCGGAAGACCTCATCCGCAAGGCTGTCAAGGGCATGCTCCCCAAGAATAAACTTGCCCGGCACATGCTCAAGAAACTCAAGGTCTATGCCGGCGCCAGCCATCCCCACGACGCCCAGCAGCCCAAGAACCTGGCATTTTAATACTCTGAGGAGATATACGATATGGCAGCAGTCAGCTATTATGGCACAGGAAAACGCAAGAGCTCGATAGCCCGCGTATGGCTCAAGCCGGGCGCCGGGAAGATCACGGTCAACGACAAGACCCTGGACGAGTACTTCGGCCGCGAGACCTCCAAGATGGTCGTGCGTCAGCCGCTGGAACTGGTCGAGAAGGTCGGCGTGTACGATATCTACGTAACGGTACAGGGCGGGGGCGACTCCGGCCAGGCCGGCGCCATCAAGCACGGCATCACCAAGGCCCTGCTGGAGACCGACGCCGAACTGCGCGGCGTGCTCAAGAAAGCCGGCTTCATTACGCGCGATTCCCGCGTGAAAGAGCGTAAAAAATACGGCAGGGCCGCAGCCCGCGCACGGTTCCAGTTCTCCAAGCGTTAATCGCCGGATTACAGTACACTGGCATGGTAGAAGGGGAAATCCGCAAGGGTTTCCCCTTTTTGCTTGGAGGTTGTTGAAAAACAGCCATCTCGCCGCCGTCCTCGAAAGCCACCTTGTGCGGCGTAGCGCTGCTACGCCTCCGCGGGGCTTTCTGCGGGTGCGACGATCTGGCTATTTTTGAACAACCTGAGACAACCAGTTAAACCATTACGTTTTGTGGAGGTTTGCCATGTTGAACGTTGCCATCGTCGGAGCCAGCGGCTACACCGGGCTGGAGTTGATCCGCATCCTGTACTGCCACCCCGAGGTCGCCGTGACCTGCCTGACCTCCGAGCAGAGCGCCGGGAAGCGGATCTCCGAGGTCTTTCCCACCCTGCGGGGACGCTGCGACCTGGTGCTGGAGAACCTGGAGCCGGTGCGGGTCGCGGAGAAGGCCGACGTCATCTTCACGGCCCTGCCCCACAAGGCGGCCATGGAGGTGGTGCCCACCTTCCTGAAGCTGGGCAAGACGGTGATAGACCTGTCGGCCGACTACCGGCTCTCCGACCCTGCGGTCTACGGAGCCTGGTATGAAAAGCACCTCAACCCGGCCAACCTGAAAAAGGCGGTCTACGGCCTGCCGGAGATCAGGCGGGCCAAGATCAAGGGGGCGCGGCTGGTGGCCAACCCCGGCTGTTACCCCACCAGCATCATCCTCGGCCTGGCGCCGCTTTTGAAAAAGGGGCTGATCGATCCGCACAGCATCATCGCCGATTCCGCCTCGGGCACGAGCGGCGCCGGCAGGTCGGCCAAGGTGGACAGCCTGTACTGCGAGGTGAACGAGGGTTTCAAGGCCTACGGCGTCGGCGGAGCCCACCGGCATACGCCGGAGATCGAGCAGGAGCTGTCGCTGTTGGCCGGGACCGACCTCAAGATCACCTTTACCCCGCATCTGGTCCCCATGGACCGGGGAATACTCTCCACCATATACGCAACCCCCGCGAAAGAGGCGACGACCGAAAAGCTGGTTGCCCTCTACCAGGAATTCTATGGCGGCGAGCCCTTCGTGCGGGTGCTTCCCCAGGGGAGCCTCCCCTCGACCGCGTTCGTGCGCGGGTCCAACTTCTGCGACATCGCCCCCCTGGTCGACAGCCGCACCGGGCGGGTCATCGTGGTTTCGGCCATCGACAATCTGGTCAAAGGCGCCTCGGGCCAGGCGGTGCAGAATATGAACCTGGCCTGCGGACTCCCGGAGACCATGGGGCTTGACGGTCTGGCGCTCTTCCCTTGACCGGTCACCTGCCCCTGGATCTTGCCGAAGCGCGGGCACGAGGGTGGAACGAACTGGATGTCGTCTTTGTCAGCGGCGACGCCTACATCGACCACCCGGCCTTCGGGATTCCGCTCCTGGCCCGCTGGCTGGAGGCCCACGGCTTCCGGGTGGGGATCATCCCCCAGCCGGACTGGCGCTCCAAGGAGCCCTTCATGGCGCTGGGGCGTCCAAAGCTGTTCTTTGCCGTGTCGGCCGGGGCCATGGATTCCATGGTGGCCCACTACACCCCGGCGCGCAAGCTGCGCCACGATGACGCCTATACGCCGGGCAACCGCCACGGCGCCCGCCCCAATCGCGCCACCATCATCTATACCTCGCGCCTGAAAGAGGCCTATAAGGATGTGCCGGTGGTTATCGGCGGCATCGAGGCCTCCCTGCGCCGGTTCGCCCACTACGACTATTGGGAGAACAAGGTGCGCCGCTCGATCCTTCTGGACGCCAAGGCCGACCTTTTGATCTACGGCATGGGGGAGTCGCCGCTCTTGGAGCTGGCGCGGCGCATGGCGGGGGGGGAGCCGTTTTCGGAGATCCGCAACCTGCGGGGCGCCTGCCGGATCGCGAAGGGGACGGACGGAGCCCCGGCAGGCCCGGAGAACGGGGAGAGCGTCTTTCTCCCCTCCTTCGACGATGCGGCCGCCGACAAGAAAAAATTCGCCGAGGCGTTCCGCCTGGCCTACCGGGAGCAAAACCCCTTCTCCGCACGGACCATCGTCCAGCCCCACGGCGACCGCCTGCTGGTGTGCAATCCGCCGGCCTTCCCCCTGAGCCAGGCCGACATGGACCGGGTCTATGCGCTCCCCTTCGAAAAGACGCCCCATCCCTCCTACCGGGAGCCGATACCGGCCTGGGAGCAGATCAAGACGTCCATCACCAGCCATCGCGGTTGTTTCGGCGGCTGCGCGTTCTGCGCCATCGCCATGCACCAGGGGAAGGTGATCCAGTCCCGCAGCGAGGCCTCGATCATCGGCGAGGTCGACGCCATGGCCCGCCAGGGGTGGTTCCGGGGCAGTATCAGCGACGTGGGCGGGCCGACCGCCAACATGTACGGCCTGGCCTGCAAAAATCCCGAGGCCATGCGGGTCTGCCGCCGGGAGAGCTGCATCTATCCCGCCGTCTGCGCCCATCTGGAAACCTCCGATAAACGCGCCGTCGCCCTCCTGCAGCAGGTACGGAACCGGCAGGGGGTCAAGCATGTGGCGGTTTCGTCGGGGGTGCGCTACGACCTGATGGAGCGGCAACCGGGCTATTTTCGCGAACTGGTGGGGCATCACGTGAGCGGCCTGCTCAAGATCGCCCCCGAGCATCTCGCGGAGCATGTCACGGCGCTGATGCGCAAACCGGGGAGGAAGCCCTTCGAACGCTTTTTGGCCCGCTTTCGCGAGGAAAGCATCCGCCTCGGCAAACGGCAGCACATCGTGCCCTACCTGATCTCGGGCCACCCCGGCTGTACCGTGGCGGACATGCTCGATCTGGCCCTGGCCCTCAAAAAACTGGGGATGATGGTCGAGCAGGTCCAGGACTTCACCCCGACACCGGGGACGCTTTCCACCTGCATGTACTACACCGGTATCGACCCGGAAAACGGCAAGCGGGTGTATGTCCCGGCCGGCGACCGGGAGAAGGGGTTGCAGAAGGCGCTTCTGCTGTGGCACCAGCCGGGTGAGAGGAACAAGGTTCTGGAGGCGCTCAGGGAGGCGGGGCGCGAGGACGCGGCGGCGATGCTGGGCGTGGCGGGCGGCGGCGTGCCGGGGCGGGGGAACCTGCCCGATCCCCGCCGGAAAACAAAAAAAACCCGCTGAATGATCAGCGGGTTTTTGGGGAAATAGGTGGTCTGAATTACTTGATCTTGTTGACGTTGGAAGCCTGGAGTCCCTTGGGACCCTGGGTGATGTCGAAGGTGACCGCGTCGCCTTCGGCGAGGGATTTGAAGCCGTCACCCACGATGGCGGAGAAATGAACGAAAACGTCTTCGCCGCCCTCCTGCTCGATAAAACCGAAACCCTTCGTGTCGTTAAACCATTTAACCTTGCCCTGTGCCATTTTCCTACCTCCTTTTTTCTCCGGTCCTTCGCCGGAACAGATGAGAATACCGCTTAAGTTTCCGGAGTCTTGATGCAGGAAAACCGCCAAGCTTGGTCAAACTTGTACTGCAACGTTCTGCAAAAACTTCCGAAACTTGCTGCCCGTGTCGTTTATCATAGACATAAAGCACGTGTCAAGAACTTTTAACGATAAAATTCGTGCCTTGTTACGGTGTTACGGCGCCTTCAATTCATCGGTTTTCGTCTGGAGTTTTTTGACCAGTTCGTTGTAGCCGTTGGCGGTGATGATCCTGTTGAACTGGGTGCGATAATTGGACACCAGGCTGACCCCTTCGATGACCACGTCGTACACCATCCATTTGCCGTTCTCGTTGAGCAGGCGGTAGTCCAGCGAGTATTCGTCCCGCTTCGGGGTGATCACCTTGGACCTGACCTCGGCATAGTTGCCGTCGATGCTTTCATTCAGGTAGACGATCTTCTCGTTGTTGTAGGACTCGATCTTGCCGGCATAGGAGTTTTCCAGAAGCGACGCGAAAAGGTCGGTGAACTGCTTGCGTTCGGCCGGGCTGCGCTGGTTCCAGTGCCTGCCGAGGGAGCGTTTCGCCATCTCGGAATAGTCGAAGATGACGCTGATAGCCTTTTTGAGGGCCTTGCGCCGTTCCTGGTCGTGTTTTTTCAGGTTTTTGTCGGCTACGATGCGGACCACTTCGTTCACGGTCTTTTTGACGTCGTCGGTGGCTCCGGCAAAGGCGTTGCCTGCCAGGAACACACCGGCCATGATTATGACGATGTAGCGTTTCAGCATTGATTCATCCCTCTCATTTTCCGCCGTCCAGGGGCGGTTCCCCGACGGCATAGTCCAGGTTGGCCCTGGCGATCTTGTAGTTGTAGATGGCCTGGAAGTATTCGGCGCGCATACGGGCGTAGGCCTCCAGGGCATCGAATATCTCCTTGGCGGGGCCGACGCCGAAATCGAAGTTGGCCAGGGCGGCCACCGCCCATTTTTTCGCGTTGGAGTAGGCCGACTTGGTTGCCGTGACGCTCTTGTCGGCCTCCTGCAGGTCCAGGTAATATTTTTTGATCTGCAACGGGATATTGGCGTCGGCGAACTCCTTGGTGCTGAGCAACCGGTTGTATTGGGCCTGTTCGCCGGCCACCTTGGAGCCGGTGATGCCGAAATCCAGTTTCCAGCGCACGCCCAGGGCGGCGCCGCCGTAAAAATGTTTGTACGAGTCGGTGATGTAGGGGTTGTTGATGCGGTCGCGGTCGTCGGCGTAGGCCCAGGAGACGAGGCCGCCCAGGAAGATGTCGGGGTAATAATTGGCTTTGGCCGCCTCGACCAGTGCGGCGCGGGCCTTGAGTCCTTCGGCGATCTGGCGGTATTCGGGCCGCCGTGAGCGAGCCCTTTCCACGAAGCTGTCATAGGCCGGGACCACCTCTTCGTCCATGGTCAGCCGTTCGTTGGCGATATCCAGCGGGGTGTCGGCCGCAAGCCCGAGGCGCGTCCTGAGCGCCGCCAAGGCCAGTTTTTCCCCTTTTTTCGCTTCTTCCAGCAGCTTGACGACCTCGCCGGAGAAGGCGTCCAGCTTGTAGATATCGATCTGGTCGACCGATTCCGAACCTTCATCCAGGAGTTTCTGGGCCTTCTTGCGTGCGCTCGTCAGATCGTCCTGGACCTCGAGCACCAGCTCTTTCAGCTCACGCGCCAGCATCAGGCCGAAATAGTACTCCCGCACCTTGAGGGCGATCTCGTTGGCGCGCTGTTCCTTGCGGGAGCGGTCCACCGCGATGCCGTGGGTGGCGGCCTTCATATTCTCGGAGATCTTGCCGAAGGTGTAGAGCGGCTGGATGAGCGTGGCGTCGGCGCTGGTGAACCAGGTGAGTTCGCTGAGCTTGGTGCGCCGGTCGGTCGCGATGGTGGGGGTGATGTCCGTTGCCCGGGCCTGGGGGGCGGGGCCGAACAGGCTTATGGCCTCGATCTGGGGATAGCGGTTGGACTTGGCCTCTTCCAGTTTGCTGGCGGTCAGCTCGATGTCGGCCTGGGCCTCGCCCAGTTCCGGTGCAGACTTAAGGGCCATGCGGATACAGTCGTTCAAGCCAAGCGTCAACTTGTTTGCGGGAACCTCTTCCGCGGCGTGGCTACAGGAAAGGGAACCGAAGAAAGCCCCGGCGACCAGGATCGATACGAAGCGTGATTTCATGGGTTTTCTCCCTGGGGTCAGACCTTTCCGTGGATGAATTTGCTGATCAGTTCTTCGATATCGATGGCAGATTCGGTCTCGCGGATCGTGTCGTTGTTTTTGAGAAAGTGGTCGGAGCCGCCCGGTTTGAGCATGATGAACTTGTCGCCGATGATGCCGCTGGTGCGCACGGAAGCGATGACGTCGTCGCCGATCTTGGTGTCGCTCTTGATCTTGAGGTAGGCAAGCGCCTGATCCCACCCCTTGGTGTCCAGCGTGATGCGGTCCACCTTGCCGACCTCGACCCCGGCGATCTCCACCCGCGCCCCCGGCTTCAGGCCCGATACCGAATCGAATTTGGCCGAAACCGTGTAGTAGTCGCCTCCCATCAACTCCATCTTGCCGAGTTTGACCGAGAGGTAGCCGAGGCAGAGTATGCCGATGATCATGAATGTGCCGACCATCATTTCCAATTTTGCCATGTTCATGGTTCCTGTTTCCTCGCTATTTTACCCCAGATGAATTGGGCCGTCCAGGCTTCCACTGATAAATTGCCTCACTACCGGGTGGGTCGAGGCCTGGATCTCTTCCGGCGTCCCGTGCTGGAGAATCTCTCCCTTATACAGCATGGCCACGTTCTGGGCGATGTCGAAGATATCCGGTATCTCATGGGAAACGACCACCGCCGTATAGCCGAACTTGGCGTGGGTTTCCCGGATCAGGTGGTGGATGGCCCGCTTGATGACCGGATCGAGCCCGGTGGTCGGCTCGTCGAAGAGGATGATCTTGGGGCCGAGCACCACGGCCCGCGCCAGTCCCACCCGTTTCTTCATCCCGCCGGAAAGTTCGTCCGGGAACTTGTTCTCCACGTTCTTGAGCCCCACATCCTCCAGGGCGGAGAGCACCCGGCGGCGGATCTCGTCCCTGGCCAGTTTCGTCTTTTCCTGGAGCGGAAAGGCCACGTTCTCGAACACATTCATGGAGTCGAACAGGGCCGCATTCTGGAACAGCATGCCGAACTTCTCCCGGATGCGGTTCAACTGGGAGCGGCGCAATCCTATGATGTTCTCGCCGTCCACCTCGATCCGGCCGCTATCCGGCTGCAGCAGGCCGATGATGTGCTTGAGCAGGACGCTCTTGCCTTCACCGCTGGGGCCGATGATGGCCGTGACCTTGCCCTCGGGGATCTCGAGGTTGAGGCCGTTTAAGACCTTCTGGGCGCCAAAGGATTTATGTACGTCGGTCAGTTTTATCATAAGAGTATCGAGGTCAGGAAGTAGTCCCATACCAGGACGAGGACGGAGGTCAACACCACCGATTCCGTCGTGGCCCGGGACACCCCTTCGGCGCCATGGCCGCTGAAATAGCCTTTGTAGCAGCTGACCCAGGCGATGATCATCCCGAACGAGAATGATTTGATTATGCCGGAGTAGACATCGCGCCACACGACCGATTTCTCCATCTCGTAGAAATAGGCTCCGGGGTTGACGCCCAGCAGCTTGACCCCCACCAGCCAGCCGCCGTAGATGCCGACCACGTCGAAGATGGCGCACAAAAGCGGCAGCGAGATCATGGCGGCGACGAATTTGGGGGTGATCAGGTACTTGAAGGGGTCCAGCGCCATGGTCTCCAGGGCGTCGATCTGCTCGCTGATGCGCATGATGCCGATTTCGGCGGTAATGGCGCTGCCGGCCCGGCCGGTCACCATCAGGGCCGCCAGCACCGGACCCAGCTCACGGATCAGGGAGAGGGCCACGGCGGTCCCCAGCATCCCCTCGGAACCGAATTTGGCCAGGGTATAGTACCCCTGCAAGCCCAGCACCATGCCGGTGAAGGCGGCGGTCAGCACGATGACGAACAGCGATTTGGTGCCGATGAAGCGCATCTGCTTGAGTATGTAGAGCGGATGGCCCGGCCGGCGGACGATCATGTAGAGGGAGTAGAGGATGAACCATCCCATTCTGCCCAATTCCCGCACATACCTGATTGTCAGACGGCCTATGGCCTGGACCGGATTTGACACGCCACACATCCTCTAAAAAGTATAAATCATTATTTTATACAGCACGTTATTATGCAATGTAAAGGATGAACCTCTGCTACTCATTTTGAATGAACAGTCATTCATATACTGTTCGGCAATCAATTTGTCAAGCACTCTGTGCAATTTCCCCAATCACAGGAATCGTGTACTGAAAAAGGACAATAGATTAAAAGGGTGGCTGTCCGGTAGCCGGTGGGAGTTGTCCGTTCGCCTTGCCTCGCAGCTATCCTCGATTTACTGGGACGGCTTGGATGCTCAGGCCAACTCTTCGATCTTGCCCCCCGGCCTGAGCCGGAAGCGGCTGCCGCGCCATTCGACCCGGTTGCCGAGAAAGGAGAGGGCCCAGGTGAAGAAGGCCAGCATGTCCCGCACCGGGATCAGCCAGAGCCAGGCGGGGAGGAGGCGGTCGCGGACGAAGCGGCGGCTGAAGGCGGTGGTGACGGCGAGGCGCACGCCGTACAGCAGGGCGATTGCGGCCAGCGCCGGGGCCGGAGACGGGGCAAGGAACGCCGCCAGCAGCAGGGCGGGAAAGGGGAGCGTGATCCCCGACGCCAGGTAGCCGCCCGGCCTGCTGACCCGCATGGTGCGGGCCCAGCGCAGTTGCCGCGCCAGCACCGGCAGTACCTCTTCCGCCTTGAGCATGCTCTCCACGAAGGTGCCGTCCAGGGCGATGCGCCAGCCGGCCCGGTGCACCTTGTTGCCCAGTTGGTAGTCGTCGGCCAGGTAATCCACCAGGGCCTCGAAGCCGCCGATGGCCGCCAGGGCCTCGCGGCGCACGGCCATGGAGGCCCCCAGGGCGAAGGAGAGCCCTTCCAGGTGGAGCGCCACCAGCACGTTGGGGATCATTTCGGAGGTAAAGCCCAGGGCCTCGATGGCCGTGGCCATGGTGGGAGCGCTGGAGGTCCGGTAGAGCGAGGTGACCAGCCCAACCTGGGGATCGCTGAAGTGGGCGGTCACGTTTTTCAGGTAGTCGGCCGGGACGCGGATATCGCTGTCGCAGACGATGACGATGTCGTGCCGGGCCTGGGGAAAGGCGTTGATCAGGTTGGATACCTTGTAGTTCGGCCCGTGGATGGCCGGATTGACCACCAGGGAAACCCGGTCGTCGCCGAACTCCTCCATGAGCCGGCGAATGACCGGAATGACCGGGTCGTCGGCCGATGCCGCGGCGAACAGCAACTGCACCGGGCCTGCGTACTCCTGCCGGCAGAAGGAGGCAAAGTTCTCGTAACTCCCGGCGTCCATCCCCTTGACCGGTTTCAGGATGGTGATGGCCGGGGCTTCCGGCGAACGGGGGGGCGTTGCGGCGAAGAACCGCCGGGCGCAGGCCAGGGAGATCAGGCTGTAGGCCAATGACGGCAGGACGACGATGAAGGGGAGCAGCGCACGCAGCATGTCAGGCGCCCTTCTGGACGAGGATGAGGTACGGCGCGTCGGCCGCGGCGTTGATCTGGCCCATGCGCCAGACGTGGAACAGGGGAGCCCTGAGCGTCGCCGCCCATTCCTCCACCAGGCGGCGTTCCTCGCCGCCCCCTCCATGACCGGGATAGATGGTCAGCGTCACGACGCCCGACGGCGCCAGGAGGGCCGCAGCCTGTTCCAGGGCCGCTCCGGTGGTCTCCGGCCGGGTGATGACGCTGCGGTCGCCCCCCGGCAGATAGCCAAGGTTGAAGACCACGGCGTTCAGGGGTGCGTCGATCCGTTCGGCCATGGTTTCATGGCCCCCGTCGATCAGCGTCACCCGCTCCGTCAAACCGCTCGCCGCCAGTTTGCGGGCCGTGTTCCCGATGGCCTCCCGCTGGATGTCGAAGCCCCAGACCTTGCCCCCAGTCCCTACCAGTTCCGCCAGGAGGAGCGTATCGTTGCCGTTGCCGCAGGTGGCGTCCACGGCCCGGTCGCCGGGGCGGACGAAGTGCCGCAGCAGCAGGTGCGCCAGGGGGACCGGCCCGCGCAGGAGCGGGATATCGTGGGGTGCGTCAGGAGTCATGGCCGCCAGAGGGTACCAAAGTCGGACCGCTTTTTCCACAGGGAATTTTTATCCTGAAAAATGCTGTTGTCCACGAAATGCACGAAAAACACGAACAAAAATAATAAGACTTGGCAACTTCATGGTTGTAACCTACCGGCGAATTGCCGTTTTGCACCATGTTTCTATTTTTCGTGATATTTCGTGTCGTTCGTGGACCCAATAGCCGTTTTAAGGTTTATTGGTTTTCATCCAGAGCCCCGGAGGAAACTATTTGCATCTCACCATGAAATCGGGGTAGTAACGAGGTCATGATATATAAGAAAACCGTGACAGAAGATCAGGGGGGGCGGCGGCTGGACGATGCCGTGGCGCTCCTGTTCGACGGCCTCAGCAAGTCCGAGGCGCGGCGGATCATCGACCGGGGCGGGTGCAGCGTCAACGTCGCCCTGGTCCGGGTGGCGTCGCGCACCGTCAAGGCGGGGGACGTGGTGGAGGTGGGCGTGATGGAGCCGGGCAGGTTCCGGGAACTCGTCCTGCCCCCGGAGGCCCTCCTGTACGAGGACAACGACCTGATCGCGGTCGACAAGCCCGCCGGGGCGAATACCCAGCGGACCCCCTATCAGCTCAAGGGGACCATGGAGTTCTGGGTGGCCGAATACTTCCGCCAGCATGGGATCATGGAACCGGCCAGGGTGATCCACCGTCTGGACCGGGGCACCTCGGGGGTGATGGTGTTCCCGAAACACAAGCGGGCCGCCGCCTGGCTTTCGGCCCGTTTTCACGACGGCCTGGCGGACAAGCGCTACCTGGCCCTGGTCAGCGGACAGCCGCGGCAGGAAACCTGGCGCATGGACGGCCCCATCGGCAAGCTGGGCACGTCGCGCTACGGCGTCATGGCGGGAGGCAGATCGGCCCTGACCGAGTTCCGCGTGGTGGCTGCCGCCGCCGGAGGCGCCCTGGTGGAGGCGCACCCCCTGACCGGGCGCACCCACCAGATCCGCGTCCATCTGGAGGCGTCCGGGCTGCCCATCGTCGGGGACGCCACCTACGGCGGCGCGGAGGCTGTGCGCATGATGCTGCACTGCGCCAGTCTCTCGTTCAAAAACGAAAAGGGTGTGGAGATCCGTCTCGAAGCCCCCCTGGACCGGGCCTTCGAGGCCGCTTTGCGGGATTGCGGCATACCCTGATGGTGCGCTGGCTCTACTGCATCATACTGGTCGCCATGCTCCAATCCCCGGCCCTGGCCGCCAATCCCCTTGCCCGGCAGGGAGGATTGGAACTCGGCGGCCATGACCTGGGCCGGGACGGCCCCCTGCGCCTCGACGGCGAGTGGGAGTTCTACTGGGGGCGGTTACTGGCTCCGAAGGATTTCCACGGTCCCCATGCCCCCGAAAAAAACGGCTACCTTTCCCTGCCGGCGTCCTGGAACGATTTCAAACTCAACGGCAAAAAGATCGGAGAGACGGGGTACGCAACATTTCGTCTGCGGGTCCTGCCGGGACCGGGCAGGCGCGAGTTGGCCCTGCGCCTCTTCGACATCCCCTCGGCCTGCCGGCTGTGGGTCAACGGCGCCCTCCTCGCCGCAAGCGGTCGCGTGGGGACGAGTACCGCCACGGAAGTCCCCGGCCCATCGGTACTCCTGGCCCGTTTCCCGAGTACGGGAGAGCCGCTTGAACTGATCCTCCAGGTGTCCAATTACCACTCGCGGGTGGGCGGCGTCACCTCGCCCATCCTGCTGGGGGATGCCGGGGCGATCGAGGCCGGCCAGGTCCGGCGCTGGGGAATGGCCCTGTTCTTCATCGGCAGTCTCCTGGTCATGGGGGTCTACCATCTGGTCCTGTTCTCGTTCCGCAGACGGGACGTCTCGCCGCTCTACTTCGGGTGCTACTGTCTTTTGTGGATGGGCTCGCTCCTCGCTTCGAACACGGGCGACTGGAGCATCCGCCTCTTCTTCCCGGCAGTCCCGGCGCCGCTTCTGAACATGATCGACGCGATCTGTTTTTTTCTTTCCGTGCCGGTCGGCTACAGCTTTTTCCGCTCTCTGTACCCCCAGGAGTTTTCCGTGCGCGTCCTGCGCTTTTCCCAGGTCATGGCAGGGCTGTTCCTGGCCGTGGCCCTGTTCTTTCCGGCCCTGACGCTCAGCCGCCTGCTGCCGGTCTACTATGCCGGAGCCGTCCTGCAGATCGTTTACAGCCTGGCCATGCTCCTCAGGGCGAGGATAAAGGGGAGGGAAGGGGCGACGTTCATTCTGGCCGGCTTCGTCATCCTGGGGCTTGTCGGCATCAACGACATGCTCTATGATCTCCGCCTGATCCCGTCCCTGTTTCTGATACCGGTGGGGATGTTCGTTTTTATCCTGTTCCAGGCCTTTGCCCTGTCGCTGCGGTTTTCCCGCGCCTTCTCCGCCGTCGAGCGCCTTTCGGGCGAACTGGAGCAGAAGAACGTCTCCCTGGAAACGGAGATGGCCGAGCGTCTCGGATTGGAACGGAAGATCGTCATGATCAGCGAGGAGGAGCGCCGGAGCATCAGCCACAATCTGCACGACGGACTCTGCCAGCAGTTGACCGGCGCCAGGCTGCGCTGTTCCGTGCTGGAACGCAAGCTGGCGGGCGCCGGGGAGGATACGGCCGAGTTGCGGCAACTCTCCTCCCTGTTGGAGGAGTCGGTCGATCACGCCTACAACCTCTCCCGGGGTCTCTGGCCGGTCGAGCACGATCCCCGGGGCATGAGCCCGTCCCTGGAGGAGTTGACCCGGCGTTTCGCCGAATCGACCGGCATCGCCATAGAATTCCAACAGGAACGGGCCTGCGTCTCCTGTGCCAACGAGCAGATCACCCACCTGTACCGCATCGCCCAGGAGGCGCTCACCAACGCCGTGAAACATGCCCGGCCGAGCCGGATTACCGTGGCGTTCACCTGTCTGGGCGGGGGGGGGATCGTCACCCTCGCGGTGAGCGACAACGGCATCGGCAGAGACCGGGCGGCCAGGTCGCAGGGGGGGCTGGGGTTGGGGATCATGGCCCACCGCGCCAGGATGATCGGCGGCTCGCTCAGGATCGGGGATGCCGAGGGGGGCGGGACCGTGGTTACCTGTACGGTCCCATGCGAAGCGGGCATGACAGGGGAGGAACGGGATGGCTGACGAAGCGAAAACCGGGGCACGGGTCTTTCTGGTCGACGACCACCCGGCGGTGCGCCAGGGATTGGCGTTGCTGCTTGCCCAGAAGGACTACGTGGTCTGCGGCGAGGCGGGCGATCGGGCCGGGGCGCTGGAACTGCTCGACGGTTCCCCGGCGGATCTGGCTTTGGTGGACCTTTCCCTGGGCGAGGAGAGTGGGCTCGACCTGATCGGCGACCTGCACGAGCGCGGCATACCGGCGCTGATCTACTCCATGCACGAGGACGCCGAAACCATCGAGCGGGCATTCGGCGCCGGCGCCGACGGTTACGTCACCAAGCGGGAGGTTTCCGACGTCCTTCTGGAAGCGGTGGCCGGCGTGCTTGCCGGGCGCCGCCACGTCAGTCCCCACGCGGCCCAAAGCCTCGCCGACAGGGTGCTTGCCACGCAGGCCGGCCAAGCGGAGGGGGTGCTCAGCGAGCGGGAACGCCAGATCATGGCAATGACCGGCCGGGGCGACACCAGCGCCGAAATCGCCGCAACCCTCGCCATCAGCGCCCGCACCGTGGAAACCTATTATTCCCGGATCATGGATAAGCTTGGCCTGGACGGGATGAAGGCCCTGAGGCGCCACGCCATCCATAATTACCAGTAGTTTCCCTTTCGAGGGACCCCTGTCCGGTTTCGGAGCCGGGCAGGGGGAGGCCGTTCCCCCCCCTTTTTTTTCGGAACCCTGTCCGTAAAATTCCCTACACAAAAACCGTAATTCCCCCCACAGACAAATGCCTTGATCGAGGCTATTCTTTCGAAAATCCCCGGTAGCCGTCGATACCGTGCGACGTGCCGGCGATCCGTGAATGGAAAGGTTTCCGATCGTTGTTGTGGAGCTGGTGCAATCGGAAAACGGGAAGATTCTCTATGCAGACAAGATACATCGTTCTTCAGGTATTGGCGCTTTTTCTGCTTGTCCTCATCCGCAAATCCATACGGTTTGACCGCGCCGGCGACAACCCCGAAAAGGAAAGCGTTGCAAACAACGCCACCTCTGCCGCCATGCTCAAAGGACTCGCCCATGGGCCACGAGAAAAAGAACCCTCGAATCATTCTGGTTGACGACCACCCGGCAGTACGCCAGGGGGTTGCGCTTCTGCTTATGCAGGAAGGGTTCACGATCTGCTGCGAGGCGGAAAGCCGGGCCGAAGCCCTGGAACGTCTCCAGGGGTGCGGGGCCGATATCGCCCTGGTGGACCTTTCCCTGGGGGAGGAGAGCGGCCTCGATCTGATCGGGGATCTGAAAAAACGGGACATACCGGTGCTGATCTATTCCATGCACGAGGATACGGGCAGCATCGAACGGGCATTCGCCTTCGGCGCGGGCGGCTATGTCACCAAGCGGGATCTTGCGGCCGAGTTGGTGCAGGCGGTTCGCGACGTCCTGGCGGGGCAGCGCCACATCAGTCCCCGGGCCGCCCAGGGCCTGGCAAAAAAACTGGTTTCCGCCCCGATGGCGATTTGGGACGAATCCCTGAGCGAGCGGGAGCGCCAGGTCATGGCCATGATCAGCCGGGGCGATACCACCTCCGACATCGCCGCGGCCCTTGCCGTAAGCCACCGCACCGTGGAAACATATTACTCCCGGATCATGGAAAAAGTAGGCCTCGACGGCATGAAAGCCCTGAGGCAATACGCCATCAGGAACACCCGATAGCCCCCCAGTTCACCCCTTTTTGCCGTGGCACCGCCCGCGCCCGGCAACGCGCGGCAATTTCGCAACGAGCGATTGCCATCTTGCATTATCCCCGGCGATACACGATAATCGGCGGCGCCAAAGAGGGCGTGACTCTCCGCTGGGCCGGGGAGACCGACTGGGGCGGGTGGTTACGTTCAAAAAAACCGTTCCCTCGAATGTCGTTTAATAGGTTGTTGAAAAATTCAGGTTGTTCAAAAATAGTCAGATCGTCGCACCCGCAGAAAGTCCCGCGGAGGCGTAGCAGCGCTACGCCGCACAAAGGGGCTTTCGAGGATGGCGGCGAGATGGCTGTTTTTCAACGACCTGTTAAACGTTGAACCCGATCCCGGAGATATCCTTAAGGAGAATATGATGCCAAGCGTTCTGATAGAAGTCCGCCAGCACTACCCCGTCGAGGTCGAGAAGGGAATCATGGAGGCCGTTCACTCGGCCCTGAGAGAGTGCTTCAAAATAATGCCCCATGATCGCAATGTGAGGTTGCTGGTCCATGAGCCCCATCGGTTCGAATGCCCGCCGGATCGGGAGCGGCCGGAATACTATACGCACATCAGCATAGATTGCTTTGCCGGCAGATCTCTTGAGGCAAAGAGGTCATTGTACAAGGCCATCGTAACCAATCTCTCGAAATACGATATCCCCGCCAACCATGTGAAGATAATGCTGCGGGAAATCGCCCCCGAGAATTGGGGCATCAGAGGGGGCTACGCGGCGTGCGATATCGATCTTGGTTTCAAAATCGATGTCTGAGCCGTGAAAGTCCGTCAAGATTCTTTTTCCCCGTGGCACCGCGCGCACTGTGCGTCCGTGACCCTGCGTTTCAGCAGGCTTTCCCTGTCTGTGGGCCGGTTCTTGCCCATCAGTTTCTCCCCCGGATTGTGACAACCGAAACAGCCCTCCCCCCGGAGGGCGGTGTGCATGGCCACCATCTTGGGATTTTTGCTGTGGCAGACCTTGCATTCGAAGGCCATGGCCGCTGGTGCTGCGGACAGGCCGATTGCCACGGCGAGTAGCGGTATGAACGGTTTTGGCATCTGGACGGTACCTCGCTGCAAAATGACGCTTCCGGCAAATCCTAACGCCTCCCCGTGGGAAAATATTTGACCGTTGTCAATAAACGGCTCATGGACCGCCGGAAAAATATGTTTTGCACCAAGGGCACTTGTATGGTAATTTTGCGCTCTTCGGCGCCCAGCGCCCCCATGACTATAAAATTATCGCAACCAGATTTCAGGCAAGGCCCATTCCGTTATGTCCAAGATCATCTGCATCGCCAATCAGAAGGGTGGGGTCGGCAAGACCACCACCGCCGTCAATCTGGCCGCCTCGCTGGCTGCGGCCGAGAAGCCGACGCTTCTGGTTGATATCGACCCGCAGGGCAACGCGACCAGCGGCGTGGGGATCGACAAATCCCGGCTGAAGCACTCCGTCTACGACGCTCTCGTCAACGAGGCGGACGCCCGGGGCCTGGTCATGGACATCGGGCAGCCGTTTTTGCATGTCATACCGGCAAATTCCGACCTCGCCGGGGCGGAGCTGGAACTGGCCTCCGAGATCGGCCGGGAACTGAAGCTGAAATTCGCCCTTGCCCCCCTGGTGGAGCAGTATCGGTACATCATCATCGACTGTCCCCCGTCGCTCAACCTGTTGACCGTCAACGCCATGACCGTGGCCGATTCCGTGCTGATCCCGCTCCAGTGCGAGTTTTACGCCATGGAGGGGCTTTCCCAGATCCTGCGCACCATCGGCCTGATCCAGCGGGGGCTCAATCCGTTGCTCAAGGTGGAGGGAATTCTGCTGACCATGTTCGATTCCCGCGGCAACCTGGGCAAGGAAGTGGTGGCGGAGATCAGGACCCATTTCGCCGACCAGGTGTTCGAGGCGGTCATTCCGCGCAACGTGCGCCTGGCCGAGGCGCCCAGCCACGGCAAGCCGGTCATTCATTACGACATATCGTCACGCGGTGCCGCCAGTTATCTGCAACTGGCCCGGGAAATCATCCAGAGGGAGACGGCCAATGGTTAAGAAAGGCGGCCTCGGGAGAGGGATGGCGGCGCTGTTGCAGGTAACGGAAACGGTCGGCGAGCACTCCGATTATTTTATCTGCCCCATCGAGAAGATCAGGCCCAACCGGAACCAGCCCCGCAAGTATTTCGCCACGGACAAGCTGGAGGAGTTGGCCGCCTCCATCCGCGAGCAGGGTATTATCCAGCCGCTGGTGGTGACCAAGAAGGACGGCTTCTACGAGATCGTCGCCGGCGAGCGCCGCTGGCGCGCCGCCCAGAAGGCCGGCGTCCGGGACGTGCCGGTGGTCATCCGCGAGGCCAGCGAGGACACGGTACTGGAGCTGGCCCTGATCGAGAATATCCAGCGCCAGGATCTGAACGCCATCGAAGAGGCCCAGGCGTACCGCTCGCTGGTGGAACATTTCGGCATCTCCCACGAGGATGTGGCCAAAAAGGTCGGCAAGAACCGCACCAGCGTCACCAATTCCCTGCGGTTGCTCAAGCTGCCCGTCGAGGTGCAGCAGGATATCGTGGAGGAACGCATGAGCATGGGCCATGCCCGCACCCTTCTGGCCCTGGAGAGCCCCGAGTCGATCCTCACGGCCCGCCACGAGATCGTGCAGCGCCAATTGAGCGTCCGGGAGGCCGAAAACCTGGTGCGGCGGCTGAAGATGAATCCCCACCCCGCGCCGCACAAGCGCCCGCAGCAGCCCGATCTGCTCATGGGGGCTCTGGAAGAGCAGTTGCAGAAGCGCTTCCAGGCACGGGTCGCCATCCGCAGGGTCGGGGCCAAGGGGGGGAGGCTGGAGATCCATTTCAGCGATCCCGACGAGTTGACCCGCATCGTCGATCTGCTCGAACTGTAGCAGGTTGTTGAAAAACAGCCATCAGGCCTTCGTCCTCGAAAGCCCTTTTGTGCGGCGTAGCGCTGCTACGCCTCCGCGGGTCTTTCTGCGGGTGCGACGATCTGACTATTTTTGAACAACCCGAGTTTTTCAATAGCCCGCCGGTCCCTGCCCGCCACTGTTGCCGGTAAAATCGTTCCGGTTTCTTTGCAATTCAGCTTGACATATAGCCAAAATATGTGGTAGCTAGGTCCGATATGTGGATACAGTATACAATTTATGCATGCCTGCAAGGGGTAGGTCGTGATTGAATTAAATTTGGCATTCGTTGTTCAGGTCATCAACTTCGGGATTCTTGTCCTCATCCTCAACATCTTCCTCTACAAGCCGATCCGCAAGACCCTGGCCGATCGTCGCCGGGTGATCGACTCCGCCCGTGAAAAGGCCGCTTCCGTCGATCTGGAGGTCCAGGAGAAGATGGCCCGGTACGAGGCCCGTCTGCACGAGGCCAAGACCGAGGCTGCCGGCCGTCGCGCCGTGGCCCTCAAAGAGGCCCAGGCCGAAGAAACCGCGCTTCTGGAGAAGGCCCGCAAGGAAGCCGCCGGCTCCCTGGACGCAATCCGCACCAAGGTCGCCAAGGAGGCCGCCGACGCCCGCGCGCTGCTGAAACAGCAGGCCGAGGCCCTGTCCGGCGACATCTGTGAGAAAATCCTGGGGAGGAGCCTGTAACATGTTGATGGTATCCGATCGTACAAAGAAAATCGCCTTCTCCCTGGCCTGTATTGCCGTTATCGCCCTGGCCGCCTCCGCCGGTTTTGCCGAAGAGGGTGGCGAGGCTGCGCACCATGCCGACCACGCCGCCGCCCAGATGAAGGATTTCGGCTGGCGCGTGTTCGACTTCGCCGTTCTGGTCGTTATTATGGTATGGGCGCTGAAAAAGGCCAATGTGAAGGGCTCGCTGGCCGACCGCCAGGCCCAGATCGAAAAGAACCTCAAGGAAGCCGAGCAGGGCCGGGCCGTTGCCGAGGCCAAGCTGGCGGAATACAGCACCAAGCTCGACCAGGCATCCAAAGAGATTGACGAACTGCACGCCGCCATCATCCGCGAGGGTGAGCAGGAGAAAGAGCGCATCATCGGCGAGGCCCGCAAGGCTGCCGAAAAGATCGCGCTCCAGGCCAGCCAGTCCGCCGAGCAGGAAACCCTCAAGGCCCGTGCCGAGCTGCGCGCCGAGGCTGCCCGCCTGGCGGTGGAGATCGCCACCGGCAAGCTGACCGGCGCCATCCAGAAGGCCGACCACGACCGATTTGTCGGCGAATATCTTGACAAGGTGGTACAGATCCAGTGATCAACAATACGATTGCGAGACGATACGCCAAGGCCCTGGTGCAGCTTGGTTCGGAGGCCGGCCTGATCGACCGCTTCAATGAGGAGCTTTCCGCGGTGGACGGTCTTTTCTCCGGCAATGGCGAGCTGCGGGCCGCATTCGGCAACCCGGCTTTCACCGCCGAGCAGAAGAAGGGGATCATGAAGGAGCTGGTGGCGAAGGCCGGCTGCTCCGAACTGGTCGGGAACTTCCTGCTCCTCCTGGTGGACAAGAACCGCGTGGCCTTCCTCGACCAGATCGTCCAGACCTACAAAAAACTGGCCGACGAACAGTCCGGCGTCATCCGTCCCTTCATCAGGACCGCCTTCCCGCTGGACGACGCCCAGGTGGCCTCCATTCAGGGCGCCCTGGAGAAAAAGACCGGCAAGAAGGTCGTGCCGCAGGTGACGGTGGACCAGGCCCTTCTGGGCGGCGTCGTGACCCAGATCGGCGATACGGCCTTTGACAGCAGCGTAAAAACTCAGCTTAAACGGATTCAAGATATACTACAGAAGGGGTAAATGCTTCCATGGAAATCAGAGCCGAAGAGATCAGCGAGATCATCAGGAAACAGATCAAGGAGTATGGCAAGGAGGTAGAGGTGTCGGAAACCGGCACGATCATCTCCATCGGTGACGGTATCGCCCGTATCCACGGCCTGGCTGGCGCCATGGCCGGCGAGCTGCTGGAGTTCCCCGGCGGCGTGTCCGGCATGGTCCTCAACCTGGAAGAGGACAACGTCGGCGCCGCTATTCTCGGTGAATTCGCCGAGATCAAGGAAGGCGACACGGTCAAGCGTACCGGCCGCATCACCGAGGTACCGGTTGGTGACGCCCTGGTCGGCCGCGTCGTCAACGCCATCGGCCAGCCCATCGACGGCAAAGGCCCCATCAACACCAGCACCTTCAGCAAGGTGGAGATCAAGGCCCCCGGCATCGTCAGCCGCAAGTCGGTTCACCAGCCCATGGCCACCGGCCTCAAGGCGATCGACTCCATGGTTCCCATCGGGCGCGGCCAGCGCGAGCTGATCATCGGCGACCGCCAGACCGGCAAGACCGCCGTTGCCATCGATACGATCATCAACCAGAAGGGCGGCGACGTGATCTGCATCTATGTCGCCATCGGCCAGAAGCGTTCCACGGTCGCCCAGGTCGTTTCCAAGCTGAGCGAGCACGGCGCCATGGATTACACCATCGTCGTCGCCGCCACCGCCTCCGAGTCGGCCCCGCTCCAGTTCATCGCCCCCTACACCGGCGTCACCATGGGCGAGTACTTCCGCGACAACAAGAAGCACGCCCTGATCATCTACGATGACCTTTCCAAACAGGCCGTCGCCTATCGCCAGCTCTCCCTGCTGCTCCGCCGCCCGCCAGGACGCGAAGCCTATCCGGGCGACGTTTTCTATCTCCACAGCCGTCTGCTGGAGCGCGCCTGCAAACTGTCCGACGAGTGCGGCGCCGGTTCACTCACCGCCCTGCCGATCATCGAGACCCAGGCCGGCGACGTGTCCGCCTACATCCCGACCAACGTCATCTCCATCACCGACGGCCAGATCTATCTGGAGTCCGACCTGTTCTTCTCCGGCGTCCGCCCGGCCATCAACGTCGGCCTCTCGGTCTCCCGCGTCGGCGGTTCCGCCCAGACCAAGTCCATGAAGCAGGTCGCCGGTACGCTGCGCCTCAACCTGGCCCAGTACCGCGAGATGGCCGCCTTCGCCCAGTTCGGTTCCGACCTGGACAAGGCCACCCAGATGCAGTTGGCCCGCGGCGAGCGCCTGGTTGAGATCCTCAAGCAGCCCCAGTACCGTCCGATCCCCAACGAAAAACAGGTCCTGATCATCTTCGCCGCCAACAACGGCTTCCTCGATGACTACCAGGTCTCGGCGCTCAAGCGCTACGAGCCGGAACTGTACGCCTTTTTCGACAACCGTCAGGCCGACCTTTTGGCCGAACTGCGCGACAAGAAGGCCATCGACGATGAGCTGAAGGGCAAGATCGTTGCCGCGCTGGAGCAGTTCAAGAAGGAATTCACCGCGTAAACAAGGACGGTTTGAGACATGGCAAGCCTTAAAAGCATTAAAAAACGGATCGTATCCGTAAAGAATACCCGGCAGATCACCAAGGCCATGAAGATGGTCTCGGCCGCCAAGCTGCGCCGGGCTCAGGAGAACGTCGTTGCGGCGCGCCCCTACGCCGGCAAGCTGGCCGAGGTGCTCCAGTCCCTGGCCGGCAGTGTGGAAGGGGATCTCCACCCGCTTCTGGAGAAGCGCGAAGCCAAGAAGCTCCTCCTGGTGGTGGTCACCTCCGACCGCGGCCTGTGCGGCGGTTTCAACGGCAACCTGTGCAAGGCCGGCGAGCGCTTCATCAAGGAGAAACAGGGCGAGTTCGAGGAAATCACGCTGATGACGGTCGGGCGCAAGGGGTACGAGGCGCTCAAAAACCGCCACACCATCGCCAAGAACTTTCCCAACGTGCTGGCCAAGCCGAGCTACCAGACCGCGGCCATGCTGGCCCACGAGGTGATCGACGGCTACCTGGCCGCGGAATACGACCAGGTCATCCTGCTCTATAATGCCTTCCGCACGGTCATGTCCCAGGACATCACCTTCCAGCAGCTCCTGCCGGTGGAAGCCGAAGAGAAGACCGTGGCCGACGAGAACCCGGTGGAATACATCTACGAACCGTCGGTGGCCCAACTTCTGGCCGAGATCCTGCCCAAGAACATCGAGGTGCAGATCTTCAAGGCCATGCTGGAGTCGGTGGCCGCCGAACACGGCGCCCGCATGACCGCCATGGACAGCGCATCCAAAAACGCCAACGAGATGATCGGCAAGCTGACCCTGCAATACAACCGGGCCCGCCAGGCCGCCATCACCACCGAGCTGATGGAGATCATTTCCGGCGCCGAATCGATCAAGGGATAACAAGAGAACCGAATCACTATATGAGGCTTCACGGCCACAGGAGGACAGAGTTCCATGAGTCAGAACATCGGTAAAATTTCGCAGGTCATCGGCGCTGTTATCGACGTCGAATTCGAGCCCGGCAAACTGCCGGAGATCTACCATGCACTTCGGGTGACCAATCCGGCCATCGACGACCGTGAGAACAACCTGGTTCTCGAGGTTGCCCAGCACCTGGGCGAGAATTCGGTCCGCACCATCGCCATGGACTCCACCGACGGCCTCAAGCGCGGCCAGACGGTCATCGACACCGGCAAACAGATCTGCGCCCCGGTCGGCCACAAGACCCTGGGCCGCATCATGAACGTCATCGGCGAGCCGGTCGACGAAATGGGCCCCATCGGCAACGAGAAGGAATACGGCATCCACCGCGAAGCCCCCTCCTTCGAGAACCAGTCAACCAAGGTCGAGGCCTTCACCACCGGCATCAAGGTCGTTGACCTCCTCGCCCCCTACGCCCGCGGCGGCAAGATCGGCCTGTTCGGCGGCGCCGGCGTCGGCAAGACCGTTCTCATCATGGAACTGATCAACAACATCGCCAAGCAGCACGGCGGCTTCTCCGTCTTCGCCGGCGTCGGCGAGCGTACCCGCGAAGGGAACGACCTCTGGATGGAGATGAAGGAATCCGGCGTTCTCGACAAGGCCGCCCTGGTGTACGGCCAGATGAACGAGCCCCCGGGGGCCCGCGCCCGCGTCGCCCTCACCGCCCTCTCGGTCGCCGAGTACTTCCGCGACGAAGAAGGCCAGGACGTTCTTTTGTTCATCGACAACATCTTCCGTTTCACCCAGGCAGGTTCCGAGGTTTCCGCCCTTCTGGGCCGCATCCCCTCCGCCGTCGGTTACCAGCCGACCCTGGCCACCGAGATGGGTGAATTGCAGGAACGCATCACCTCCACCAAAAAGGGTTCCATCACCTCGGTCCAGGCCATCTACGTCCCGGCCGACGACTTGACCGACCCGGCCCCGGCCACCGCTTTCGCCCACCTGGACGCCACCACGGTTCTGTCCCGCCAGATCGCCGAGCTGGGCATCTACCCGGCCGTTGACCCGCTGGACTCCACCTCCCGCATCCTGGACCCCCAGGTCATCGGCGAAGAACACTACGCCGTGGCCCGTTCCGTCCAGTACGTGCTCCAGAAGTACAAAGACCTCCAGGACATCATCGCCATCCTCGGTATGGACGAGCTTTCCGAAGAGGACAAACTGGTCGTTGCCCGCGCCCGCAAGATCCAGCGCTTCCTGTCCCAGCCGTTCCACGTCGCCGAAGCCTTCACCGGCTCCCCCGGTAAATACGTCGAACTGAAGGACACCATCAAGGGCTTCCAGGAGATCGTGGCCGGCAAGCACGACGCCATGCCCGAGCAGGCCTTCTACATGGTCGGCTCCATTGAAGAGGCCATTGAAAAGGCCGCCAAGCTGGCTGCGGTATAAATTAACCTTACGGGGCACACCCCTTTCAAGGACTGATATATGGCTGAAAAGATGAAGCTGGAGATCGTCACCCCTTACAAGAAGGTGGTTGACATGGAAGTCGAAGAGGTCACCGCCACCGGCAAGCTGGGCGAATTCGGCGTCCTGCCGGGCCACGCCCCGTTTCTGACCTCGCTCAGGATCGGCGAGCTTGCCTACAAGTACGACGGCAAGATCGAGCACATGGCCCTCAACTGGGGCTACTTCGAGATCAAGGACGACAAGATCATCGTCCTGGTGGAGACCGCCGAGGCCGCCGAAGAGATCGACGTGGAGCGTGCCAAGGCCGCCCTGGGGCGCGCCGAGGAAAAGCTCAAGCAGCTCACCGCCGAGGACAAGCAGTTCAAGGTCTACGAGGCAGCGCTGGAGCGTGCCATGATCCGCGTGCAGGTAGCGGGCAAGGCGGTTCGCAGGTAGGTTCACTACCGGATAGGTATGTCAAGGAGCGGCAGCAATGCCGCTCTTTTTTTTGTTCATCCCCCTCTCGGCCTCCCTCCGCCGGGGGAAGGAACTGGTTGCCACGGTACAGTACGCAGTTCCAGGAGCCCCCATGCCGCCACCCAAACGCCCGCCGCCCAAGTACCAGCCCAAGGGGCTCACGGTCCTGCACGAGGACCGGGCAATCATCGTCGTGGAAAAACCGTGCGGCCTTCTCACCATCGGCACGGAGCGGGACAAGACGCGGACCGCCCACACCATCCTCAACGACTACGTGCGCAAGGGCGACCCCCGCTCCCGGAACCGGGTCTACATCGTCCACCGCCTGGACCGGGACACCTCCGGCCTCCTCATCTTCGCCAAGAGCGAAACCACCAAGATCTTCCTCCAGGACCACTGGCAGGAGACCGACAAACGCTACCTCACCATCGTCCACGGCATCCTCGACCCGAAGAGCGGGACCATCGCCAGCTACCTGGCCGAGAACAGCGCCCTGAACGTCTACTCCACCACCGACCCCGCCAAGGGGAAACTTGCCCGCACCGAATACACCGTCCTGAAAGAGGCCAAAGGCCTCAGCCTGCTGGCGATCCACCTGCTCACCGGCCGCAAGCACCAGATCCGGGTCCACCTGTCCGAGCAGGGGCACCCGGTGGCGGGGGACCGGAAATACGGCAGAAACGACGGCTACGCCACCCTGGCGCTCCATGCCCGCTCCATCGCCTTCACCCACCCGGTGAACGGCAGAAGGCTCTTCTTCGAGACCGGCGTCCCGGACTTTTTCACCCGGCTGATGGGGGCGATAGACGTACCGGCAGACTGATGTCTGCCTGCGCCGATGTGCTTTTGTTGTGGGGGTGGGGATGCGGTGAGACGGCCAAGGCGGGTCGCGGGTGCTTATCCACAATTGACGAGTATACCCCGCTGTTAATTTTTTTAACAGACTGTTTATTTTTTTTTCCGGTGGTATAGTTAAATCAGCTGGAAGAGGTACAAAAAGGCATAAGGAGGTTTCAATTCGTATGGAAGACACTCCGCCTGGCTCTTTAACGTAGTATAGCAGCACCACATAATCCGATGCAGCACGGATCGGAACTATCCTCGCAAGAGGAACACAGAACCAAAAAAATTCAGAAGCCCACCGATTCCCTGGTGGGCTTTTCCTTTTCCGCGAAATGCGCTACCCTCACCCCATGAACGCCATCATCCTCATCGGCATACCGGCCAGCGGCAAGAGCACCTTCTACCGGCAGCGGTTCTTCTTCACCCATATGCGCATCAGCCTGGACATGCTCAAGACCCGCCACCGGGAAAGGCTCCTGGTGGAGGCCTGCCTGGCGGCCCGCCAACCCTTTGTGGTGGACAACACCAATGCCAGCCCCCAGGAGCGCGCCCGCTTCATCGGCCCGGCCCGGCAGGCCGGGTTCCGGGTGGTCGGCTATTATCTCGACTCCACGGTGGCGGATGCGCTGGAACGCAACCGGCAGCGACAGGGCACGGGCCGGATACCGGACAAGGGGGTGGCCGGGGTCGCGGCGCGGCTGGAATTGCCGACCTTGGGGGAGGGGTTCGATGAGTTGCGGTACGTGCGGATGGATGGGGAGGGCGGGTTTGTGGTGGAGGAGTGGCGGGATTTGCAGCGTTGACAGGTGGATGCAGGCAGGGTAAGGTAAGTCGATTTTTTTTGCTATGGAGTGGGGATGGTTGGGATGGGAGAATCGGACGATTTATGGAGGCCGCTGAACCGGGGAGGATCTCGGTTGGGCGGTTTTTTTACTTCAAGAGAGGCAACGAAGGCTTTGTATTTATTCTCAGTAGTATTTATGCTTACAGTAAGTTATGTGATCTGATACGTTAACGGTACGATACTCAATGCAAAATCATACTTACTAGGAAAGAAAAATATGACGCGTAGAGAACGAATCGAGCGGTTAATAAAGGCAATTCCGGATTTGAGTAATTATCGTTTAGAGCTAGTAGATCGCATTGTTGCTGTTTTTTCACAACCATGGGAATTGGCGTGTGATCCAACCTCTGATATTATTTCAGAGACCTCTCTCGCTGATTTCGGGGATGTTTTGCGCCTTCATCATTGTTTTTCAAGAGAACCTTTCTCAAAGGATAAATTCGAGTTTGCCCTTGAAATGGTCCTCCAAGCCTCTGGGAAAGATGCCCGATTGGCTCCAAGAGGAACGCGTGGATATGACATCGAAATTTCAGGTCATAAAGTATCTCTAAAAACCGAAGCGGCCAAAGCAATCCGACAAGAATTAATTCACATCTCAAAATTTATGGAACTTGGCGGTGGACAGTGGGGCGATAGCCCCAATGATCTCGTCGGCCTGAGACAACAGTTTCTTGGAAATCTCGCCGGAATAGAGCGCATATTAGTGTTGCGTGCCCTAAAAAAAGGGGCACCAGATTATTTGTACGAACTTGTTGAAATACCAAAGGCTTTGCTTGAATTGGCAAATCAGGGACGTTTAGAAATGCGGTTGGAGAGTAAGCAGCACCCGAAACCGGGATACTGCTACGTAGAACGTGATAACGAGACTCTATACAGCCTTTATTTCGATGGTGGTGGGGAGCGAAAACTGCAAATCAAGTCGCTACGGAAGGATTTGTGCAGAATTCATGCAACTTGGCGTTTCGATGTGGAGTTTCAAGAACAGGCATAAGAGGTGGCGTGACAGAGAACAGACGTTGGCGGGCAATGTCAACGTATTCTGTTTTTAATTCTACACCGACGCATTGACGGCCTGTCTCAATTGCTACAACACCCACAGTACCGCTTCCGAAAAATGGATCAAGTACAGTGCCGCCTACCGGAGAACCGGCTAAAATGCAAGGACGAACGAGTGCACGCGGGAATACGGCAAAATGAGCTTCCTTGCACGGCTCTGTATTGATGCTCCAAATTGACCGCTTATTTTTTCGGGTTTTCCCGTCTGCAGTTGGCTCCTTTATAGCGTCTTGATTGAAGTAGTATACTTCGTTCTTTGATAGCATGAACAGATATTCGTGCGCCATTGTTACCCTGTCTTTTACCGATTCGGGCTGGCAATTTGGCTTGTGCCAGATAATGTCGGAGCGTAGATACCAGCCATCAAGTTGCAAGGCCATTGCAAGCATCCAGGCTACACCGATCAAGTCTTTAGGTTTAAGACCCTCTGGTGTGTCAGGGCGGAATGACATGGCCCGGCCTGCATTTTTGGAGTCGGATTGACGCCAAGTTCTTCCGCCGGAAGTGTAGGTATTACCGATATTGAGCCAAAGCGTGCCGTCACCTCTCAGGACACGCCGCACATCGCGAAAGATGGTAACCAAGTCCCTAATATAATCCTGAATCGTTGCTTCAGCGCCGATTTGCCCTTCGTAACCATAGTCGCGCATACCCCAATAAGGGGGAGAGGTGATGCAGCAATCAAAAAAGTTGTCGGGGAGGTGTGATAGTTCCTGGCGGATGTCACCATGGATAATTCGAACCGGCTCATTATCAAAATGTGTTGCAGCAGTCATGATTCTTCTCTCGATCGTGATGTGTCGGACGCGTTTTGGGGGGAATAGCTAGAAGAATTCTCATGCACTCGTGCATTAAGCGTATCAATAATGTAGGCATGTAGGGTCATGTCGCATTCCAAAGCCTTAAATTTCAGTGCTTTGTGCAGTTTCTCCTCGATTTCAAGAGGGAAAGTTTTTTTTCTTTTTGTTTCTTGTGAATGCATCATAAGACGAGGTTACCTAAGTTACCTTGGTAAGTCAAGTTGGTTTTAATTCTAATAGAAATAAATGAAACTACAAGGCGTCACCCTTTGATTCGGCCAAATTCTATACTCCATCGTGACCACATCGAACTGTACGCCACCCCCTCCCAGCCCTTCCCTGCTGGTGGTGGGAATATAACCACGAAGCGAACTAACATGACCGCACCCACCCGTGACTTTTATCGCGACAAACTCCTGAAACACCTTCTGGGCGTGCCGGTATACTTTGAGAGCGATAAAGGGTAACAGAGAGATAACCAGAGATAACGGTGCCCACCTATGGAAAAGAACCGACTGGAAGCCTTTAGCGATGGCGTGATCGCCATCATCATCACCATCATGGTCCTGGAGATGAAGGTGCCCCACGGCTCCGAACTCTCCGCCCTTTTGCCGGTCCTGCCGGTATTCCTCAGCTATCTCCTCAGCTTCGTCTACATCGGCATCTACTGGAACAACCACCACCACATGCTGCACACGGTCCGCCGCGTGACCGGCGGCATCCTCTGGGCCAACCTGCATCTGCTCTTCTGGCTCTCCCTGTTCCCCTTCGCCACCGGCTGGATCGGCACCAACCATTTCACTTCCGCTCCCCTGGCGCTCTACGGGGCGGTGCTGCTTCTGGCGTCCATTGCCTACTTTATCCTGCAACAGACGATCATCGCCAGCCAGGGACCGGATTCGATCCTGAAAAAGGCCGTGGGCCGGGACGTGAAGGGGAAGGTGTCCCCCATCCTTTATGCCGCCGCCATCCCGGCGTCGTTCTACGAACCCCGGATCGCCAACGCCATCTACGTGTTCGTGGCGTTGATGTGGCTGGTGCCGGACCGGCGTATCGAGCGGGCATTGCGGGCAGCGGCCCCCTAGGAGGTTGTTGAAAAACAGCCATCTCGCCGCCGTCCTCGAAAGCCCTTTCGTGCGGCGTAGCGCTGCTACGCCTCCTCAGAGCTTTCTGCGGGTGCGACGATCTGACTATTTTTGAACAACCTGCGTTTTTTAACAGCCTGCTAGGGGCAATCGGATAGGGGCGGGGTCCTGTCCTGGCCGGCACTTTTTTAAGCGAGTGGCTGCGGATTTCCGTTGTGGGCCGAGCTGGCCTGGGGTAGAACAGGGTGGAGATCAACGGCAAGGCGGTTACACATGAGTTGTCCATTCTGTGCTGCGGAGATACCTGGGGCCGTCCTGGCCAACGACCATGCAGTGGCCGTGTACGACGGCTTTCCGGTGACCCCCGGCCATAGCCTGATCATCCCGAGGCGGCACATGGCCTCGTTCTTCGAGGCGAGCAGGGAGGAACGGTCGGCGCTGCTCGACCTGCTGGAGGAGATGCGCGCACTCCTGCAAAGGGAACATAACCCCGACGGCTTCAACATCGGCATCAACGACGGCGCCGCCGCCGGACAGACGGTCATGCACCTGCATATCCACCTGATCCCGCGCTATGCGGGGGACACCGGCGACCCGCGCGGCGGGGTGCGCTGGATCATGCCCGAGAAGGCGCCGTACTGGAAGAGACGGTGAGAGGGTTGGAGCGGCGGGAAGAATACTTTGCAGCGGTGCGGGCAGGAATGGACAGGGACTATCAGTCGATGAAACGGTTGTTTGCAGGTGTTATCGAGAGGTCTTTCGAGACTTCGTAGGAACCTCGTCGTTCTTGGCTTTATCGACAAAACGTCCGCTCGTTGCGTCGCGTTTTACCCAAATCCCCTCGATAGCGGACGAGGAGGCTACATTGCGCGCCAAGGCACTATCGCGCGTGGCGCGGTCTTTCAGGTAGGGATTGGTGTCAAGCAGTGACTTTTTCATAGTGTTACTATACCTCAAATCAAACTGAAATGTGAGCAAAAAGGGACAGCGAGCCACCATGACCGCACCAATCTGCGACTTCTATTGCGACAAGATCCTGAAAGGCCTCATCGACGTGCCGGTGTGCTTCGAGAACGAGCACGTCTTTGCCTTCCACCACACCAACCCGATCTGGGAGAACCATGTGGTGCTGCTCCCCAAACGCCACGTGGAATCCCTCATCACCCTGGAGGAGGCGGACAACGACCTGCTCCTGGAACTTATGCGCACGGCCACGATGATCGCCCGCGACTTCATGGAGCGCTTCGGGGCCTGCCGGGTGTACACCAACCTGGGGGAGTACCAGTCCTCCAAGCACCTGCACTGGCACATCGGCTGCGGCGCCCAGTTGCGCCCCTATTGACAAGTCGGGCCGAGTGCTGGAGAATTGTGAACATGGCGATTGCGAGTCTCGTTCCTCTTTTTGAATATTTATATCTTGGTAGTCTGGAAAACTGGTTATATAGTGAATTCATGGCTCGAAGCCATCCCCCGACCTCTTTACTCCGGACAGGAGAAGGCACATGAAAAAGGATGCTACGGAAAAAACGCTCTCCGCTCTTTCGAAAAAGGTGGGTCAGTCGGTACGCTCCGAGGCCAAATCGGTCAAAAAGTCGTTGCTAGCCAGTTTTCGCAAGGAAATGTCCCATGCCAAGACGGATGCCAGAACCATTGTCGGCCGAAAATCCACCGGAAAAGCCTAAGCTCCTGGTGATCGCCGGGCCGAACGGCTCCGGGAAAACCACCTTTACCAAACAGTTGCTGGGGCATCACTGGTCGGACGATTGCGTGTTCATCAATCCGGATATCATTGCCGAACGGGAATTCGGAGGATGGAACGACCAAGCGTCGATACTGAAGGCTGCCGACCGTGCCGCCGAACTGCGTGAGGAGTGTCTGCGCACAAGGACAAGTATGGTGGTGGAAACCGTTCTTTCGATGGAAGATAAGGTCGATTTTTTGCGGCGCGCCCAGGAGAATGGTTTTTTTGTGCGCGTCTTTTTCATTGGCACGGATACGCCGGAGATCAACGCAGCCAGGGTTACCCGCCGGATGATCGAAGGGGGGCACGAAGTACCCATTAACAAGATCCTTGCGAGATATTTCAGATCCATGCGCCTTTGTGTTTCGGCGGGTCTTATCTCAGACCGGTTGTACGTCCATGACAACTCTTTTGACGGCGAAAATCCGGTACTGCTGTTCAGAAAGCATGATGGAGAGTTCTACAAAACGTATCCGGGCCTGAATAAACACTGGTGGGCCGAGGAGATTTTCCGGGAGCTGCGGAAACTCAAAAAACTGGAGACGGTTTCAAGTGCCAGCGATAATTGAACCGTCTGTTAAAGTTACAAACGGCTAAACCCCACCTGTAATCTCTATTACGCCAAGGTTTTCAGCATGTGCCGGTGTGTTTCGTGAACGAGAGCAGGTTCTTGTCCTTCGCCGTATCGATTTTACCCTCATGCCGGGCTAAACCGGTCAGGAGTGAACCATGACGCCATTCTCCTATTTCCCCACCCCGGATTTCGCCGCCAAGCTGGCCAAGATCGAGAAACACGACCCGCCGGGGCACAGCCGCATCCTGGGCGTGATCGACCGCATCCTCCACAACCCCGGCGACGCCGACGGCTGGATGCACGGCGACCACCACGGCCGCCTCAAGAAGTACGTGGGCCGCAACGACTACCGCCTCATCTACAACTGGTGCGAGGTCTGCCGCAAACAGGCCAAGACCCTGGAAGAGAAGTGCGGTTTCTGCCGCGAGGTGGGGGACAACAGCGTGATCTTCTTTACGGTTTACCACAAGAACGAGGCGAGCCGGGTGTAAGCAACCATGCCGAGACGCCACCCGCCACGGGAAGAACCGCTTGAGACCCGCAGGCACGTATTCACCTGCCCCCACTGCGGCGAACGCATCTCCGCGGTGCTGGACCTGTCGGCCGGCTACCAGCGCTACATCGAGGACTGCGAGGTCTGCTGCAACCCCATCGAGATCACCTGTCAGGCGGAAGAGGGGGCGATCATCGCCTTCCAGGCCGGGATTCCGTGAGTAAGGGAAACGGCCGCTTGCCAAGGATGATGTTATGGTGTATATCTTAGCCATATACAGGGAACAGTAATGGTGCCATGGGAAACGATAACCGGCTTTAACTGGGACAAGGGCAACGAACAGAAAAATTCCAAGCACGGCGTTACGCCTGCCGAAGCGGAGCACGTGTTTCTGAATGAGCCGCTGGTTGTTCTCGATGATCCGAAACATAGCGATATCGAGCAACGTTTTCACGCCTTGGGTCACACAAATGAGGGCCGGTTACTGCATATTACTTTTACCATTCGCGTCAACAAAATTCGGGTTATCTCCGCCCGGGACATGCACCGAAAGGAGCGAACCGTTTATGAGCAAGAAACTTAAAGAGATACCAAGATTTGCCAACGAGGATGAAGAACGGGAGTTCTGGCTGACCCACGACACGACCGATTATGTCGATTGGTCGAAAGCCCAAAAAGTCACCTTCCCGAATCTGAAACCGACAACTCAATCCATCTCCCTGCGGCTGCCGCTCTGGATGCTGGATTCCATCAAAACAACCGCTAATCGCCAGGATGTACCCTATCAATCGCTCATCAAGGTCTGGTTGAACGAAAAGCTGGAAGAGGCGCACCACGGGGCCAAGTAAACTTGTCTTGCTGGCGACCCGCCTGTCCAGCGACTGACCACCTCTACCCTACGAGATCCTGCACCGAACACCCTTGACCCCATGGACCGCTCCTCGCGCAATCGCCTGACGGAAAAACTCCTGCCCCAATTTGCCGGGACCACCCTGTTCGACGCCGTGGGTCGGGCGGTCTGCGCCGCGGGCTGTCTGCCGCGCAAGGAGCTGTATGAGGCGTGGGAGGTGGCCCGCCGGGTGCGCCGCCGTTTCCGGGGCGGGCGGGTCGTGGACCTGGCCTGCGGCCACGGGCTGTTGGCCCAGCTTCTGCTGCTTCTGGACGATACCTCTTCCCTGGCCCTGGCCGTGGACCGGCGGATACCCAAAAGCGCCGCGACCCTGGCGGCGGCCATGGACGCGGCCTGGCCGCGCCTGGCGGGGCGGACCCGGTTTGTGGAGGCGGACCTGGAGGGGGTGGAACTGCACCGGGACGATGTGGTGGTGTCGGCCCACGCCTGCGGCGGGTTGACGGATCTGGTGCTGGAGCGGGCCGTGGCGGCGAGGGCTCGGGTGGCGGTGCTCCCCTGTTGCCACGACCTGAAGGGGGGCGACCTGGGGGGGCTGGAGGGGTGGCTGGACGGGCCGCTGGCCATGGACGCGGCGCGGGTGGCCCGGCTGCGCTCCTGTGGCTACCGGGCGATCACCCAACGGATACCGGGGGATATCACCCCCAAGAACCGGCTGCTGTTGGCGGAACCGGAAGAGGGGAGCGGACCATGACGTCGCCGCAACGGACCGATTATCACGAGGAGGGGGTGGAAGTCCCCTATGAGCAGATCAATCCCGATACCCTGCGCAATCTGGTCGGCGAGTTCGTGACCAGGGAGTGGGAGGAGTCGGGGGAGGTCAGCTATACCCTGGACCAGAAGATCGAGCAGGTGCTGCGGCAACTGCGCGAAGGGAAGGCGAAGGTGGTCTTCGACGCCGCGTCGGAGAGTTGCAACATCGTGCCGTGCCGCTCTTGACAGCGGAGGTCTTCCCGTGGTTCACTACGGCATGATATCCGCCACGAGACAATACCGTTCCGCCCTGCCTCCCGTGCTGCGCCGCGCCGCCCTGCCGGGCGGGGAGTGACCCATGCTCCTGCGCCTCTTCCTGGTTTTCACCATCGTCCCGATCGTCGAAGTCTGGCTGTTGATCAAGATCGGCCGGGTCATCGGCGCGCTCCCCACCGTGGGGGTCCTGCTGGCCATCTCCCTGGCCGGGGCCTGGCTGGCCCGGTCCCAGGGCTTCCGGGTCATCGTCGCCATCCGGGACGAACTGGCCATGGGGCGCATGCCGGGGGCCCAGATCCTGGACGGCGCCATTATCCTGGCAGGGGGGATTCTCCTGTTGACCCCCGGTTTTTTTACCGATTTCGTCGGCCTGTTCTTCCTCATCCCCGCCACCCGCATGCTTTTGAAGCGCTGGCTGGGGATTTGGCTGGAACGGCGGCTGCGCCAGGGGAGTTTTGTGGTCCGCCGCTTCTGAAATATTCCGCAGGAACACTACCAATGCATGAAAAAGGAGATCCCGTGAACGATATGATCGAGCTGTTGAGGAAACGCCGGAGCATCCGCGCCTTTACCCCGGAGCCGGTGGCGCCGGAAACCGTGGACCTGCTGGTGGAGGCGCTGCTCCGGTCGCCGTCGTCCCGTGGCAAGAATCCGTGGGAGTTCGTGGTGGTGGACGACCGGGAACTGCTGGAGCAGCTCTCCCGCTCCAAGGAGCACGGCTCCCAATTCATCAAAAAGGCGCCGCTGGCCATCGTGGTCTGCGCCGACAGCACCCAGTCGGACGTGTGGGTGGAGGATTGCTCCATCGCGGCCATCATCGTGCAGATGACGGCCCTCTCCCTGGGGCTGGGAAGCTGCTGGGCCCAAATACGCAAGCGCACCCACGACGCCGGCCGCTCGGCGGAGGAGTATATCCGCGAGATCCTGGGGCTGCCGGAGCATATGGCGGTGGAGTGCATCGTCGGCATCGGACATCCGGCGGAGGAGAAAAAACCGGTCCCGGCCGGGGCGCTGCACTACGACAAGGTGAAGCGCAACCGGTATTAAGCAGTGTCACGTGCGGTTAGTTCGCACTCGTCATTCCGGCTCTTTTGACCGCTGCCGTCGTTACGGCTCCTTGATGTAGGCCGTGCTACACCTGCGTCGCCGCGCCTTGGCACCGGCCAAAATAGCGCGGAATTACTTCCCGCAGCTAACCGCACGGGACACTGGAAGGTGGAACCCATGAAGAGTCATCGCAAGGAGTTGTGGTTCGAGACGCACAAGCGCCGTGAGTTGCGGAATATTACCGGCGATGTTGCGGAGTGCCTCCGGGCGAGCGGCATCCGCGAGGGGCTTGTGCTCTGCAACGCCATGCACATCACCGCCAGCGTGTTCATCAACGACGACGAGTCCGGTCTGCACCAGGATTTCGAGGAGTGGCTGGAGGGGCTGGCGCCGGAAAAGCCGTACTCCCGCTATCGTCACAACGGTTACGAGGACAACGCCGACGCCCACCTCAAACGGACCATCATGGGGCGGGAGGTGGTGGTTGCTGTTACGGACGGGAAACTTGATTTGGGGCCGTGGGAACAGATCTTTTACGGCGAGTTCGACGGCATGCGGAAAAAACGGGTGCTGGTGAAGATCATCGGGGAGTAAGCGTAACCCCACCGTGAGAAGACCGTAACATCCACCGTAATAAAAACCGTAACATCCTCAGGAGGGGAATATGCCCCTGGCCAACGAGCTGAAGCACTACCGCTGCTACGAAATCTTCTCCCAATCCACCGGCGTGGAGATCCGCGAGGCATCCAAGGTCCACGAAGAGAACGGCCAGGTCGCGGAGCGCGCCGGCCGGGTGCAACTGCGCTTCTTCAAGCTGACCCCGAAGACCAAACCGGACGACGTGACCCAGATCCGCTTCATCTGCGAACCTGACGAGGCCTTTGGCCTGGCGCTGATGATCGGCCAGGTGGCAGCCTCATCGGCCCCGTGCAAGGAAAAGCTCGCCCCCCACAAGTTTGCGGGCGGCGAGCAGGGGGCGGAGACGGTGACCACCCTTTCCGTGGAAAAGTGGGAGCGGGGCGGCAAGAGCGGCTATGCCCTCACCGTGGGCCGCGGCAAGGATTTCATCAGCGTGCCGGTCCCCTTGGGCAAGTTCCTCTTCGCCGGGGAGTTCCTCAAGTCCCTGGCCGTGGAGCAGTGCTGGGTGGAGCGGCCGGAGAAGAAGCACTAACAGGTTGTTGAAAAACAGCCATCTAGCGCCGTCCTCGAAAGCTTCCTTGTGCAGCGTAGCGCTGCTACGCCTCCGCGGGGCTTCCTGCGGGTGCGACGATCTGACTATTTTTGAACAACCTGAGTTTTCAGAGACCTACTAGTGTCACAACCCAAACGGTACAACACCTTTTCAGATGAATTGAAACGGCTCTTCGGCTGCAAGGTGCAGCGCATCTCTGTGGATGCCGGTTTTAGCTGCCCCAACCGGGACGGTACCCTGGATACCGGAGGATGCATCTTCTGCGGCGGGTCGGGTTCCGGCGCCTACAGTATCCGCCCCGAACTCTCCGTGGCCGCCCAAGTGGAGGACGGCAAGGAGGTCATGCGCCGCAAATACCGGGCGGAGAAGTTCATCGCTTATTTCCAGGCCTATTCCAATACCTATGGGCCAGTGGAGAGGTTGCAGGCGCTGTACCACGAGGCGCTCTCGGTCCCCGGCGTGGTGGGGCTCATTATCGCGACCCGCCCCGACTGCCTGCCCGACCCGGTACTCGATCTCCTGGCCCGCCTGAGGGAAGAAACCTATCTCTGGCTGGAGCTGGGGCTCCAATCCATCCACGACAAGAGCCTAACGTTCATCAATCGTCGCCATGACTACGCCTGTTTCGTGGATGCCCTGAAACGGGCCAAAGTCCGCAGGATACGGGTCTGCGCCCACGTGATCCTGGGGCTGCCCGGCGAATCGCGGGAGGAGATGCTGGCCATGGCGGGCGAGTTGAGCCGTCTCGGCGTGGACGGCGTCAAGCTGCACCTGCTGCATGTGATGAAGGGAACGCGCCTGGCGGAGATGTACGAACGCGGCGAGATTGCGGTGCTGGACCGGGACGGCTATGCCGGACTGGTGTGCGATTTTCTGGGGCTCCTGGATCCGGACATCCTGATCCATCGCCTGACCGGCGACGGCGGCCGCGACAACCTGGTGGCGCCCCTCTGGTCGCTCAATAAGTTCGAGGTGCTCAACCTGATCGACGCAGAAATGGAGCGGCGCAACAGTCGGCAGGGGATCAGATTTTTCCCAGAAAGATCAGCACCAGAAAGATGAAGTAGAATCCCCCGCCAACCAGCAGCGTCCCCGGCGTCAGATGTTTTTTCCAGCGGATTTGCAGGTAGGCCATGCCGACGGAGCCGAACGTCAGCAGGACCGTCAACATGGCCGCGCTGTTGAGCCGCCATTCGGTCATCAAGATGCCGATGGCCGTGATGATGGAGCCCTGAAAGACCATGGCGCCGGTGACATTGCCGATTGCCAGGGTGTCCTTGCCTTTGTTGATCCAGATGACGCTGTTGAACTTCTCCGGCAACTCCGTGGCAATCGGGGCGATGATCATGGCCAGAATAAAGGCCGAAATCCCCATCTGCTGCGAGAGCATCTGCACCTTTTCCACGAAGATGTACGACCCCCAGACAATCAAAAGCAGCGATCCCAGTACCTGAAACCCGATGATCGCCATGTGCGGATCGTGGGACTTCGGGGCAAAGTAGCAAGGATCGATTTCCGACTCTTCGATCTCGTGCGCCTCCGGTTCGCCACCCCCCGTCAGGGTTCTCAGCACGTAGCCGCCGTAAGCGAGGAAAAGCGCCAGCGCCATAAAGGTTTTGACGACCGGGTGCCCGCCGAGGAATGATGCAGTGATGGCTACTGCATACAACACCAGAAAATACTCCATGTCGCGCCGCATGACCACGGTATCGACCCGCATGACCGGGTAGTCGTCCCGCTTCTTGCGGTTGACGATCACGGCCAGGCCGCTGATGAAAAAGGCCAGCGTGCCCAGCATGAACGGTGCGCCGATGATGGCGCCGACACCGATTTTGTGGCCGGCTTCGGGCGATCCGAACATGATGGCGACAATCGGGACAAGCGTCTCGGGCAGGGCTGTACCGATGGCGGCGAAGATGCTGCCAACGGCGCCGTCCGACAGTCTCATCTTCTTGCCGAACCATTCCAGTCCGTTGGTGAAGACCGTGGCTCCCAGGAGGATGATGCCCAGGGCGACCAGCAACAACAACCAATTGATCATGATTACATCTCCACTCGCGTGACAACCCCTTGCAACTTGGCAGCAGGAAGTTTGTTGAACTGCACGAACGTCGGCGTCAGCTTCTTGATCAAGGCAAACACCTTCCAGATTGGATTGTTTGTTTCGATATCCTCGATCCCGTAAAAAATGACTTTCTCGCTGATACCGTGGTTTTTCAACTGCTTCTCGATGTCAAGAACCTCCATGTAGCCGGCTTTTAATTCGAAAAATTCCAGCCCACTCCCCACATCTTTTTTATGATGACAGAAGGTCCCGAACGGTTCGTCCGTACGTACGATGGAGATGAAGATGTTGCGTTCGTAGATGATGTTGGAGCGGATAACGCAATGAATGATATAGGGGGGGATTACATCCAATCCCTTGAGGAAGAAGAGCGCCGTGCCCGGGATACACCCCTTGCCGTAAATCTGTTCGTAGGAAAGCAGGAAAATGTCGAGTTCCAGCGGGCGTAGCGCCTTGTAAAGGTATCGCTGTCCATTGGTCCAGATCAGGATGATGGCAAAGGGGATCGATGCCAGGATGATCGACCAGTAGGCTCCATGGGGGAACTTTGAGAAAGTGGAGGTGAAATAGACCAGGTCGATCAGGGCGATGCCGACGACGATCGGTACTTTCCATTTTTTGGTGGTCCGGGAGAAGACCATGATCATCATGATGGCGGTAATGGTCATGGAACCAGTGACCGCCATGCCGTAAGCCGCCGCCAGGTTGCTCGACTGCTGAAAGAAGAACATCACGAAAATGACCGCCACCATCAGGGTCCAGTTCACTGCGCCGATGTAGATTTGGGACTGGATATGGCTGGAGGTGTACTGCACCTTGAACAACGGCATCAACCGGGTGGTTATACCTTGGTAGACGATGGAGAATACGCCGCTGATGATAGCCTGGGAGGCGATGATGGTGGCCATGATCGTCAGTAGCAGGAAAGGGATGTAGAGCATGGGGGCCTGGTTCTGGATCATGGCGAAGAGGATATTTTTCGCCTCAGGGTTGCGCAGAATGAAAGCTCCTTGGCCGAGGTAATTCAGGTAGAGGGAGGCAAAGACGAAGTACCAGGCCCGGATGATCGGTTTCTTGCCCAAGTGCCCCATGTCGGCGTAGAGCGCTTCACCGCCGGTGGAGCAGAGGATCACTTCCGACAATACAATGTAGCCGGCAAAGCCGTTGTGACGGAAAAATTCCAGCGCGTGCCAGGGGTTGATGGCCGAGACGATGGCCGGGGTGCCAGCGATGGAGGCTAGTCCCGATACCAGCAGGGCACTAAAATAGACCACCATGATCGGCCCAAAGATGCCGGCCACCCTGTCGGTGCCACGGGATTGGAAGAAGAACAGGGTAAAGGCGATCAGGGCTGCAATCAGGACCAGAATCGACTGCGAAGTGGCGGCCAGAGAGGGGATCAGCAGCATACCTTCAACTGCAGAAAGGATCGATATTGCCGGGGTGATGACCCCGTCCCCCAACAGCAACGACACGCCCAGGAATGAGAGAAACCCGGCAAATGCCAGCACACGCCCCTTTTTGAAGAGCTTGATGATAATCTCCCGCAGGACGATTTCACCCCCCTGACCCTTCTTACCCAGGCTCATGGCCAGCCAGGCGTATTCGGCCGTCACCAGGATAGTCATAGTCCAGAAGATCAGGGAGAGAATGCCGTAGACGTTGGCTACCGTTGGCTTGGTCAGAGTGAACACCACGGTCAGGGTGTAGATCGGGCTGGTGCCGATATCGCCGAACACCAGACCCAGCGCCTTGACGATGCCACCCCAGAAAGAATCTTTTGGCTTGTGAATCATGAGACTCCCGTTCTTAACGGACAGGGAATACAAAAAAAGAGCGGCATTGCTGCCGCCCACTATTTATACACCATTCTTTCCGAACATGTAACCCCTGATCAGGTGAACACTACATTTCCACCCGCGTCACCACGCCTTGCAACTTGGTTGCCGGCAGCCGGTTGAACTGGACGAAGTTGGGGGTTTGGCGCTTGATGGTGGCAAAGAACCTCCAAATCGGGTTGTCAGTGGTGATATCCTCGATGCCGTAGAAGATGACCTTCTCGTTGATGGCGCTTTCCGAGAGCAATTGTTCCACATCAAACATCTCCATATAGCCGGCCCTGATCTCAAAGGCATCCAGGCCTGTGGCAATGCCGGTTATAAGTTTCGATTTAAGTCCGAACGGCTCATCGGTGCGGATAATGGAGATGAACACATTACGTTCGTAGATGATGTTGCTTCTGATAATGCAATGCACCACATAAGGCGGGACGACGTTCCATTCCTTGACGAAGAACAGACCGGTTCCCGGTATGTTTTTGTCCTTGGCATAAATTTGTTCGTAGGCCAATCCGAATGTATCCATGTCAAGTGGTCGCAGGGCACGATAGAGGGCGCGTTGCCCAAAGGTCCAGATCAGGATGGTCGCGAAGGGGATCGAGGCCAGGATGATCGACCAGTAGCCCCCATGAGGAATCTTGTTGAGGCAGGCGATGAAGAAGACAACATCCACCAAGGTCACCAGAATGACAAAGGGAACCTTCCATTTTTTCCTGGTCCGGCTGTAGATCATGATCATCATAATGCCGGTGATGGTCATGGTACCCGTGACCGCCAGACCGTAGGCCGCGGCCAAGTTCTCCGACTTGCGGAAGATGAGCATGATAAAGATGACCGCTGCCAAAAGGGTCCAGTTGACAGAGCCGATGTAAATCTGGGACTTGAGATGGGTCGAAGTGTAATCAACCTTTAATAGCGGCATGATGCGGGTGGTGATTCCCTGGTAGATGACGGAGAATACCCCGCTGATCATGGCCTGGGAGGCAATGATGGTCGCCATTATGGTCAGGATGAGAAAGGGGATGTAGAGCATGTGCGCTTCCTGCTGGATCATGCCGAACAGCAGGTTTTTTCCTGTACCGTGGTCAAGGACGTAGGCCCCTTGGCCAAAGTAGTTGATGGCCAGGGCCCAGAAGGCGAATTTCCAGGCTCTCATGATAGGCTTGCGTCCAAGGTGGCCCATGTCGGCGTACAACGCCTCTCCGCCGGTGGCACACAAGATCACCTCGGACAGGACAAAAAATGCGGCAACGCCGTTATCTATGAAGAACTTTGCCGCGTACCAGGGGTTGACCGCCTTGACCAAGTCGGGGTGAGCCGTAAGGGCGACCAGCCCCGAGATGGTCAACGACACGAACCAGATCAGCATGATTGGTCCGAAGGCACCGGCCACCTTGTCGGTCCCTTTGAACTGGAAGACGAAGAGCACAATGGCGATAAGGGCGGCGATCAGGATCAGGGTCCCCTGCTGCAGACCTTCCAGTCCAGGGATCAGGACCATGCCCTCCACGGCGGAGAGGATCGAGATGGCCGGCGTGATGACACCGTCTCCCAGCAGGAGCGATACGCCGAGGTATGAAAGAAAACCGACAAAGGCTATTTTCCGACCGGGCTTGAGCATACGGGCCAGGATCTCTTTGAGAACAATGGTACCACCCTCGCCTTTGCGTCCGAGGTTCATGGCGAGCCAGGCGTATTCGGCGGTAACAAGGATGGTCATGGTCCAGAAGATCATGGAGAGAATTCCCATGACGTTGTCACTGGTCGGTTTGGTCAGGGCGAAGATGACGGTCAGGGTGTAGATTGGACTGGTGCCGATATCGCCGAACACCAGGCCCATTGATTTGATGATGCCACCCCAGTAGGAGTCGGCTTCCACATTCTTTGCCACGTAGTGCCTCCGAAAAAATATAACTTATACCACCGGAGGGCGGCGTGCTCAATGTTTTTTCCCGATGCATGTCTAGCGTTCTGTGCCGTTCCCGCTGCATGGTCTGTCGATTCATCACAGCCACCTGATCCGGGCTGGCTTCGGGAGGTCTTGTGGTGGTGGCGTTTTCCGGCGGGTTGCTGATGCCGGCTACTGATGAGTTCTCCGCATAATCCTGACCGGGATAGAGGCCGGTTTCCACGCAGCAAAGATAAATCTTCATGGGGGTACCGCACAAATGGGTAATATGGTTATTCTTTTGAAGATAGTGCTCTTTGCGGCACAGATTTCCGGATCCGTATGGGCTTCTCCCTGCGTTGCAGCCGCGAGACACGGCGGAATGTGATTAATGTTTCTGGTACCTTGCGCCGCTATCACGAAGGTGTCAAGATAGCCGGAAACTCTCTCAAGAAATCATCAAGAAGGCCGGTATCGCGACTGCGGGACCACATTTGGGTTGTACACAATGGGCAAACCTTGATAAACTCCGGCGCTATCGCACTTAATCGGAAAGATCGGCTCATGGCGGAAAAGATCGTTGCACTGAAGGTGGATGTGGATACCTATGCCGGCACACGTGACGGCGTACCGGCGCTGCTTGAGGATATGGCCCGTTTCGGGGTTACGGCCACCTTCTATTTTTCCATGGGACCGGACAATTCGGGCAAGGCCATCCGGCGTATCTTCACCCGCAAGGGCTTCCTCAAAAAGATGCTGCGCACCAAGGCGCCCGCGGCCTACGGCATCAAAACCATGCTCTACGGCACGCTCCTGCCGGCGCCCATGATCGGGGCGGCCTTTTCCGGTGTGCTGAGGGAGGCGGAGCTGCGCGGCCATGAGGTCGGCATCCATTGTTGGGATCACGTTAAATGGCATGATTATCTCCCCTGGTTTCCTAAGCATTTGACTGCCTTGGAACTGGGCCAGGCAGAGGCACAGTTCGAGGAAATCCTGGGCCACCGCGCCGTAACCACCGCAGCGCCGGGCTGGACCGTGTCGGTTGATTCCCTGGAGGTGCAGGATGCCATGGGCCTAAACTATTGTAGCGACGGGCGCGGCACGCACCCCTTTTATCCGGTCATGGATGGCCGCCGTTTCCGCACTCTGCAGATTCCGACCACCCTGCCGACCGCCGACGAGATCCTGGGGGAGAACGACATCACCCCCAAAAATATCCACGATTACTATCTCGCGCAACTGAAGGAAGGGCTCAATGTGTTGACCATTCACGCCGAACTGGAGGGAGGTGCCATCCGTCCCTCTTTTGTCCGCCTGCTGGAGCGCTTTGCGGCAGGAGGTATCCGCTGCATTACTCTGGGGGAGGCGGCGCGTCAGGTCTCCAACGTACCAGCCTGCCGCCTCTTTATGGGTGAGATTGCCGGGCGGGCGGGCAAGGTAGCCATCCAAGGGGAGCAGGTCCCGTGATGCGTTTTCAATCTTGCCCCCTCATCCCCCTTTCCCCCCGGAGTGACTGTGTCTGATGCCGTTTACCGTTATTTTCGGGTAAAACACCGCGACATGGTCTACCTCAAGTTCGTTCTGGAGGCTTATGAGGGTATGAACACCATGAGCACGGTGGACAATGCGGCCGGCATCATCCGCATTGCCGTCATGCCCGGCTTTGTGGAGGAGATGGATAGCCTGCTGGCAGAACTGGGTGGTAGGGTACCGATGGAGCCGGTTTCCTGGGAGCAGGGCGGTGAATGACCCCACTGGTCGCCATTGCGGCCGATATGCGCTGACGGTGCTCTTGGCGGTCAACCTCCTGAATTACATCGACCGCCAAGCCCTCTATGCCGTCTTTCCTCTCATCAAGGTTGATTTGCACCTTACCGACACCGCCTTGGGCCTTCTGGGAAGCGCTTTTATGCTTAGCTATATGCTGGCCGCGCCGTTCTTCGGACGGCTAGGTGATCGCCACAGCCGCAGCCGCCTTGCGGCCGGGGGCCTCCTGGCCTGGAGCCTGGCCACCATGCTCTCCGGTTGGGCCGCCTCCTATCGCCTGCTCCTGACGGCCCGTTCGCTGGTGGGTATCGGCGAAGCCAGTTTCGGCACGGTTTCTCCGGGGTTGGTGGCCGATTTCTTCCCCCGCGAGCGCCGGGGGAGGGTGCTGTCGCTCTTTTTTCTTGCGATCCCGGTGGGAAGCGCCCTGGGCTATGTCCTAGGCGGCGCGCTGGGTCAGGCATTCGGCTGGCGCACGGCCTTCATGCTGGTCGGCCTGCCGGGACTTGTTCTGAGTTTGCCGCTGCTGTTCCTGGCCGAACCACGCCGTGGGAAACAGACGCCTGACGGGGGTGTGCAGGGCGAAAGATTCTCCTCCACGCTACGCCGGTTCCTTGCCAATCGCACCTTTGTCCACTCCACCCTCTCCATGGCGGCCATGACCTTTGCCCTGGGAGGGCTGGCCCAGTGGGTACCCTCGTTTCTCCACCGCACCTTCAGTCTGGATGTAGCACGGGGAAATACACTGTTCGGCATGTTGACCGTCGTGGCCGGTATCATTGGCACCTTGGCGGGCGGCTGGCTGGGAGACCGTCTGCAGCGCACCAGCGCCGCCGGGTACCTGCATATTTCCGCTGCCGGTTTTCTGGTCGGCGCGCCAATGGCTGCATTGGCCATTCTTTCCCGCTCCCTGCCATTTTGTCTGGGCGCAATCTTTGCCGCCGAGCTGTTCTTGTTCCTTAATACCGGCCCGCTCAACACCGTGCTGGTGAACGTGGTGGCGCCCAATCGGCGCGCCTTGGGGTTTGCCATCAATATCTTCGCCATCCATGCCTTGGGTGACGCTGTCTCGCCCGCCATCATCGGAGCCCTTTCCGATGTATGGGGGCTATCTGCCGCACTTTTGATAACCCCGCTGGCCATTTTGGTTGCGGCCGGTTTCGCCTTCCTGGCCGGACGCTTCGTAGCCGAGGACCAACGGGCGGTGGAGGCGTAAGGGAGGGTACAGGTTGTTGGGCAAGGATAAGCAAGATAAACCTCACAAAGCTTCTTCCCCTGGTTCTACACCTACATCAACTTCCGCCTGACCGTCGTCCCCACGCAGTGGCGTTCTCTTTACTTCGACGATACCAGTCTGACCAGGGGCAACCCGTATCCCGGCATAAAAGGTTTCTCGGCCGCCATTCTCTACCACCATTTTGGGACACTGGAAGCGGCTAACTTTCGGTAGGGTGGAGGGCGGACCACCCCTTTCTGGCCCACGGCGCTCCCTGGACCGATGGCGCGGCAATGGTACGCATTCTGGCTGATCGGAATATCTCCGACATCACCTTTGCCCCGTGCAGCTTTGTGCCGACCGCCGCCGGGCATCCTTATTGGGGTAAGCGGTACTCCGACGTCTGTGTTGCCGGCCTGGGCCGTAACCGGCTTGATTCGCTCCTTGACAGGCCTGTACTTGGCGCAGACCTTCTTTGAAACTCATTCCCGGCGGTTCAAAGTGTTTGAAGGGTTCGGCACCGGGGTTGGGGAGCCAGGATGCGTGGCGCTTGCTGAAGCAGAAGGGGGTTGTCCCACCGGATGTGGCACGGCGTTGGATGGAGATTGAACGGTTCAGGAAAGAACGGAGCAAGTTTCTGCTGGCTAAATTAAGGGTTCTGTATATTACGTGTTTAAACAACCCCCTCCCGTCAGGGGGTTGTTTATATCGTCATGACCTGCAGGCCACGACCGGCCCCGGAGACATACACGAACGTGATGCCCACCACGCCGTTTTTCCATTCATCACAGCGGTAATCCTTTAAAAACGTACAGCGAAAGGCCTTCACCCGGCTACCCGCTGGCACTCCCGCCTGGGGCGACAATTCACGCGGGTTCGGCCAGGCGCATTCATCCTGGCGTTCGGCGGCAAAGGTCGGCAGCTTGCCCATGAGCGGCATCTCCTGACGACAGTAGTCGAAGAAGAGTGCATCGTTCAGCAACCGTCGCGTTGCGTCGTCCACCAGTGGTCCCGCCAAACGGGCGAACAGTTCGTACACACGCCGGGTGGAAAGGCCGGAAAGGTTGTCGTTGCCAGCCTGACGCGCCATGCGGTCGAAGAGGGAGGCCGTGTCGATGGTGCGCCGCAGCAGCATCAGGACAGTGGAAAAGCCACTGTGGTTGTAAAACAGATCCAGCAGGCGTCCGATGGTCTCGATACGGCTGATATCGGCAAAGTTGAGCCACGGGTTGCGCAGGATCGTATAGGGCGGAAACCCGGAAAAGTGGTAATCGTCATGGCTCGCGATCTCCCGCATGGCGGAGCCTTTGAGCACCTTGAGCGGTTCTATCTGGATCATGTGCGGGCTCAGGTCGGCCACTGCGCGCAGGGAGGCGAGAAAGCCGGTGAAATCCTCGCCCGGCAGTCCGGCGATCAGGTCCAGGTGCAACTCGATGTCGGTTTCGGCCCGCAGGCGGCGGACGGTGTCGAAGATGCGGCCCAGGTCGGCTTTGCGGCCGACCCGCAGGAGTGTGGTTTCCGAGGCAGACTGAACGCCTATCTCGAACCGGAACATTTTGGGCGGTACACGCTTCAGGATGTTTAGATTGTCTTCGGTCAGCAGGTCGGCGGAGATTTCAAAGTGGAAATGGCTGTCCCGGTTATGTTTCAGGATGAATTCCCAGATGTCGTTGGCCCGCTGGGCGTCGAAGTTGAACGTGCGGTCCACCAGTTTGATGCTGGCGATATTGTGGCGCATGAGGAGGGTCAAGTCGCTCTTGATACGCTCCATGCCGAAAGATCGGACGTGCCCCTCGGCGGAAGAAAGGCAGAAGGCGCAGGAAAAGGGGCAGCCACGAGAGGTCTCGTAGTAGACCAGAGGTTTTTTTAGGTCAACCAGTCCCGCCTCGAAAGGGGAGGGGATAGTGTCCAGCTCCATGAAATGTTTGCTGAGTGGGCCGGAGGTGATGTCGTCACCGTCGCGGTAATACAGATTGTCGATCTCCCCCAGGGAACGCTCCAGCAGATTGCTGTCGCCATGTCTGACGAGGGCGGTGATCAACTGGTGGAATACCTGTTCACCCTCCCCTTTGATCACGAAGTCGATGGCCGGGTTGTCGTGCATCAACTCGAAAATAGTGAAGGACACCTCCGGGCCGCCCAGAACGATGCGTGTGTCCGGTGCGATCTTCTTGATGTCTGAGGCGATGCGCAGCGTTTTCTCGATGTTCCAGATGTAGCAGGAAAAGGCCACCAGATCCGCCTGTTCGGACATGATATGGCGCAGGAGTTGCTCGCGTGGTTCATTGGTGGTCCATTCCCGGATGGCGGCCGATACGCCGGGAATGGTGTGGCAGTATGTCGCCAGGCAGGGGAGCGCTAGTGATGCGTGGGAGTATTTGGCGTGGAGCGTGGTCAGTAGAATTTTCATGTCAGAAGCTCACAACATAGGAATTATTTTGAAATTTGATCTCTGTTTTAAGCGCATTCGAAAGGGAATTCAATCGTTCAATAACAGCTTTGGCCGGTTTTCCCGATAAGAGCCGGGGCTGAAACCCTACCCGCCGGTAGAGTACGTCCAGCGGCAATATTTCCGCTTCGCGCTGCGCATCGTCAAGCCGTAGAAGGATGATGACGCTCTGGTCGGCTGTGGTGCTCTTGCTTGCAAAGGCGAAATTGCCGAGACTGTAGAAGATGATGCCCTTTTCGTAGCGCTCGATACCTTGCAGCACATGGGGGTGATGTCCGATGATTACGTCCGCCCCGGCATCGATGGCCTTGTGAGCAATACTGCGCTGAAGCGAGGTTGGAAAACCTTGTCCTTCCTGGCCCCAATGGAAGGAGACGATCACGTAATCCGCTTCTCGACGAGCCCGGGCAATGTCAGGGGTAAAGATGTTTTCATAGCCCGGCGCGGTTCCGGGGCGTTGCCTCGCGGCGAAAAACTCCACCGGTTGAGTCAGGGAGTACCCAAGAAAGGCGATCTTTTTGCCTTTGACGATAAAAAATGCTATCCGGCGCGCCTTGGCCAGGTTTTCGCCGGCACCGACCCAGGTGATGCCGGCCGTCTCCAGGTTGGTCATGGTTTCGGTCAGCGCTTCGGGTCCGAAGTCCATGCTATGGTTGTTCGCCAGGGTGACTAGGTTGAAGCCGGCTTTGCGCATGGCCTTGGCTACTTCCGGTTCGGCCCGGAAACGGAATTTCTTTGCGGTGTATTCCTTGCCCCCCCGTGCGATGGGCGATTCCAGGTTTGCCAGGTTGATGTCGCTTTTGGCCAGGGTTGCCGCCACCCCGCTGAAGGGTTGGTCGTAGCCTTGCTTCTTGAGTAATGGTGCCCACCTACCCGCCAGCATGATATCGCCGGTAGCGCCGATGACTATCCCCTCGCCATAAGAATATGGTGGCATGGCGGTGAGCAGGATTACGGCTAGAATTATAAGGGTGGATATCCGTTTCATGAGGCTCTTTTACATTGACGTGGCGTGATGCAGGTGCTAAAAAATACACTTTTAATCCCTAAAAATAAAGGTGTTTCAGATGCTTGACATGAAATTTATCCGTGAAAATCTGGACGAGGCAGAACGCCGTCTGGCCACCCGTGGGGGGGCTTCCTGTCTGGACCGGTTCCGCGATCTGGACGAACGGCGCCGGGCGCTGCTCCGGGAGGGCGAAGCGCTCAAGGCCGTCAAGAACAGTGTCTCCGAGGAGATCGGCAAGGTCAAGGACAAGAATCAGGTCCAGGACAAGATTTTGGAGATGCGCGAGGTGTCCAACAGGATCAAGACGCTGGATGAAGAGCTTAAACAGGTAGATGACGAGTTAAGCGGCGTCCTTATGACCGTGCCCAATCTGCCTGACCCCTCCACACCATTGGGAAAATCGGAAAACGACAACGTGATGGTCAGAAGCTGGGGAAAACCGCAGGTGTTCGAATTTTCTGCCAAGCCCCACTGGGAGATCGGCGAAGATCTAGGCATCCTGGATTTCGAGCGGGCCGCTAAGATCACCGGCGCGCGTTTCACCCTCTACCGGGGCGCTGGGGCTCGCTTAGAACGTGCCCTGACCAGCTTCATGCTCGACCTGCATACGGAACAACACGGGTACACGGAGGTCCTGCCTCCTTTCATGGTCAACCGCGATTCCATGACCGCAACCGGCCAACTCCCCAAGTTCGAGGAAGACCTCTTCAAGCTGGCGGACCCGGAATTTTTCCTCATCCCCACGGCCGAGGTGCCGGTGACAAATATCCATCGGGGCGAGATCCTCAAACGTTCTGACCTGCCGATCTGCTACACCGCTTATACCCCCTGCTTCCGGCGCGAAGCCGGCTCCTACGGCAAAGACACTCGCGGGCTGATCCGTCAACACCAGTTCAACAAGGTGGAATTGGTCAAGTTCGTCCACCCCTCCGAGTCGGCGGCCGAACTGGAAAAGCTCACAGCCGATGCGGAAAAGGTCCTGCAACTACTGGAACTTCCCTATCGGGTGATGGCCCTGTGCAGCGGTGATATCGGCTTTTCCGCCGCCAAGACTTATGATCTGGAGGTCTGGCTGCCGGGACAGAACTGCTACCGCGAGATTTCCTCGTGCAGCACCTTCGGCGACTTTCAGGCGCGGCGTGCCGGTATACGCTTCCGGGAGAACGAAAAAGCCAAGCCGGAGTTCGTCCACACGCTCAACGGCTCGGGCCTAGCCGTGGGCCGGACCGTGGTGGCCGTGTTGGAAAACTACCAGCAGGCGGACGGATCGGTGCTCGTTCCCGAAGTGTTGCGGTCCTATATGGGCGGGTTGGAGCGGATATCCTGATACCCTTTGAATTTCGGGAGAGATTATGCTATAGGACCTTGGAAAGCACATATGGAAGGGTGGCCGAGTGGTTTAAGGCAGCGGTCTTGAAAACCGCCGAGGTGCAAGCCTCCGTGAGTTCGAATCTCACCTCTTCCGCCATAAAATATCAAGGACTTAGGCTAAAAACCTAAGTCCTTTTTTTTGCCGGCTGGCGCGGATGGCGATGCAGGTATAAACGTGCTGCCTTAAAGACCCCACTCATAGGCTGCAAGTGGATAGTGCGTTCTTAGCTGATGCAAACCACCTGGGCGCAATTTCTCGCCATTGATTGTGCGCACATTGTCAATACCGCTCCTTGGTAGTCATTCTATTGTGCTTATATTGGTAATTGTTCCAGGGATGCTCGTGGGAACGCTGAGGTTGGTCCAATAGGAACAATACAAAGCCGTCAACGGTATCAGCGGAATAAGGAGTATTATCGTGATCACCGTTTACCTTGCCCTGGTATCTGTTACTCGTTGACCCTTTCCCATCAGGAAGTATAAGAGTGTTGTAATGGGGGGAAGAAGCATAAGAATATAGCCATGCCATCTTGACACCTAAATCGCGGAATCTATTCAGAACAACATCAATTATAGCATACTGCCAGACGCACGACGAAAATACCAGAATAGCGATGATTGTAATGATAAATATTGTTAAAAGTATTATGTGAACCATTTTATAGAAAATAATGTCTACGCTAATTGATATATTATAGTATCATGATAACGTGATATAAATTGTTTAATATCAAATCTTAAAGGAGATAGTTAAATGCCAACCCTGCTCGAACTTACAGTGCAGATCGTATCGTCACATGCCCTTTCATCAGACATGACCCAAGACCAATTACTTGAAGAACTCCAGAAGGTACACGCTTCTCTCAAGGCAATCGAATCGGGCACATCTGTCGAACCAGCGACAAAAGAGCAACCCAAGCTGACCATCAAGCAGGCTTTCAAAAAAGATGAAATCATTTGTATGGTGTGCGGGCAGAGATTCAAAACCCTCAAGAGGCACCTTGCACAAGCACACGATCTAAAACCGGGTCAATATAGAAAACAATTCAGCATACCTTCCTCAATGTCTTTGACCGCCAAGAGCTATTCTGAGTCGCGCCGGCAGACGGCAGTGGACAAGGGGCTTGGTGAAGGGCTTGCCAAAGCCAGGGAGTTAAGAGCCGCCAAAGCGCAAGGGGAGAAAGCACCCGTGCCGGCAGTGAGAGTGAAGCCTGCCGTACCGGCAGTGAGAGTTAAGGCATCAGTACCGGCGATTAAGACCAAAGCCCCAGTACAGGCAAAGACAAAGAAAGTTAGTGTACCTGCAAAGAAATCTAAGTAACTATTTATTTTGTAGCGTAATAACGGATGGATAAAGTTTGGGCGTGGAAGTCTCCAGATAATGGAACGATATGCCCAACTATCGCTTGGCAAGCCGCCACATGCTGCAAAGATACTTGAATTATAAGACTGTTTAATGTACGGTGATACATAAAAATGCAGCGGTAATGGAAAGTGCTTGAGGATAACTTTTTGATATAATAGTTATTTTCTGGAGGGACTGGTCTAAGAAACCGCAGGGGCACAAGCCTTCGTGAGTTCGAATTTCACCTCTTCCGCCATATAATAAAGGTACTTATGTTTATGCATGGGTGCCTTTCTTGTTTTGGCCGATGCCGGCAAAACCTTAGCCGGCTCCCTCGCGCATATTTCCTGTGTGGTCCTTTTTACGCGATTCGTCACCGACGTTCTAAGTAGAGGCTTTATGAGCGGCAAGTCAACCTTGGTTGCAACAAAACTGAAAAATTTTCGTGAGACGTTCATACGTCAACTCCCCTCGAAATTAGACCAGATCAGGGAGGCTCATGCCGCCCTTGGTCAGGCTGCTTCGGCCAAGGACGGGCTGGATAGGCTGCATCGTTGTTTGCACTCCTTAAGGGGGGTGAGCGCCAACTTCGGGTTGGACGCCCTAAGCGACATTGCCGCGGAGGGAGAACGGTTGGCAAAGGAGGCGAGAAAAGGGGAAGCCGGCCCCGAGACCGCGTGGGGTCCCCTTTTGGCAGAACTTGTTGGCCGGTTGGAACGTGAGGCGGCCCGTACCGATGCGTCGCAGCTGATGGACCTGCAGGCTCTGGAGATTGTGGCCGCCGCCGAAACCTTTCACGAGATGGAGCGCAAGGTCGTCTACCTCTGCGAGGATGATTCGATTCAACGTTTAAATCTTGCCACGCAGATCGGCTGTTTCGGTTTCGAGGTGGTTTCTTTCGGGGAGCTTGATCAGTTTCGCACGGCGATCCGCAACGGGCACCCCGACATCATTGTCATGGATTTGGTCTATCCCGACCTGCCGGCCGGAGGGGCGGACATAATGCGGGAGGTGCAGGCCGATCTGGAGCGGGAAATCCCCACGGTCTTCATTTCGTCCCAGAGCAGCCTTCCTTCCCGTCTCGCGGCGTTACGAGCTGGGTCCAGCGCCTACTTCGTCAAGCCGATAAACATCACCGACCTTTGCACCACCCTCCACGCCCTAACGACGCGGGAGGCCCCCGAGCCGTATCGGATCATGGTCGTGGATGACGATCCCCTGTTGACGGAGATGACCACCTTGGTCCTCCAAGATGCGGGGATGGATACCCGGACTTTGAATGATCCTCTGCAGGCGTTGCCGCTCCTCTTTGAATTCAAGCCGGATTTGATCCTAATGGATATGTACATGCCTGATTGCAATGGTATGGAGTTGGCCAAGGCTATCCGGCAGATCGACGCTTATTTCAGTATCCCCATAATCTTCCTCTCCGCCGAAACCGATGCGGATGCCCAATTTGAAGCGAGACGGATGGGAGGGGACGAATTTCTGGTCAAACCGATTAAGCCTGACCACCTGATCTCTACAGTGACCGTTCTTGCCGAACGGATGAAGATAATTCGCTCCTTCATGGTGAGGGACAGCATGACCGGGCTCTTCAATTACGCTGCGACCAAGGACCATCTCGACATCGCTATCAAGCAGGCCCAGCGTCAAAGAGAAAATGTCTGTTTTGCCATGATCGACCTTGACCGCTTCAAGGAGATTAACGACAATTACGGTCATGAGGCGGGTGACCGGGTTCTGATGGCATTGGCCAGACTTCTCAGGCAGCGGCTCCGCAAATCCGATGTGGTCGGCCGCACCGGGGGCGAGGAGTTTGCCGTGGTGCTTCCCACATGCACCCTCCAGGATGCAGGCCATCTCCTGCAGCAGTTGCTGGAAAGTTTTGCCACTATCGGTTTTCCGGCCGGGGATACTTCCTTTTATTCGACATTCAGTTGTGGTGTCGCCTCCCTTGATAAATATGACACGGCGGAAAAACTTTACAAGGCGGCGGATGAGGCGCTCTATGTCGCCAAGCAGGAGGGCCGTAATCGCGTCGTGGCAGTCGGTTACGAAGAGGTAAAATAGCGGCCGAAGAAATGAGTCTGGGCAGGAGCAGGACAAGAAGATGACACTGTCCGGACTCTTGCTATGCCAACAGGGCTTAAAATAAGCTTTTTTGCAGGATAAGGTCTTACTGTTTTATGAAAACGATAGTCAAAATCATTTACATTCGAAATTGAATTGGTTACTATACAACCATAAAGAAGTAGAACGTTTCATAGGAGGTCAACCATGAACAGTATAGCAAGAACGGTGACGATCGTCGCGGCATCTATGCTTTTTTCAGCCATACCGGTCCTTGCCGATGAAGGGAATATGGGGGCAACGGAGTCGCAGATTCCGCAGGTTGGGCAGGGCCAAAAGGATGAATGTCTCCTGGTAGCCATGAACTGCGGCAAGGACGTTGACTCGATTCAGGAAAGGATTGAGAGGCTGAATGGGGAAATCAGCCGGGGAACTGATGTTTACACGCCTCAAGAATTGAGACAACTGCAGAATGAGCGTGACGACTACAATAAACAGTTCGAGCTTCTCATTGAAAACGGCGGTGGCGGATAAGCGTAGGGTTGCAGAGACCTGCAATCCGGTGTGAACGGGTAACGCGGGAGGCTGTGCGGCGAATGGCGCACGGCCTCTTTCTCTTTATATAACAATCTGGCTGTTGAGAAGCTTGGCATGAAAGGATTAGAGGTTACTCTGGTCCAGGCGGCAGGTGTGATGGCGTGCGGCGAAGGTTCCGCCGCGAGTGGCGCCGGTCAGACCGTGGAAGGTAGGAGTCGGATGCCTGGGGCAAGCTTATAGCCATTTTATCGTTCCTGGTAGTTGTCTTCGCTGTACAGTTTACAAAAACCGCGTTATGGTGTACTCACCCAGCGGAGTTCTGAGGCCTGTCCATATGGGATACCCTTTCATGATGCTCCAGATCGTCTTTCCATTCCCCATCGGACAGGGGGCGTCGGATTCGGGCCGAAAGGAAAAAAGGATCAATGTCTTTTTTCATTACCAGCGAATACATCAAGTTGGACAGCTTTCTCAAGGCGGTTAATGCCGTGGGATCGGGTGGGGAGGCAAAGGTGATCATTGCGGAAGGCGATGTGCGCGTGAACGGTTCCGTTGAATTGCGCCGGGGACGTAAACTCCACCCCGGCGACCGGGTTGAACTGGCTGGATACAGCTACTTGGTGGAGCGGCACCCCTGATTGGTGACCCTTCGTTTTGACTAACCCTCAAATTAATTTGACTTTTCCCGTGGTGTAGAACTAAAATCCTCCCTTATTTTGCCATTTTTCATGCTGTTATCACATTCTGGGAGATGATATGAACACACGTTTTCTCGATGCTTGTTGGGGTAAACCGGTGGACCGCACGCCGGTCTGGCTGATGCGCCAAGCTGGACGTTACCTGCCGGAATACATGTCGGTACGCTCGAATTGCACCTTCCTTGAATTGTGCAAAACTCCGGAGTTGGCGGCCGAAGTGAGCATTCAACCGGTGGATATACTGGGGGTCGACGCCGCAATCATGTTTTCCGATATCCTCACCCCGGTGGAACCGATGGGGATGAAGCTGGATTTCGTGCCGGGGCCGGTTTTCGAACACCCGGTCAGGAACATGGCCGACGTGGAGCAACTCCGCATTCCACAGATGGAAGAGGACGTGCCGTATGTTCTGGAGACTATCAAGATTCTTCGCCGCGAGTTGGCCAACAAGGTTCCGTTGATCGGTTTCGGCGGTGCTCCTTTTACCCTTGCCTGCTACATGGTGGAGGGCAAGGGCTCAAAGGATTTCGCCCAGATCAAGCGCATGATGTACTCGGCGCCCGACGTCTACGCGGCCCTGATGGAAAAAATCACCATGATGGACATGGAATACCTTAATGCCCAGATCAAGGCCGGGGCCCAGGCTATCCAGATTTTCGATACCTGGGGTGGCATCTTGGCGCCGTCCGATTACGAGACCTATGTCCTCCCCTACACCATCAAGTTGATCAACGGCCTGAACCGGATGGATACGCCGGTGATTCACTTCGTCAAAGGTGCCGGCGCCATGCTGGAAACGGTGAAGAAGGCTGGCGGTGATGTTATGGGATTGGATTGGCACGTCAACCTGGGTACAGCACGCGATGTGCTGGGCCAGGGCATGGCAGTACAGGGAAATCTGGACCCAACTGTGCTCTATGCGCCGAAGGAGGTCATTGAGGCCGAGGTCAAGCGGGTGTTGGACGAAAACGCCGGCCGCCCCGGACACATCTTCAATCTGGGGCATGGTATCCTGCCGACGGTTGCCCCTGAGAATGCCATCCATATGGTGGAGTGCGTGCATCGCCTGTCACAAAAGGCGGCCCATTAAGTTTTTACCTTGGGAATGGGGGCCTCATGACCGTATCGATAAAAAATGTGGTGGTCTTTGTCACCGATCTGGCCAAGGCAAAGAAGTTCTATTGCGAACTGCTCGGCCTTCCGGTTGCCGGGCAGAGCGAGATGATGATGGAGTTCTTTCCCGGCGCGCCGACCTCGTTCGGCGTGTCGCTGGCGCTTCATGAGGACGCCCGTAGGCTGGTGGGTCGGCATACCGGCATCTCCCTGCGGGTCGAGGGGATCGAGGCACTGTGCGAATCGCTGCGAGCCGGCGGCGTTACCTTTGTCGAGCCGTTGGAGTCGAGCCCGTGGGGCAAGATGGCGGTAATCGCTGATTTTGACGGTAATCAGTACGCCTTGGTGGATCGCTGATTCCTGCCGCGTACATATTGCGCAGGGGCGCAGAATAGAAAAGAAAACATTCCAGTGGGGATAAAGGGGATGGGCAGGATAACGACAACCCATTGAAGGAGTGGGGATGGTTTGTTCCGTCCATCTTCGGCAACATTTCCCTCTGTGCCCTGTCGTTGAGGCAGATTGCAGGTCTTTTGAATCACGGAGAATTTGGATAGATGAAGATAGTCACCTTCGGCCTGCTGCGCCAGCTTTCAGAACAGGCCCGCACCTCCCCGCGCCTGCGCAGGAATCACAATATTCATGAGAATGACGAATCCCGTTGCCATCGCCTGCTGAACGCCATTGAACCTGCCTCGTACGTTCGTCCCCACCGCCACCTGGACCTCGAAAAGGATGAGACCTTCATTTTGATGAGCGGCAGGCTGGGGGTCGTCACGTTTTCAGACGACGGGGCCGTCACGGAAACGGTTCTGCTCTCACGCGAGAACGGCAATCTTGCCACCGATGTCCCCCACGGCATCTATCATACGGCCGTGAGCCTCGAACCGGGAACGGTATTCTTCGAGGCCAAGGCCGGGCCTTACCTGCCGCTCGGCGACGCCGAGAAAGCCGCTTGGGCGCCAACCGACGATGAACCAGCGGCAACAGCTTACCTGGAACGGCTGAGAGCGCTTTTTTAAGATGTGAGGCGGGTGCGGCGATGAAAATGTGCGCAACTGCGATTATCCTGCTGCTCCTGATTGCCACAACAGCGGCTCCTCAGCAGGCTCCACAGCCGATGCGGCCCTACAGCGGCATCGGTGTGCTGTTCCTTGCAACGGAGCAGGGGGATGGTGGCCGTCAGGAGCCGCTTAACCTGTACGAGGAACCGGCCATGCTGCGCATAGGGTCACTTGACAGGAGTCAGGCACCTCCCTATGAGTGGCTCTTTATCCGGAATGCTTCCCAACTGCCGCTCATCGTGATGGCCCGTAGGGGAGACTGGTTGCGGGTCGCCTATGATGATGCCGGCCGACAGGGATGGCTGGAGCCACGGCAGCGAGATTCTTTTCAGTCATGGGAATCCCTGCTGAAGGGGAGGTCGTGCCGCTTGCTGCCCGGCTTGCGCAAACAGCAGTACCAGGTATTCCGCCGGCCGGGTAAGGTGCCCTTGACGCCTCATGCCCTAACCAAACAGTCTTTTAAAGTCGTCAAGCTGGAAGGCGATTGGGTGCTGGTGATGCCTGATCAGGATACGCTCGGGTGGCTGCGCTGGCGTGACGAGGACGGCCGGTTACTGATTTCGGTAGATATGGATTCCGATACACAAAAATATTGACGCTCGCATGTCGGGTGTGGTAAAGAAAAAAACCTATGTTTACCATGATTACCGCCATTGCAGCAGCACGAGCTATCAGCGCCGCGGCGAACGACGCCGCTGGAGTGACTTCTGCCCGGTGATCATCTATGGTCCCAATACCCATTAACAGCCGCGGGCAGAAAAGCCCGCGGCTGTTTTGTTTTCCACTGTTTTCGCCCGGCGGTTTGGCGTCTTGGCACGTGGTTCTTGCCGCCTTCCTTACTGGTTGATGCAAAGAGATAGAGACCCACTTCAGATAAAATATTCGAGAGGAGTCGGCAATGCGTATTGATCTGGTGAGCCCAGGAACGGGGGAGTTGACCTACGAGATCCGCAATATCGTCAATGTGGCTGAAAAACTGCAAAAGCATGGCGTGAAGATCAACTGGGAGAATATCGGCGACCCCATCGTCAAGGGTGAAGTCATCCCGCCCTGGATGAAGGAGATCGTGGCTAAGGCGGTTGCGGACGACGCCACCTGGGGGTATTGCCACACCCGTGGGGTGCTGGAAACCCGTGAGTTCATCTGCGAGACGACCAACCGCCGCGGTGGAGCCCAGATTACCCCGGAGGATATCATCTTCTTCAACGGCCTGGGGGATGCCATTGCCAAGATCTACGGCTGCCTGCGTCCCGAGGCCCGCGTACTGATGCCGTCACCTTCCTACACAACGCACACCCTGGGGGAGATTGGCCATGCCCATGCCGCGCCGGCCCTGTTCCGGCTCAAGCCCGAGGAAAATTGGTATCCCGACCTTGAAGACCTGCGCAACCATATTAAGTATAACCCCAATATCTGCGCTATCATGATCATCAACCCCGACAACCCCACCGGCATGGTATATACCGAGAAAACCCTGCGCGAGATCGTGTCGGTGGCCAGGGAACACAACCTGTTCATCATTGCGGACGAGGTTTATACGAACATTGTGTACAACGGTGAAATCGCCGTTCCGATCAGCGATGTGATCGGTGATGTTCCGGCTATCTCGCTGAAGGGGATTTCCAAAGAGTTTCCCTGGCCCGGTTCGCGCTGCGGTTGGATCGAGGTCTATAACGGCCACGACGACCAGCAGTTTCACAAGTATGTCAATCTGATCCTGACGAGCAAGATGAACGAGGTCTGCTCCACAACCCTCCCCCAGACCGTCATCCCAGCCATCATGCAGCATCCCGGCTACGCCGGGTACTTGGCGGAACGCATCGCCAGCTATGAAAAAATGAGCAACATCACCTACGACTTCCTCAAAGAGGTACCCCAACTTCTGGTCAACCGCACCAACGGGGCATTCTACATGGCTGTGGCGTTCAAGGAAGGTCTGCTGACCAACCGCCAGTCGCTCCCCATCGCCAACAGCGAGGTGCGCGACCTGGTGAACGGCCTGGTCAACCAGTCCGGTGTCTCACCGGACAAGAGGTTCGTCTACCACATCCTGGCGGCGACTGGTATCTGCGTCGTGCCTCTCTCATCGTTCTCTACGCCGTTGCAGGGCTTTCGCGTAACACTGTTGGAGAAGGACGAAAACGAGTGCCGCAGGATCTACAGCACACTTGCTGAAAAGATCAGCGAATACCTGGCGTCGTAGTTGCTGTCGCTCCCCTCAAAATCGGTTTTCTCCTGAGAGGATAAAAAAGGGGGAAAGGCATCAGGCCTTTCCCCCTTGGTAATTCATCCGGATTGACAAACCCCAATCAGGCTTTTTTATCGTCCTCGCCTTCCTTCTTTGGCTTGATCTCGATCTCGTCCTTTCCTTCGGACGCCTTTTTAAAGTTACGAATACTCTTGCCCAGTGCGCCGCCGATTTCGGGAAGCTTCCCTGCACCGAATACGACCAGAACGATGACCAATATGATTATCAGTTCGGGCATGCCAAATCCAAACATGTGATCCTCCTAAACATTGGGTAAATAGTTTTGCCAGTATCGCACCGGATGCCAAAAAAATCAAGCATTGCTGCGGCGTCCCTGCCGACTTGGCGATTGGCGCGGGCGCACGGCGCTGATTTTATTCCATCTATCTGAAATTAAAGATATTGTCTCCCTGACATTCGTTGACAGCCCGTGACCGGCGTGATAGAAACTGGGAGCACATCGTTTCCCAAAGGTGGTTATTATGTTAGACGAACGGCAGGTGAGCTTGTCAGCAATCAGCAGCAAAATGGTGGTTGTTTCATTGGTCCTGGCGACCGTGGCGGCGGGAGGCCTGATTGTGGACGGAGGAGGTGGCGTCCTTGTCATTGCCGCCATCGTTGCTACGGCACTTTTTAGTTCGCTGGCGTGTGCCAGGATTGTGGCCGGGGCCGTTTCTGTTGCCCGGTTGGAACAGCTCGCCGTTGTGCAAAAGCTTGGCCTGTCCGGCGAGTTGTCAGGCTATGTGGAGAAGGACGATGATCTGAGGTCTCTTACATCGCGCTCGACCTTTATCATGGAGCGGTTGGACGAACGGCTGCACGAGCATCAACGGCTTCTGGCCCGGATCATGGAGGCGGAGGAGAATCTCAAACTCGTCATGCACGGTCTGGCTATCAGCGATGAGAAGGAACTCTTTCAGGTGCGTGATGCGGTGGCCGCCATGGAGAGTATGGACGGCGCCTTTGCCTCAGTGATCGGCGATATAGATGAACTGTCTGGACGCAGCGCCGAGCAGGAGTCACTGTCGACCAAAATGAGTACAACCACCGACGGTATTGCCGACAACATCAACCAATATTCCAGTTTTGTCATAGAGACATCGAGCTCCATCGAACAGATGGTCCGCGCCATCAGGGAGATAGCCGACAACATCCGTGGGCTGTCGGCCTCGACGGAGGAGACGGTATTTTCCATCAACCAGATCAGCGTCTCCCAGGCCAAGGTGCGCAACAATGCCGAGCACAGCGCCCTGGCTTCAGAAAATGTCCGTGAGCAGGCCCAGCACGGATTACGGCACATGGCGGCCACACTGCGGGCGATGCAGGAGATTGAGAAGAGCAATGTGGAGTCCTTTGACGCCATTAACCGCCTTTCGCGGTATTCGGCTCGCGTGGGTGAGTTCCTTAATGTCATCCAAGAGGTGGTGGAGCAGACCAAACTCCTCTCTCTGAATGCTTCGATCATTGCGGCCCAGGCCGGCGTGGGGGGGCGGGCGTTTGCCGTTGTCGCCGAAGAGGTCCGCTCCCTGGCTTCCCGTACCTCGGCCTCGACGCGCGAAATCGAAGAACTTGTTCGTAATATTCAGAAGGAGACCGCGGCTGTGCAGCGATCGGTTACCCAGGGGAAAGACAAGGTCAAGGAAGGTGTGAAGATATCCTCTCTGGCCGACGAAGCCCTGGTGAAGATCGAGAAGAGCGCCGACGAAGCCTCCCACATGGTGGCGCGGATTGCCGCCGAAGCGACCGAGCAGACGGTCGGTATCCAACGCATTACCGAGGAGGCCGAAAAGAATCTCGAACGGGTCCAGCAGATCACCCTGAATACGGAAAACCAACAGGAAGGAGCCAATCTGATCGTCAGAAACCTGGAGCACATGAGGGATTTGGCGCAACGCATCAATATGTCGGCCCAGGAACAGGCCAGGGAAAACCGCCTGTACTTGCAAGGCGTTATAGAACACAACGAGCGGACAAAAGGGTTGAAGGAGAATGTCTATCGTCAACTTGTCGTCGCCGAAAAGGCCGTCGAAGCGGTGTGCAGGGTGGACGACATGATTTCGGCCAATACTGCCGAAACCCGGAGAATTCTGGATGCCGTCATGGTTTTGACGCGCGTGATCGACCTGCACCGCAACGAGACGGGTGGTGAAGAGGGCGAAGGTGAGGCCAATTATGAATAAGGTGCTGTCTTTGTCCCTGCTCCTGCTGATCGTCATGGCCGGGCCGGCTACTGCCGCAGATATGGAGATCACCCCATTTCGCACCGTCAACCAAAGCCCGCTCGTACAGATTTTCGGGCTTCCCGCGCAATCGGAGGCTACGGTCGCCCCCCCAGGAAGTGCCATTGTCAGCCTCGTTCAGGACGTTGCCAGCGACTATACCATCAGTTCCACGCCCCATGAGCAAATCCACCTCGACGGTGAATCCTACCGCTGGACCCTGGCGGCCCGCTATGGTTTCGGTGGACGTTTCGATGCAGGTCTGGAGGTCCCTTACGTGCTCTACGGCGGCGGCTTTCTGGACAGTTTCATTATCGGATGGCATGATTTCTTCGGCTTGCCCCAGGGAGGGCGCGACAGCGCTCCCAAAAACAAGCTGTCCTTCAGTTATACCAAGGATGGCGTCCAGAAACTCAAAGTGGACCACGCGGGTTCCGGCATCGGCGATATAAGCCTGACGGCGGGCATGCAGCTTTACGATGCCCGTGACAACGAATCCCACGACAGTCTGGCGCTACGTGCGTCCCTCAAACTACCCAGCGGCGACAGTAATGCCTTGAGGGGCAGCGGCAGCACCGATGTTGCCTTGTCGCTGTGCGGCAGTATGAACAACTTTACCGAATGGGGATCCCTGGGCGTCTTCGGCTCCATGGGAGGGATGGTGATGAGCGACGGCGATATCCTGCGTGACCAGCAGCAGAATTTTGTCGGCTTTGGCACCGCCGGTCTGGGTTGGGGGCCGGAGCCATGGATATCCTTCAAGTTCCAGCTCAACGGCCATACGGCCTTCTACCGGGGGAGCTCTCTGGATGAACTCTCCAAGCCGTCCTTGATGCTGGTCTCCGGAGGGGCGCTCAGGCTTCCCGGCGATTATCGGCTTGATATCGGCGTTTCCGAGGATGTGGCGGTTGCCACCGCACCGGATGTGGCCTTTCACCTGGGGGTGAGCAAGCAGTTTTAACAGGCTCTTTGAGCCATTGCTATCGTTGCAACGCAAAAAGCCCCACTTTCAGCGGGGCTTTTTGCGTTGCTGGGATTTATTGCGGCACTGGATCAGTATTTCTTGTCGGCGTAATCGACCCAGCCGCCGGCCAGCACCAGGGCCTTGTCAAAGGGGGACAGGTCGAAGGCGAAGGTTTTCTGTTTGCCTCCGCCGCTCATGGTCAGGCTTTGTGTCTCGATGTCAATGCTGATGGTTGCGTCATTGTCGCCGGCATGGAAAAAAATCAGGTCTAGGTCCGCCTTGGGTAGCTCGATGGCGGCCATGCCGCAATTAAACATGTTCTGGCGGAAGATACGGGCAAAGGATTCGGCGATCACGGCGGTGATACCATTGACCTCAAATACCCAGGGGGCATGCTCGCGGGAGGAGCCGCAGCCGAAGTTGGCGCGGGAGACGACCACACGCGCCAACTTCGTTTTCGGACCCTTTGGGTCGAAGCCGGGCAGTTTTAGGTCTTCCAGAATATAGGGTTTCAGGTCTTCCTTGGTGATCTCGGTCAGGTATTTGGCCGGAATGATTTCATCGGTGTTGATGTCGGAACGGTCGAGGAAGAGGGCCGGGCCTCCGAAAGTTTTCATATGGTAACTCCTTGAAAGATAAATTCTCTAAAACGTAAACCTGCCACAAAGACGCAGAGGTACAGAGGAACCCAGAGAAAAACAAAGCATATTTTTTTGAATTAAAAACAACAAATTGCGTGTTCCTGCCTTTCTGCGTGTCTCTGTGGCAGACACTAATTCGGATGTTACAGATACTTTCTCGGGTCGGCGATCTTTCCTTCGATGGCCGATGCCGCCGCGGTAGCCGGCGACATGAGATGTACCATGCCCCCCTTGCCCATGCGGCCCATGAAGTTGCGGTTGGTGGTGGAGGCGCATACTTCACCTTCGGCCAGGACGCCGTTGCTCATCCCCAGGCAGGCGCCGCAGGTCGGGTTGGTGATGCAGAACCCGGCCTCCATGAAGGTCTCGATCAACCCCTCGTGCAGAGCGTCCTGATAGATCTTCGGCGTGGCGGGGGAGAGGATGCCGCGCACAGTGGGAGCGATTCGTTTTCCCTTCAGCACGTTTGCCGCGATGCGCAGGTCTTCCAGGCGGCCGTTGGTGCAGGAACCGAGGTAAATCTGGTCAACCGGCGTGTCCGGCAGATCGGTTACGAACTTTACCTGGTCCGGTTTGTAGCCGAAGGTGGAAATTGGTTGAAGGGCGGTGACGTCAATGCTGATCTCCTGGTCGTAGTCGGCGTCAGCATCGGCGGTCCATTTCAAGTATTCGGCCAGTGCGGCCTCCTTGGAGGCAAACTCCTCCTGGATGAAGGGCCAGAGGAACTCCACGGTGGTTGCATCGGGCTGGCAGATACCGGAGGTTCCGCCCGCCTCGATTGCCATGTTGCACAGGGTCATTCGGGATTCCATGGTCATGGCGCTGATTGTCTCGCCGTGGAATTCCATTACCCGGTCGGTGGCGCCGTTGACGCCGATCTTGCCGATGATGTGCAGGATCACATCCTTGGCGTAGACCCCCTTGGGCAAGGTTCCGGTGACGTTGAACTTGATGGTCTTGGGCTGTCGGAAGGCGCAGACCCCTTTCAGGATACCGACTTCCAGGTCGGTGGTGCCGACACCGGCGGCAAAAGCGCCGAACGCACCGTGGGTACATGTGTGGGAGTCACCCATGATGACTGTGTTACCTGGGCGGATAAACCCCTTTTCCGGGAACAGGGCATGGCAGACGCCGTTTGCGCCGATGTCGAAGAAGTCCTTGATACCGTGGCGGCGTGCCCAGTCGCGCAGGATCTTGGCCTGGGTGGCGGTCTTGGTGTCCTTGCTGGGGGTGACGTGATCGACGACGGCCTTGATCCGGGAGGGGTCGAAGACCCGATCCTTATCGCGCCGTATCAGGTCGTCGATGGCGATAGGGGTGGTGATTTCGTGGCACAGGACCACATCCAGTTTCAGCACCTTGGTACCGGGGAAGGGCTCCTCGACCAGGTGGGCTTCAAAGATTTTTTCCGCTGTGGTTTTACCCATGTTCAAACCTCGCTTAAATACTGTAATGGTTCACTGTATACCCCATTCTTTTCACCAATAAAAGCAGTATATGGTGACGTTGCCATCGCGAACGACGATGGCAACTCTATGTCTCCAATTGTCTGAGGTGGCCGACGAGGAGTTTAGCGGCGGCATGCAGCGCCTCGTGTGAGCGGACGCAGATCTTCAGCTCCCGTTGGGCCCAGGGTTCGTCGAGAACCACCGGTCGGATGCGTAGCCCTTTGAAGTAGGGTTTTGCAGCGCCCTTGGGAACGATCCCGATGCCCAACCCGGCCTCCACCATCAGGCACAGAGCATCGAAGCTGTTCACCTGGATGCGTAGTTTGGGGGTACGGTCCAGATCCTGGGCGGCCCGCAGCACCTGGTTGTTGAGTGCACTCCCGACGGTCAGGCCGACAAAATCGAACTCCAGGGTTTCCTGAAACGAAACGGACCTTTTCTGTGCCAGGGGATGATCTTTGGGGGTAATGACAATGAGTTGGTCCGAGTGGTACGGCAGGTACTCCAGATCCTGACGGTAGGTTCCCATGGTAATGATGCCCACGTCCGCGCCCCCCTCGGCCACGGATTTCATGATGGACTCGCTGATTGCACCCTCCAGATGCACGTGTATTTGGGGATGCAGGTCCATGAACGATCTGATCTCTGCCGGCAGGAACTGGTTGATGGCGGAGATATTGGCGCACAACCTGACGTGGCCGCGCACGCCGCTGGAGTATTCGCTGATCTGCACGTAGAGGTTGTTCATGTCGTGCAGAACCCCCCGCGCAAGCTGCAACAGGGTTATGCCGGCATCGGTCGGCGCGACCCCCTTGTTCGTCCGGCGGAGCAGCGGGGTTCCGAAGCTGTTCTCCAGTTCGCTCATACGCTTGCTGATGGCCGATGCGGCGATGTGCTCCCGCTCGGCCGCTCCTGCAATGGTGCCCTCTTCCACGATGGTAACGAACAATTTGAGTGATAAGGGGTCTATAATCATGGTGGCCTCGCCGGTCCGATAAAATTCTTGCCCGCCTTCACCCCAGCGGTCGGCGGTATTTTGGGTACACTAAACTAAAATCCCGGTGTGCAACAACAATTTTCATCCCGTATTCTGCGACCGCAGGATGAGGTGGAGGATTTTTCCTCGCCCCGATGTGTGGAAATTTCAGGTGGAAAGCGTCCGGGGCGTGGTGTATAAACGAGGTTCGAGAGGTAGACAGGTTATGACACCCGATCAACTGAAACAACTGCTGGACTCCGTCAAGGGAGGTGCCATCCCGGTCGAAGAGGCCGTCGAACGGTTGCGGCACCTGCCGTTCCAGGATGTGGGCTGTGCCCAGGTGGACCACCACCGCGAATTGCGCCAAGGCATGCCCGAGGTCATTTTCGGCGAGGGCAAGAAGGACGAACAGATTATCAGCATCATGACCGCCATGGCGGAAAACGGCAGTAACGTCCTGGTGACGAGGATCGACGAGGACAAGGCGCAGCGAATCCAGCGGACCTTTTTCGGGGCACTGTATCACGCCAATGCCCGCTGCCTGACCCTGGAACAGCGGCCGGTGGAGGCCAAGGGGAGAGGGACTATTCTGGTGGTTTCGGCCGGGACCTCTGATCTGCCGGTGGCGGCCGAGGCGCTGGTCACGGCCCGTTTTTTGGGCAACGTGGCCGAGCATATCTATGATGTGGGCGTGGCCGGCATCCACCGCCTGTTAGCCCGGCGCGAACAGCTCACGGCCGCGTCGGTCCTCATCGTGGTGGCCGGCATGGAAGGGGCGCTCCCCTCGGTGGTGGGAGGGCTGGTGGGCAAGCCGGTCATCGCGGTGCCGACCTCCATAGGCTACGGAGCCGCCTTCGGCGGTATCGCGGCGCTTTTGGGGATGCTTAATTCCTGTGCCGCAGGTGTCACGGTGGTCAACATCGACAACGGTTTCGGCGCGGCTTGCGCGGCGAGTCTGATCAACAGGGACTAATGTGAACATCATTTATTTCGACTGCTACGCCGGTATCTCCGGCGACATGACTGTGGGGGCGCTTCTGGACCTGGGAGTGCCGTTGGGACATCTTCAAGCCGAACTGGCGAAGCTCCCGCTCCCTCCCAACTCCTACGCCCTCTCCGCAAGCCGCACCGAACGGCGTCACATTTCGGCGCTGAAGTTCGACGTGGCCGTGCACGACCACCACACCCACCGCCACTACGGCGGCATCGACGCCATGATCGCCGAAAGTCCCCTGGCCGATTCGGTCAAGGAACGTGCGCGGCGGATCTTTCGCCGCCTGGCCGAGGCCGAGGCCAAGGTGCATGGCGTAGCGATTGCTGATGTCCATTTCCACGAGGTTGGAGCGGTAGACTCCATCGTGGATATCGTCGGAACGGCCATCTGTCTGGATTACCTGAGTGTTACCCAGGTTTATGCCGCAGCGTTGCCCCTGGGGGGCGGCTTCGTGGAGACCGCCCACGGCCGGCTGCCGGTGCCGGCCCCGGCCACGGCCGAATTGCTGCGCGGTCTGGCCGTGCATGGCGAATGCGGTGACGGCGAGCGGGTCACCCCCACCGGCGCGGCCGTCCTTGCCGCCCTTGCCGCAGGGACGGGGCAGAGGCCGGCCATGCACCTGGAGCGGATCGGCAGTGGCGCCGGCGGCAAGGATTTTGACGATTGCCCCAACATCCTGCGGGCCTTCCTCGGCACAGCTGAAAAGGAACGGGGGAGCGGCGACGACCCGGTCGTGGTAGCCGAAACCAATATCGACGACTCCACCCCGGAGATCCTGGGTTACGTGATGGAGCGGCTTTTTGAGGAAGGCGCCCTGGATGTGTTTTTCACGCCGGTCCAGATGAAAAAAAACCGTCCGGCAACCCAGCTCTCCTTTCTCTGCCGCCCCGAACTACTGGATAGCCTGGCGCGTGTGGTGCTGGCCGAGACTTCGGCCATAGGGCTGCGTCATTATCCTGCCGGACGTATCACTTTGGAGCGGCGGGTGGAAGAGAGGCGGACCCCCTTTGGCCCCGTGCGTTTCAAGTTGGTCTTCGATAACGGCCTTCTGTTGCGGGTCGCCCCGGAATACGAAGATTGCCGTCGCATCGCCCGGGAGCGGGGCATCCCCTGCCGCGAGGTGTTGGAACAGGTGGTGGCATGGCGGCATGCCGAAGGGGAATCGTCATGAGGATCTCCACCCTGAGTATCGGCAGTGAGTTGATCTGCGGCGAGGTGACCGACACCAATGCCGGTCGCATCGCCGAACTGCTGCTGGGTGGCGGCCTTCGCGTGCTGCGCCACATGGCCGTGGGGGATTCGGAGCCGGATATCGGCGAGGCCCTGAATGAACTTGCACTGAAAAGCGACGCCGTCATCGTGACCGGCGGCCTGGGACCCACGGTGGATGACGTGACGGCCCTGGCGGCGGCCCATGCCACCGGCCGACGCTTGGTGGTCAACGAGGCGTTGAAGGAGCATATCCGCACTTTTACTGCCAAGCTGGGGGGAGGCCATGCCTCTGACCGGCAGGCCATGGTTCCCACCAAGTCAACGATCATCCCCAACCCGACCGGGACCGCCTGCGGTTTCCATTTCATCCATGGGGGGTGTTTTTTCTTTTTCCTGCCCGGCGTTCCCTCCGAGATGGAACGGATGTTGAGTGAGACGGTGTTGCCGTTTCTCTGCGAACGCGTGATGCACAAGAAGGTGATCCTCTCTTCGCTCCTGAACGTCTATGGCCTTTCCGAGCCGGAGGTGGACGGTCTGCTCAAGGGGGCCTTTGCCGGCAATCATGACCTGCAGATGAGCATCTGCGTCACCTTTCCCTGGATACGTATAACCCTGCGGGCTGATGGGGATACGGAGGTCGCGGCGCGAACCTACCTCCAGGACGCGGTGGAACTGGTGCGGGAGCGGCTGGGTACGGCGATCTTTTCCGAAGGGCACGAGACCATGGAGCAGACCGTGGCCGAGCTTTTCGATCGGCGCGGCCTGAGTCTGGCCTTGGCCGAGTCGTGTACCGGCGGCCTGATTGCCAAGCGACTCACCGATGTGCCCGGCAGTTCCGCCTTCTTCCAGGAAGGATTGGTGACCTACAGCAATACCGCTAAACAGCGTCTTTTGGCGGTGCCGCAGGAAATTCTGGATACCCGGGGAGCGGTCAGTTTCGAGTGCGCCGCCGCCATGGCTATCGGGGTGCGCACCGCGGCGGGAAGCGATCTGGGGCTCGCTGTGACCGGCATTGCCGGGCCGGACGGCGGGACGGCAGACAAACCGGTGGGTACGGTGTTTATCTCCCTGGCTACCCCGGCCGGCTCTTGGACCAAGGGTTTCCGGTTCGGCGGCAATCGGGATTATGTCCGTACCTTGACCGCCTGGACGGCTCTGGACTGGTTGCGACACTATCTGACGGAGGCTAGCCCTTTTTCCGTATAAATCCTTGCGGGAAAACGGCTGGATATGATACCGTAACACCCCTTTCCATCCCTTTTACGTTCATCCCACTTTCAGGAGACATATAACCATGCAGGAAAAAAACAAGGCGATTGAACTGGCCCTGAGTCAGATCGAGAAACAGTTCGGCAAGGGCGCCATCATGCGTTTGGGCAATGACGAGGCGTTGCCGGGCGTGGAGGCGATCTCGACCGGCGCCATATCCCTGGACATGGCCTTGGGGGTCGGTGGGGTGCCCCGCGGACGGGTGGTGGAGATCTACGGTCCGGAATCCTCCGGAAAGACCACCCTGGCGCTGCATATCGTGGCCGAAGCCCAGAAGACTGGCGGTATTGCGGCCTTTGTGGATGCGGAGCACGCCCTGGACATCGGCTATGCCCGCAAGCTGGGGGTCAAGACCGACGACCTGCTGGTATCCCAACCCGATACCGGTGAACAGGCACTGGAAATCACCGAAACCCTGGTGCGCAGCGGTGCCATTGATATACTGGTAATTGACTCGGTGGCGGCTCTGGTGCCCAAGGCCGAGATCGAGGGCGAGATGGGAGACTCCCATGTAGGGCTCCAGGCCCGGCTCATGTCCCAGGCCCTGCGCAAACTGACCGGCATCATCAGCAAGTCAAACTGCTGCGTTATCTTCATCAACCAAATCCGCATGAAGATCGGCGTCATGTTCGGCAACCCCGAAACGACGACCGGCGGGAACGCACTCAAATTTTATGCTTCGGTGCGCATGGATATCCGCAAGATTGCCACCCTCAAACAAGGGGACCAAGTAATTGGTTCCCGTACCCGCGTCAAGGTGGTCAAGAATAAGGTCGCCCCCCCCTTCAAAGAGGTCGAATTCGACATCCTCTACGGCGAAGGAATCTCCCGTACCGGAGACGTGCTCGACCTGGCGGTGGAAAAGGGGATCATCGAAAAGAGCGGCGCTTGGTTCTCATACGGCAAGGAGCGGATCGCCCAAGGGCGCGAAAATTCTCGCACCTGGCTGACCGAACACCCTGAAACCCTGGCCGAGATCGAAGGGAAGCTGCTGGCGCTGGTCAAGGGAACGGTGCCCGCCGAAACAGCCTGATAGCAGCCGGATTGGAGAGGCACGCATGGATCTGGACGAAATTCTGACTATCGCTGTCAAAGCTAAGGGTTCGGATATTCACATCAAAACCGGCCTGCCGCCCATTGTGCGCATCGACGGTCGGCTGCACCCCATTCCCAACACCCAGCGCCTCTCGCCGGATGTGGTCGTGGACATGTGCCAGGGTATGATGAACGACCGCCAGCGACGCCTTTTCGAGGAAAACTCGGAGGTGGACCTGGCCTATGCCGTGCCGGGGTTGGGGCGCTTCAGGGTCAGCGCCTACCGACAGCGCGGCACGGTGGCCATGGTCTTCCGTACCATCTCCTTCACCATACCGACGCTGGATGGTTTGAACCTGCCGCCGGTCCTGAAGAAGATCTGCCAGGAGGAGCGCGGCCTCATCCTGGTGACCGGCACCACCGGTTCGGGCAAGTCGAGCACCCTAGCGGCCATGATCGACTACATCAACCAGAACCGGACCGCCAATATCATCACCATCGAAGACCCGGTGGAGTTTCTCCACCGGGATAATAAAAGCATCATCAGCCAACGGGAGGTCGGCACCGACACGCCGAGTTTCTCCGCGGCGCTCAAGGGCGCCCTGCGCCAGGACCCGGACGTCATCCTGGTGGGGGAGATGCGCGATTACGAGACCATAGAAACCGCCATGACCGCCGCCGAGACCGGCCACCTGGTCATGTCGACCCTGCACACCATGGACGCGGCCGAGACCATCAACCGTATCATCGGTGTCTTTCCCCCGTATCATCAGCGCCAGGTACGTATCCAGTTGTCCAGCATCATCAAGGGGGTACTCTCCCAGCGACTGGTGCCGCGGGCCGACGGCAAGGGACGCGTTCCTGCCGTTGAGGTCATGCTCGGTACGGCCAGGGTCAAGGAGTACATCGACGACAAGGAAAAGACCAAGCAACTTCACGATGCCATCTCCCAGGGGTATGTCACTTACGGCATGCAGACCTTCGACCAATCGCTGATGAAGCTCTATACCGCCGGGTTGATCAGCTACGACGAGGCCTTGCGCCAGAGTACGAACCCGGACGATTTCGCCCTCAAGGTGTCCGGTATTTCCTCCACCTCGGACGCCTCATGGGACAGCTTCGAGTCACAGGAGGAAGATTCAGGGGAAGTCCGGAAGCTCGACATTGAAAAATTCTGAGTTGTCGTCCCCGGAACGAGCCTTCCAGGAGGCCCTCAAGCTGCTCGCCGTACGCGATTACACAACGGCGAAGATGCGGGAGAAACTAACCCGCCGGGGATTGGACGAAGCGGCAATCGAGGAGGCTGTGGCCCGCCTGGTGAACGAAGGGTGGCTTAATGACCGCAGTTTTGCCGAGCACTTTGCCGAGATTGCCGTGAGCGGTGGGCGCTTTTTTGGCCCACGCCTGCGGCTTGAACTGCGCCGCCGAGGGGTTCCGGCCGGGCTTATCGATGAGGTTCTGGGGCGTATCCGCCACGAACACGACGAACAGGTCGGCCTGCGTGGCGTTATGGAGCGGCGGTTTCCCGGATTTTCCTTTTCCGTGGCGACGGATCGCGAAAAACGCCGGGTAATCGCCTTTTTGCAGCGGCGCGGGTTTGGACTCGGGACGATCATGAAGGTGCTGAAGGTTGATGAAATCGAGTAAAATTACTATTGACACTGCGTATGAGGATACCGATGACAGGGAATGAGATTCGCGCACGTTTTTTCAAGTTTTTTGCCGACCGGGGCCACACGGTGGTGCCAAGTTCGGGCATCATCCCCAAGAATGACCCGACCCTGATGTTTACCAACGCTGGGATGAACCAGTTCAAGGACTGTTTCCTCGGTATGGAAAAGCGGGAGTACACCCGGGCGTGCAGTTCGCAGAAATGCGTGCGCGCCGGCGGCAAACACAACGACCTGGAAAATGTAGGGCGCACGGCCCGCCACCATACCTTCTTCGAGATGCTGGGCAACTTCTCCTTTGGCGATTATTTCAAGAAGGAGGCAATCGCTTTTGCCTGGGAGTTTCTGACCAGGGATCTGGGACTTGACAAGAACCGTCTGTATGTGTCCGTGTACACGGACGACGACGAGGCCGCCGACATCTGGCACCTTCAGGAGGGGGTCCCCCGAGAGCGGATCTTCCGTTTCGGTGAGAAAGACAACTTCTGGTCCATGGGGGACACCGGTCCCTGCGGCCCCTGCTCGGAGATCTTCTACGATCAGGGACCCGAGGCGGGGTGCGGCAGCCCAGAGTGCACCGTCGGCTGCGACTGCGACCGCTACATGGAGATTTGGAACAACGTCTTCATGCAGTTCAACCGATCGAGCGACGGCGTCCTGACGCCGTTGCCTAAACCGTCGGTGGACACGGGCATGGGGCTTGAACGTATTTCGGCGGTTATGCAGGGGGTCATTTCCAACTACGACACCGACCTGCTGCAAGGAATTATCCGGCATGTGGAGCGCCTCTCGGGTAAGAAATACCGGGCCAACGAGAAGGACGACGTTTCCATGCGGGTCATTGCCGATCACTCGCGGGCGACAACCTTCCTGATCTGCGACGGGGCCTTGCCGAGCAACGAGGGACGCGGCTACGTGCTGCGCCGCATCATGCGTCGCGCCGCCCGCCATGCCAAGATGCTCGGTTTTGCCGAGCCCATGCTCTACCATACGGTGGATGCGGTCCGCGACATGATGGGTGACGCCTACCCGGAACTGTTGGAGCGGGAGGCCTATATCAAAAAGGTCGTTCTGGCCGAGGAACAACGCTTCGCGGAAACCCTTGACCGTGGTTTGGCCATACTGAACGATGAGGTCGCCTCTTTGCGTGGGGCCGGGAAGAACATTATCCCGGGCGACATCCTTTTCAAGCTGTACGACACCTATGGCTTCCCCACCGATCTGACCGCAGATATCGTGGAGAGCGAGGGCTTCACCATCGACGAGGCCGGCTTCGAGACCTGCATGGGGAAACAGCGGGAACAGGCCCGGGAACACTGGAAGGGATCGGGAGAGGAGGGGATCGCCCAGGTATTCAAGGAGCTTCACAACCGCGGGGTGCGTAGCACTTTTGTGGGGTACGACGAGATGTCGGTCTACGGGCCGGTACTTGCTATCGTCCGGAACGGCGTCGAGGTAGACTCTGCAGTCGCCGGCGACTCTGTCGGGGTGATCACGGAAACGACCTCCTTCTACGGCGACTCCGGGGGGCAGAAGGGGGATGAAGGGACTATCTCCACCGGCAACGCCCATCTGGAGGTGCGGGCCACCAGTCGTCCCTACCCGGATCTGATCGTACACCACGGTGTGGTGAAGGAGGGCGTGCTCAATAGGGGGGACGCCGCAGACCTGAAGGTGGCCCAACCCACCCGGAGTGCCACGGCCCGCAATCATACCGCCACCCACCTTCTCCAGTCGGCCCTGCGCCAGGTCCTGGGCGATCATGTCAAGCAAGCCGGGTCCCTGGTTTCCGCTGATCGCCTCCGCTTTGACTTCACCCACTTCTTGGCCATGACCACCGAAGAGATAAGCCGGGTCGAGGATTTGGTCAACGCCTACATCATGAACAACGATCAGGTGGTTACAAACCAGATGCAGATAGCGGAAGCCATCGAGGCCGGGGCCACGGCGTTGTTCGACGAGAAGTACGGCGACACGGTGCGGGTGGTCAGGGTCGGGGACGTCAGCATGGAGTTGTGCGGCGGTACCCATGTGCGTGCGTCCGGAGACATCGGGCTGTTCAAGATCGTCGCCGAAACCGGCATCGCTGCCGGTGTGCGCCGCATCGAAGCGTTGACCGGCACCGGTGCCCTTGCCTTTGTCCGGCAGGTTGAGGACGAACAGCGAGCCATGGCCTCGCTGCTCAAGGCCGAGGGGGGCAATCCCCTGGAACGGCTGGAACGACTCCTCTCCCGCCAGAAGGAGTTGCAGCGGGAGATCGAATCCCTGCAGGGCAAGCTCAACGCTGCCGCCTCGGGCGACCTGCTTGCGCAGGCTGTGGAGGTGCAGGGCATGAAGCTGTTGGCCGTCAAGGTGCCGGTGGAGGATGTCAAGGCCCTGCGCGATCTCTCAGATACGCTGAAGGACCGTATCGGAGAAGGAGTCGTGGTCCTGGGCGCAGCCATCGGGGGCAAGGCCAATCTCCTGGTGGCGGTCACTAAAGGTCTGGTTGCCACCGTGAAGGCAGGTGATATAATCAAACAGCTGGCCCCCCTCATCGGAGGCAGTGGCGGTGGGAAACCCGAACTGGCCCAGGCTGGCGGCTCCCAGCCTGAAAGGTTGGAAGAGGCCTTGTCTGCCGCCGCCCGGATACTGTCGGGGTTGACTGGACTATAATGTGATCAAGGTGAACAGGTTTCGTAATGACTGTGCAGAAGCTGGATAACGAGGAGCCCCATCCGTTGCATACGCAGGAAACGGTCCTTGTCGTGGATGATGAACGGGTTATCCGCGAATTGTGCGAAAAGGTCCTCAGGGAATACCGCATTCTTCAGGCCGGCAGTTGCGCAGAGGCGCTGCAAATCTACCAAAGGGAACATTGTGACCTGATTCTGACCGATGTGATGATGCCGGGCGGGTCGGGGATTGATCTGCTCAGCCAGGTAAAGACGCTGGACCCCAATGCAGTCGTGATCATCATGACCGGGTTTTCCCAGAAGGAGATCATCCTCAATGCCCTCAGGGAGGGGGCGGACGACTTTATCAACAAACCCCTCAACCTGTTGCAGCTCCGGACCTCCGTGGAAAAGTCCCTGGCGAAAAAGCGGCTCAAGGAGGAGTTGGCCAGTCTCAAACGTCTTGACCGTTTCAAAAGTAATTTCCTTTCGTTGATCTCCCACAAGCTGCGGACTCCGATCACCGCCATCTCACTTTTTCTGCAGAATGCGGAACAGGGTGTCTACGATCAGAACGACCAAGCCTTTCACCAAAATATAAAACTCGTCAATAATGAGGTCGAGTATTTGGGACGTCTGGTGTCGGACCTGCTCTCTTTCAGCAAGGTCATGGAAGGGCGCGAGGGGTTGAGTCTCGAACCGTGCGATCTGAACAGTATTCTGGTGGAAGTCATAGGGGAAGCACAGTGCAAGGAGGGGATCGAAACCGAGTTCCACGCCCTGCCGTTGCCTATATTGCAGCTTGACCGGGGGAAGATCACCTTTGCTTTTCAGCAGGTCATTGGAAACGCCTACAAGTTTTCCGGCGAAACCGGTCATGTGTCCATCACACTATGCAACACCGGGGACGCTGTTCGCGTTGTCGTCGCCGATACCGGCATCGGCATCCCCCGGGAGGAGTTGTCCAAGGTTTTCGAAAAATTCTATCAGGCAGACCCGGACAATGCTGGGCAAGTGCGGGGATTCGGGTTGGGCCTGTTCTACGCCCTCGAGTTTGTGCGTCAGCATGGAGGAAGTATCACCATTGACAGCGAGCCGCAGCGGGGGAGTACAGTAACGGTCACGTTGCCGTTGCAATAAATAAACTTTTGAGATTTTGTCTGCTTTACGGTAAGCTGCCACCTTTCTGGTCGGCAGTTTTATTTTTGGGGATCAAGGTACGGCTCTATGATGGAACACCTGATTGGAAAAGCCAATACGCTGATGGAGGCGCTGCCGTACATCAGGCGCTTTTCGGGAAAGACCTTTGTCATTAAATACGGCGGTCATGCCATGGCGGACGAAAGGCTGAAGGCCTCATTCGCCCTGGATGTGATCATGCTTAAATCTTTGGGGATCAACGCGGTCATCGTGCATGGCGGCGGCCCGCAGATAAACCAGACCCTTCAGCGCTATGGGATCGTCTCCGAATTTGTCCGCGGCATGCGGGTGACCGATGCCGAGACCATGTCGGTGGTGGAGATGGTACTGGTCGGCCAGGTGAACAAGGAGGTCGTCGGCTACCTGAACCAACATGGCGGTCGTGCGGTGGGGCTTTCCGGTAAGGACGGAACGCTGCTCTTGTCCAAGAAACTGCTTCAAGAGGTCAAGGCGGAGGACGGCTCCCACGAGATGGTGGATATCGGCTATGTGGGGGATGTGGTCAAGGTCAACACCGACCTGATCAAAACCCTGGAAGGCGGGAACTACCTGCCGGTGATCGCCCCGGTGGGGGTTGGCCCGGAAGGGGAAAGCTACAACATTAACGCCGATCTGGTGGCTGGCCGGGTGGCGGCGGCCCTACACGCCGAGAAATTGATCCTGCTGACCGATATCGCAGGGGTCAAGGACAGCAACGGTACCCTGCTCGGCAGCATCGCCGTGGCCGATATGCACCGTTTGATCGAGGAAGAGGCCATCACCGGCGGCATGATACCCAAGGTGGTCTGCTGCGCCGATGCCTTGAACGAAGGGGTCAGGAAGGCCCATATCATCGATGGCCGGGTCGAGCACGCCGTGTTGCTGGAGATATTTACCGACGGCGGCATCGGTACGGAAATCGTGAGATGAATTATGAGGTTGTTGAAAAACAGCCATCTCGCCGCCGTCCTCGAAGTCCCTTTTGTGCGGCGTAGCGCTGCTACGCCTCCGCAGGGCCTTCTGCGGGTGCGACGATCTGACTATTTTTGAACAACCTGGATATTTCAACAGCCTGTTTATGGGATTGGAAACGCAATGAACACACAACAATGGATAGAAAAGTCGGATAAATACATCATGAAGACCTATGGCCGCTACCCCATCGTGCCGGTTAGGGGACAGGGATGCCGCCTGTGGGATGCCGACGGCAAGGAATATCTGGATTTTCTTGGGGGGGTCGCCGTCAACAACCTGGGGCATTGTCATCCTGCCGTCGTCGCCGCCCTGCAGAAACAGGCTGCCGAGTTGATCCACTGTTCCAACTACTACCAGATCCCGCAGCAGATTGAACTGGCCGAACTGTTGTGCAGCCATTCGTTTGCCGACAAGGCCTTTTTCTGCAACTCAGGAGCGGAGGCCAACGAAGCGGCCATCAAACTGGCCAGGAAGTACAGCCGTGACAAGTTCGGCCCCGAGCGCTACGAGATCATTACCGCAGCCGAGTCGTTCCACGGCCGCACCATGGCTACCGTCTCCGCTACCGGCCAGGAGAAGGTGCAGCGTTTCTTCGATCCGTTGCTACACGGCTTCAAGCACGTGCCTTTCGACGATGTCTCCGCCTTGGAGGCGGCCGTCACGGCCAACACCTGCGCCGTTATGCTGGAGCCGATTCAGGGCGAAGGGGGCGTCAACGTGCCGTCGCCCGGTTATTTCCAGGAAGTGCGGCGCATCTGCGACCAACTCGGCCTGATCCTGATCTTCGACGAGGTGCAGGTGGGCATGGGGCGTACCGGCAAGCTCTTTGCTTACGAACACTTCGATGTGCTTCCCGACATCATGACCCTGGCCAAGGCCCTGGCCGGTGGGGCGCCCATCGGCACCATGCTGGCCAGGGACGAGTTTGCCGCCGCCTTCGTGCCCGGCACCCACGGCTCCACCTTCGGGGGCAATCCCCTGGTTTGCGCGGCGGCCATCGCCACGGTCCGCACCATCCTGGAGGAGGGGATTCTCAACCGCACCGAGGAAATCGGCGAGTATCTGGTTGGAGAGCTGGAGTCTCTGGGGCGGAAATATCCTTTTGTCAGGGAGGTGCGCGGCATCGGCCTGATGATCGGCATGGGCCTGTCTGTCCCCGGCGCCGAGATCGTCAAGAAGGGGCACAGCCGCGGCCTGCTGCTCAACGTTACCCACGACACGGTGCTGCGTTTCGTACCGCCGCTGGTGGTGTCCAAACAGGAAATCAATACGATGATTGCAATTCTCGACGGCATTTTTGCCGAGGTCGAGGCATAAACGGAGGAAATCATGGCGCGACATTTTTTGGCGCTGCACGATTACAGCGAGATTGAACTCTACAGCATGCTCACCCTGGCGCGAGAGTTGAAGGAGAAACAGAAACAGGGCCTCCCCCACCGGCTTCTGGACGGCAAAACCCTGGCCATGATCTTCGAGAAGTCCTCCACCCGGACCCGCATCTCCTTCGAGGTGGGGGTGTTTCAACTGGGTGGGCACGGCCTCTTCATCTCCAACAGGGATTCCCAGATCGGGCGAGGCGAGCCTATCAAGGATACGGCACGAGTCATGTCCCGCTACTGCGACGGCGTGATGATCCGAACCTTCGGCCAGGAGATCGTGGACGAGTTTGCCCGGTATTCATCCGTGCCGGTCATCAACGGACTGACCGACCTGTTCCATCCCTGCCAGATCATGGCCGACCTGCTGACGGTCATGGAACACAAGGGTACCTACGAGGGGCTCAAGTTCGCCTGGGTGGGAGACGGTAACAACATGGCCAACACCTGGATCGAGGCTGCCGCCATCTTCGGATTCGACCTGGCCCTGGCCTGCCCTACGAGTTACCGGCCGGACCAGGCGGTGCTGGCCTGGGCCGATGCCAAGGCCCCCGGCAGGATCACTCTGACGGACGGCCCGAGGGCGGCGGTCAGGGATGCCGATGTGCTCAACACCGATGTGTGGGCGAGCATGGGGCAGGAGGCGGAACAGAAGGAGCGGGAGAGGGCATTTGCCGGCTACTGCCTGGATGACGCTTTGCTGGCCCTGGCCAAACCCGACGCCATCGTCCTGCACTGTCTCCCCGCCCATCGTGGTGAAGAGATTGCCGACTCGGTTATCGAAGGGAAGAATTCGGTGGTTTGGGACGAGGCTGAGAACCGATTACATGTGCAGAAGGCGATCATGGCGACACTCATGGGGTAGACCGCTTTTCCGCCATGCCGGCGTTGCCCTGTGGGAACTCCTTGTGCGACATGGCGCTGCCACGCCTCCGCGGGTTCCCTGGGGCGCCTTGGCCTGACGAAAAATCGACGCTTCTTGAGGGATGGATAAAAGCACCGTTTCCCTGACGAAACATTGATGGAATATTTCATACTAATCCGTTAAAGGAGAACCAACATGGCAAAAACTCAGAAACAGGAAATCAAGAAGATCGTCCTGGCCTATTCGGGTGGCCTGGATACCTCCATCATCCTCAAATGGCTTAAAAACGAGTATGGTTGCAAGGTGGTGGCCTTTTCGGCCGACCTGGGGCAGGGGGACGAACTGGCCCCGATCCGTGAGAAGGCTCTGGCCACCGGCGCCGACAAGGTCTACATCGACGACCTGAGGGAAGAATTCGTGCGGGATTTCGTATTCCCCATGTTCCGCGCCAATGCCATCTACGAAGGGCATTATCTGTTGGGTACCTCCATCGCCCGGCCGCTTATCGCCAAACGTCAGATGGAGATCGCCGCCAAAGAAAAATGTGATGCCGTCTCCCACGGCGCCACCGGCAAGGGGAACGATCAAGTCCGTTTCGAACTGGCCTACTACCACTTCAACCCCGCCATCAAGGTCGTCGCCCCCTGGCGCGAATGGGACCTGAACAGCCGCCAGGCCTTGATCGAATACGCCAAGAAGAATGGCATCCCGATCCCGGTCACCAAAAAGCGCCCTTGGTCTTCCGACCGCAACATGCTGCATATCTCCTTTGAGGGCGGCATTCTGGAGGATACCTGGGCCGAAGCGCCCGAGGAGATGTATGTATTGACCACGCCGCCGGAAAAGGCCCCCAATAAGCCGCAGTACGTGGAGATCGAGTTCAAGAACGGCAACGCCGTGGCGGTGGACGGCGAGAAGATGACGCCGGCTCAGTTGCTGGCCCACCTCAACTTCCTGGGGGGGCAGCACGGTATCGGCCGGGTGGACCTGCTGGAAAACCGTTCGGTGGGTATGAAGTCCCGCGGCGTCTACGAGACCCCCGGTGGCACCATCCTGCGCGAGGCCCACTCGGCGGTGGAACAGATCACCATGGACCGCGAAGTCCTGCGCATCCGTGATAGCCTGATTCCCGAGTATGCCCGGCAGATCTACGCCGGTTACTGGTTTTCCCCCGAGCGCCAGATGCTCCAGACGCTGATCGACGATTCCCAAAAGTGCGTCAACGGCGTGGCCCGCGTCAAGCTGTACAAGGGGCTCTGCCGCACCGTGGGACGCAAGTCCGAGACCGATTCACTCTTCAATCTGGATTTTGCAACTTTCGAGAAGGATCAGGTATTCAACCAGGCTGACGCCGAAGGCTTCATCAAGATCAATTCCCTGCGGCTCAGGATCAGGTCGCTGATGCAGGCCAACCGGAAGAAATAGGACATTTGTTTGCACGGCGTTTTTTTGCACACGAAGGGGCATGCCATGGTATGCCCCTTCGTTGTATCCGCTTCCTTTGCGGTTTAGCACAGGAAAGAAAAAGTCGCACCTCTCCGCTTTGATTTTATCCATTTTTCACGTATAGTAGCGGCCGTCATCAACTTTACTCTCAAGCACGAGGAACCGAGATACCATGTCCAAAGACAAGCTGTGGGGCGGTCGCTTCACCCAGCCCACCGATAAATTCGTTGAGGAGTTCACCGCCTCGATCCAGTTCGACAAGCGTCTCTATCACCAGGATATCCGCGGCTCCATTGCCCACGCCCGCATGTTGGGCAAGCAGGGGATCATCCCCATGGAGGATGTGGAGCAGATCGTCCACGGCCTGCAGCAGATCCTGCAGCAGATCGAGGCGGGAGAGTTCGACTTCTCCATCGCGCTGGAAGACATCCACATGAATATCGAGTCGAGGCTGTCCGCCAAAATCGGCGAGGCTGGCAAGCGCCTGCATACCGGCCGCTCGCGCAACGATCAGGTAGCTCTGGATATTCGCCTTTATCTGCGGGATGAGATCGTGGATATCACCACCTATCTTGACCTGCTGATCGACGCGCTTTTGGGGCAGGCCGAGACGAATCTTGATGTGATCATGCCCGGTTTCACCCATCTGCAAACCGCCCAGCCGATCCTGTTCAGCCACCACCTTATGGCCTATGTAGAGATGTTCAAGCGCGACAAGGGACGCATGGATGACTGCCTGAAACGGGTCAACGTGCTCCCCCTGGGAGCCGGCGCCCTGGCTGGCACAACCTTTCCCATAGACCGGGAGTACGTGGCCGAGCAGCTCAATTTCCCCGCGATTACTCGCAACTCCTTGGATTCTGTTTCGGATCGGGATTTCGGCCTGGAATTTCTGGCGGCGTCATCGATCCTGATGATGCATCTGTCCCGGTTTTCCGAGGAGTTGATCCTCTGGTCCACCAGCGAGTTCCGGTTCATCGAACTGTCGGACGGCTTCTGCACCGGTTCGTCCATCATGCCCCAGAAGAAGAACCCGGACGTACCCGAACTGGTGCGGGGCAAAACCGGCAGGGTCTACGGCAATCTGATGGCGCTTTTGACGGTGATGAAGTCGCTGCCGCTGGCCTACAACAAGGATATGCAGGAGGACAAGGAACCTCTTTTCGACACCATCGACACAGTTAAGGGGAGCCTCAAGATCTTTGCTGACATGATCAAGGAGATGCGGGTCAACGAGGCGTCCATGCGTCGCGCCGCCGGTTATGGTTTTTCCACCGCCACAGACGTGGCCGACTACCTGGTGCGCAAAGGGCTTGCCTTCCGCGACGCCCATGAGGTGGTAGGGAAGGCGGTAGCCTACTGCGTCGAAAACGAGATGGACATCACCGAGCTTTCGCTGGCCGAGTGGCAGCTGTTTTCGGCCAAGATCGACAATGATATCTTCGAGGCCATAACTGTCGAGGCCAGCGTCAATGCCCGCAACGTCCCTGGCGGTACGGCCAGGGTCCGGGTCGAGAGCGAGATTCGCGCCGCGCGTGAGGGAAAGTAGTGCCCGATGTACTGTGATTTTTTCGGATTCACCGAAAAGCCTTTTACGATCACGCCCAATCCCCAGTTCATCTACCTGAGCGGCAACCATCGCGAGGCGTTTGCCCATCTTCTGTACGGCATCGACAGTCATGCCGGTTTTATCGCCATGACCGGCGAGGTCGGCACCGGCAAGACCACGGTGCTGCGGACCTTATTGTCGCAACTCGACCCGGAAAAATACAAAAGCGCTCTGATCTTCAACCCCTGCCTGTCGGGAGAACAGCTTCTGGCGAGCATCTGCCGGGATTTCGGTATCGAGGCTGCGGAGAAGAACAGTTTTGCTTACCTGGAGGTCCTTAACCGCTACTTGTTGGAGCAGAATGCCGCCGGCCGCACCTTGGTACTGGTGATCGACGAGGCCCAGAACCTGGCTCCTGAGGTCCTGGAACAGGTACGCATGATATCCAATCTGGAGACGGAGCGGGACAAACTTATCCAGATTATTCTGGCCGGTCAGCCCGAACTCGATGCCGTATTCAACCGCCACGATCTGCGGCAGCTTAACCAACGCATCACGGTTCGCTGCAGGCTGTCGCCCATGGGACTGGACGACACGAAAGAGTATATCAGTCATCGTCTGAAGATCTCCGGGAGTCGTATTCCAGGGCTGTTCTCCGAGGGGGCGGTGAAACGCATCTACCGCGTTTCGGGCGGTATTCCCCGCCTTATCAATGTTGCCTGCGAGCAGGCGCTGCTCATGGCCTGGACGCGGGAAAGCCTGACGGTAACGCCGGACATAGCCGCCAAGGTCATTGCCGAAGCCGGGTTTGCGGGTCCCCGTAGGGGCCTTTGGAAACGAATCGCCGGTCTGTTCTTTCCGGGAAAGTGATCAGAAACGTATGAGTTATATCCTCGATGCCTTGAAAAAGCTGGAATCCGAAAAGGAACGGAAGGCCCGCGGCAGCGGCATGATCAATATCGCCGGGGAATTGTTCAAAAACGGTCCGGTTCCTCAAAAAGAACGCCGTAACTGGCCCGTAATTATGGGGCTGGCGCTGTTGGCATCACTCATAACCTTCGGTATGACCTTCCTGCTACTGCACGACGGCAAGGGGAAGAAACATGCCATTTTACCATCCCAGGTCACACCGGTACCGGTTACACTCTCGCCGGCACCACCACCGTCCCTTTCCGCCAGACCGATGCTGCCCGTACCGCCGCCCAAACCTTCTGTGGCTGTTCCCCCGCAGAAAGGCGCGCCGCCCCCGGCAAAGGCACTGAAAACCGGCAGGACCCCGCCGGTGCCCCGGCACGCCCCAGTCGCCAAGCCGATAAAACGTGTTACTCCGGTAGGTGGAGAGAACATCAACGTCCCTGTAGAATCTGCCAAGCCCGCTGCCGTGTCCCTTGTCCCCGCCCCAGCGGATATCAAGGTGTCGGGCATCGCCTGGCAGGAACATCGTGCCGCATCGCGGGCGGTGGTGAACGGTTTTCTCCTGCGGGAAGGCGATCAGGTTGCCGGTGCCAGGATCGTGGAGATCTTCCAGAACAGAATTCGTTTCAACTCGGCGGCGGGAACATTCGAGGTGTACCTGGTCGCTACCGGTTTACCGGGACCACCAAAATAGATGGATGCCGAGGTTCGTATGGGCGGTCGTTTTCTGCTGTTGTTCGTTGTAGTGTCGTTGGTTGCCGGTTGCGGGAAAAAGGGGCCTCTACTCTATCCTGACATGCTGGTCCCGGCTGCCGTGTCCGGTTTGACTGCCAGCCAGAGCGGCTCAAGCGTTAAGCTTGCCTTTGTGCTGCCCGATAAGGATTTGGCCGGGCGTTCCCTCCGGGATTTGGCCGGCGTAAGTATCTTCAAGCGTGTCGAGTCATCGCTTCAACAGCCCGATTGCCCCGCCTGCACAGACGATTTTCACCTTTTTCGCAAGCTCTATCTCGATCTGCCCGATGCCGCCCAGGTCTACGGCAACAAGGTTGTGCTCCTAGACAGCGAGACGCCCAGGGATACCGCCTACAGTTACTATGTTGTTCCCTTTGCCCGCGACAACTCCGTAGGGCCGAGTTCGGCGCCTGTGCGTGTGAGAGTGACGAGGTCACCGCTTCCTCCGGTTCTCCAGGTCCTGCCGGCGCCCACGGAGATCAAGCTGGAATTCGTGGCTCTGGCTCCCGAGGAAGGCACCCTTGTTGGATATAACGTGTATCGCGGCGCCAAAGGCGAACTCATGCCTTATCTGCCGCTGAACAAGGAGCCGCTTGCGGAAACCGTCTATGTGGATTCTGGCCTTGAGCGCAAGATGGTCTATCGCTATGTGGTTAGGGCGGTGGTGCGTATGCCGTGGGGTGGGATCGCCGAAAGTGTTGCGTCAAACGAAGAGGAAGGGGCCTTGAAGGAAGAGGAGTGATTTGCGGCAATACGCGGCGTCGCAAATGGAACCGTAAAAACATAGAAAAGGGCATCCCGCGGGATGCCCTTTTCTGTTACGCGTAACTGTCGATGCGGCAAGAAATTACTTGGCGACGGTTTCGGCCAGCTTGGTTGCGATCTCTTTGTAGGGGTTGGCGAACAGGATGATCAGGCAGACAACCAGGGCGTAGATGGCCAGGGACTCGATCATGGCCAGACCGATCATCATGGTGGTCAGGATTTTGCCGGAAGCGCCGGGGTTACGGGAAACGCCCTCAACGGCGCTTTTAACTGCCAGACCCTGACCGATGCCGGTACCCAGGGTGCCCAGTGCCATGCCGATACCTGCTGCCAGAACGCACATCGTGAAAAAGCTCATTGTTACTTCTCCTCTCTTCTTATGGTAGTTATCCTAAACAGTATAGGATCTGTGAAAACGTTATTGATACGAATGTAGAGGCGAGGCATTTTCCGTCCTGGCAAGGCTGTCGAGGGTGAGCGCGGAGGCGTAGCAGCGCTACGCCGCACAAGCGAGTCCGAAGACTTACGCAGCCAGGGCGGAAAAGGACCGCCGCCTAGTGTGCCTCTTCCAGCGACCCCTGGATGTAGATCATGGCCAGGAGCATGAAAACGAAGGCTTGGATGAAGGAAACCAGCACGCCCATCAGCATCATCGGCAGCGGCACCAGGAAAGGAGCCAGTCCGAAGAAGATCATCAGGACCAGTTCATGGCCATTCATGTTGCCGAAGAGACGAAGGGTGAGGGAAACCGGGCGGCTCAAATGGCCGATGACCTCAATGAAGAACATGATCGGTGCCAGCCAGGCGATGGGCCCCATGAAATGCTTCAGGTAGTGAAGTCCGTGGTGCTTGATCCCGACCACGTGGGTCGAGAGAAAGACGATTACGGCGCAGGCGGCCGTGGTGTTGATGTTGGCAGTGGGGGGAAAGAAGCCAGGGATCAGGCCGGTCAGGTTTGAAACCAGGATGAAGATCGCCAAGGTTGCTATCAGTGGGAAGTAGGGACGGCCATGTTCGCCCATGGTCTCTATGATCATGTTTTCAATGCCGCCGACAACCACTTCCATGAAATTCTGCAATCCGCCGGGGACCGCTTTGAGTGCCGACGTAGCCAGCACGGAAAGCACCAGCAACAGGATGATGATCAGCCAAGTGTAGGCGATGGCGTCGGCACTGGCTTCGTTAACATGCAACGGTGCAAGCAACTTGCGGAAAAACTCGAGAAACAGTAAGGGGTGAACCATGAAGCTAACCTCCCGTGCGCAGGGCACCATATATTGAAAGTGCTATTATGTTGACAACGATTACGGACAGTCCTGCCAGCAACCCTGCCAGCGAGAAACGTCCCGACGTGATGATGACGTACAATACCAAGCCGGTAACGGCGATCCGGGCCACGAACCTGATTTGAGCGTACAGGTTAGGCTTAGCCGGCATCAGGCCGAGGATTCGCTGGAGTACATTGCGCAGCCAGGCAAAATTGACGACGGCAATGATGCCGCCTGCCAGGATGCCCATCCCGGTCTTAAGCGAAAAAAAGATGAAGCCGGCAGCGCTCATAATCGCCAGCAGGGCCAGGCTCCCTTTGACAATGACGGCGAAGAGGTTATCCTCGTTTATCGCTGTCGTCATCTCTGTGGATCTCCCTGCCGGCTATTACGTAGATGTTCTTGAAACCGGCCGCAATCCCGATAAACAAAAAGATATAAAAGAACCATGGCTTGGTGCCGAGCCAGCGGTCGAGCGTCAGGCCGAACCAGACGCCGATTCCTATTGCCAGGACGACCGAGATGCCCATACTGGACACCATGGACAGGCTTTTGAACAGGTCGCGCTTGTCACGATCCATAGCTGTAGCCCCCAATATGGGCACCAAAACCGGTATTCCTTAGCATGGCCGCACACATAATGTCAAACAAAATAACAAAATAACGTTTGACCTAGGCAATCAAACGGAAGCATTTCGCGGCGGCGGCGATGGTCTTTTCCATATCAGCCTCGCTGAGGGCGGCCGACACGAAAGCTGTCTCAAACTGGGACGGCGCCAGATAGATTCCTTCATCCAGCATGGCCAGGAAATATTTGGCGAACGCCGTGGTGTCACATGCGGAGGCGGTCGGCCAGTCGTAGACCTCGTTTTTGCTGAAGAAGGCGCAGAACATGCTGCCGACCCGGGTGGAATAGATCGGGTAGCCGGCCGTCTTGGCTGCCTTGGCGATGCCTTCCGCTACTTGGCGGCTCTTCTCCTCCAACCCTTCATAGAACCCGGGCTGCTTGAGCAGGCCAAGGGTCGCGATTCCTGCCGACATGGCCAGCGGGTTGCCCGAGAGTGTGCCTGCCTGGTAGATGCCGCCGGATGGGGACAGTTTTTCCATGATCTCGCGCTTGCCGCCAAAGGCGCCCACCGGTAGACCGCCGCCGATAATCTTGCCCAAGGTGGTCATGTCGGGGGTGATGCCGAACAGGGACTGGGCACCGCCGTAGGCCACCCGGAAGCCGGACATGACCTCGTCGAAGATCAGAATGATGCCCTCGTTGGTGCATATCTCCCGCAATCCCTCCAGGAAACCTTCCCGCGGCGGGACGGTCCCCATGTTGCCTGCCACCGGCTCTACGATGATGCAGGCAATGGTGCCCCTGTTCTCGTCCACCAGTTTTCTCACCGAGTCGAGGGAGTTGTATTCTGCCGTCAGGGTATGTTTGGCAAAATCCGCAGGTACGCCGGGAGAGTCGGGCACGCCGAATGTGGCGGCACCTGAGCCGGCCTTGACCAGCAGGGAATCTGCATGGCCGTGGTAGCAGCCGGAAAATTTGAGGATGTTGTCTCGCCCGGTGTAGCCGCGGGCCAGACGGATGGCGCTCATGGTGGCTTCTGTCCCGGAACTGACCATTCGCACCATTTCGATGGAGGGAACTGCCTCAATCACCATGGTGGCCAGGATGGTTTCCTGTTCCGTCGGCGCGCCAAAACTTGCGCCGTTGTCCATGGTGCGCTTGACCGCCTCGATCACCTGAGGATGGCAGTGCCCCACGATCATTGGCCCCCAGGAGCCGACGTAGTCCACGAAGGCGTTGCCGTCCTCGTCGTAGATAGTGCTTCCGGCTGCCTTTTTGATGAAAAGCGGGTCGGCTCCCACGGACTTAAATGCCCTGACCGGGCTATTGACGCCGCCGGGAATCGCTGTTTTGGCCTGTTGGAAGAGTGCGCTGGAGCGAGTGTGGTTCATGGTGGAATGCCCCTTCTATTTAATTTCGAAATGAGCTGGCAACGGGGTGTTCTGGATAGCACATCAGGTCAGATTTTGTCAATCTTAAAGAGGTTTTTTTATTTTGATTTTAATATGTTGAGAAGAATGCCCCGATATTTTCCCTGGTACCAAAAAAGGGGAAAAATCTGCTTGACAAAGAAAATCAAATACCCTATTTTGACAGCGTTTTGTATACAGTATACCGCAAGTAATTAGGAGGGTTTCCGATGCTTGGTGCATATCTCCCCATACTTCTCCTGGTCGTTGTCGCCGTTTTGTTCGGACTTGTCTCGATCGTCATGTCCTCGCTCATCGGCCCGAAGAAGCCCTCGACTCTCAAGCTGGCTCCGTACGAGAGTGGCTGTGAGCCGGTCGGCACGGCACGGGAGCGCTTCTCGATCAAGTTCTACCTGATCGCCATGTTGTTCATTCTGTTCGATATCGAGGCGGTGTTTCTGTATCCGTGGGCGATCCTGTACAAAAAACTTGGCGTGTTTGGCCTAGTTGAGATGGGGACCTTTATCGTCATCCTCTTTGTCGGTTACATTTACGTTTGGAAAAAAGGAGCACTGGAATGGGAGTAGATAATCCGCTTGGCGACAACATCATAACCACGTCCCTGGATGCGCTCGTCAACTGGTCCAGAAAGTCGTCCATCTGGCCCATGACCTTTGGTCTGGCCTGCTGTGCCATCGAGATGATGGCGACGGGCGCCTCCCATAACGACCTTGACCGTTTCGGCATCATCTTTCGTGCCTCTCCCCGGCAGTCGGACTGCATCATCATTGCCGGTACGGTCACCAAGAAGATGCTGCCGGTCATTAAAACCGTCTATGAGCAGATGCCTGAACCCAAATGGGTCATTGCCATGGGCGCTTGCGCCTGTTCCGGCGGGATCTTCGACACCTACAGCGTTGTGCAGGGGATTGATGAGGCGCTTCCGGTCGACGTCTATATTCCGGGCTGCCCCCCGCGTCCCGAGGCGCTCCTGTACGGCCTCATGAAATTGCAGGACAAGATCATGCATGACAAAAATTCGTTCGGCTCCGCCATTGGCCTTGGCAACAGGATCGAATCGGCTGCCGCTTAACTCGTCCGGATGTAACTAAGAATATATCAAATCCCAAAAAAGGGTTGGATGCCATGGCAGAAAACAATCGTGCAGTAGTCAAGCTGAAAGAAAAGTTCGCCTCCTCCATCATTGAGGTCGTCGAATTTCGGGGTGAAGTGACGGTAACGATCAAAAAGCAAGATCTTCTGGCTGTCCTTGGCTTTTTGAAACAGTCTCTTCAGTACAATCTGCTCACGGACGTGACCGCGATTGACTATCTGGGTAAGAAGGAAGAGCGGTTCATGATGGTCTACCAGCTCTATTCCATTCCCAACAAGGACCGGCTGCGCATCAAGGCTGCCGTTTCCGAGGAAGAATGCCGTATCGAGAGCGCCACCCAGGTGTGGGCCACCGCCAACTGGCTGGAGCGCGAGGTCTATGACCTGTTCGGCATCACCTTCGACAACCACCCAGACCTGCGCCGCATCCTGATGACACCTGACTGGGAAGGTTATCCGTTGCGCAAGGACTATCCGCTCCAAGGTCCGGGCAGGGAACCCTACAAGGGGCGCTTGTCGTAATCCACCGCACAAACGTACTTCGTATCTACGATCACAGAAGAGGCGATATATGGCTACTACGGAAAAGATGACGCTGAATATGGGGCCGCAGCATCCCAGTACCCACGGGGTTCTCAGGCTCGTTCTCGAGCTGGACGGCGAGGTGATCACCAAGATCACTCCGGACATTGGCTACCTGCACCGCGGGGTGGAGAAACTCTCCGAGTACCGCACCTATCACCAGGTCCTGCCGTTAACCGACCGCCTCGACTACCTGGCGCCCATGCACAACAACCTGGGGTATATCCTGGCGGTTGAAAAGTTGTTGGACATCCAGGTTCCTGAACGTGCCCAGACCATACGGATCATCATGGCCGAGTTGACGCGCCTCGAATCTCATCTTGTGTGGATCGCCTGTCACGCCCTTGATATCGGCGCCATGACGGTATTCATCTACGCCTTCCGCGAACGCGAGGTTGTCATGGAGACCTATGAATTGATCTCCGGCGCCCGCATGACCTCCAACTTCTTCCGCGCAGGCGGGCTCTCACAGGATGTGCCGCCCGAATTCGAGAAGAAAGTGCGTGATTTTGTCGATTCCATGCCCGGCTTTCTGGATCAGTATGAAGGGCTTTTGACCACCAACCCGATCTGGCTCAAGCGTACGGTCGGCAACGGTATCATTTCGGCCGAGGATGCCATCGACATGGGCATCACCGGTCCGGCCCTGCGCGGTTCCGGCGTGGATTGGGATCTGCGCCGCGACAATCCCTACAGCGGATACGAGGGGTATCAGTTCCAGATACCGGTGGGAGAGAACTGCGACACCTTTGACCGTTACAAGGTGCGCTTGGTGGAGATGCGCGAGGCTTGCAAGATCATTACCCAAGCTCTGGACAGGCTCAAGCCCGGACCGGTGCTGGCCGATTGCCCGCAGGTCTGTTATCCCCCCAAGGAAAGCGTCTATAACTCCATCGAAGGCCTGATCCACCACTTCAAGATCGCCTCGGAAGGGTATCCCGTCCCGGAAGGTGAGGTCTACCAGGGAGTTGAGAATCCCAAGGGCGAATTGGGGTACTACATTGTCAGTGACGGTAGCTCCAAGCCCTACCGCATGCGGATCCGGCCTCCCTCATTCGTCAATCTCCAGGCCATCGAGAAGATGGCTAAGGGGTCCATGATAGCTGACTTGGTGGCGGTAATTGGAACGCTGGACATCGTTCTTGGCGAAATTGACAGATAACTCCCGTAGCGATTCAAAGGAGACGGCGCGAATGAGTGAAGCAGTTGCGCAACAGGCTGAAGAGCAGGAACCGGAAGTAGACCTCTCCATAGCCGATAAGGTTATCGACAAATACATCGATCTGCCGGGGAACCTGATGCCGGTCCTTCAAGCGGTTCAGGACGAGTACGGGTATGTGCCCCGCAAGGTCGCCGAACATGTCGCCGAGCGGCTGAATGTCTACCCCAGCCAGATCTACGGTGTTCTGACTTTTTATGCCCAGTTTCATCTGAAGCCCCGCGGACGTTTCATTATCCGGGTCTGTGTCGGGACCGCCTGTCATGTTTCGGGCGCTCCACGTATCGTCGAAACCTTCTTCGACAAACTGCACATCGGCCACGCCGAAACCACACCCGATCTGCGCTATACCTTTGAGAAGGTTGCCTGCCTGGGCGCCTGCGGCATGGCACCCTTGGCCATGGTCAACGATGACACCTTCGGCAAGATGACCGTCCAGAAGGTTGACGAGATAATTGCCGAATACAACCAGCGGCCGATGAAATAGAACCGACTCAACCATTCCAGCAGGGGACAAAGCGTTATGGGCGAAGCAATAAAGATTCTGATATGTCAAGGGACCGGCGGTATCTCGGCCGGGGCGAAAAAGGTCGAGGCGGAGTTTCGCCGGGTGCTCCAGGAAAAGGGCGTGGACGCGGTGGTGGGCAAACGCTGCGAGGTCATCCACACCGGTTGCCGCGGTTTGTGCGCCAATGACGTCCTGGTAGACATAATTACCGACGAGCAGGGGCGGGTTACCTACGACTTTGTTCAGCCTGAAGAGGTCGAACAGATCGTCAACGAGCATATTGTCGCCAAGACGGTCATTGAAAAGCGGAAGGCGAAACCGTATTACAATACCTTCGTCGATGCCCAGATGCGCGTCGTTATGTCCGGTTGCGGCCAGATAAACCCCGAGTCGCTGGATGCCTTCCTCGGAGAAGACGGTTTCAAGGCCATTGAGAAATGCGTCAAGAGCATGAAGCCGGAAGAGGTTATCGAAGAGGTCAAAAAATCCGGTCTCCGCGGCCGTGGGGGCGGTGGTTTCCCCACCGGCATGAAATGGTCCTTCTGCAAGGCCTCTCCCGGCGATCACAAATACCTGATCTGCAACGCCGATGAAGGGGACCCGGGCGCGTTCATGGACCGCTCCCTGCTGGAAGGAGACCCCTACTGTATCATAGAGGGCATGATGGTTGCGGCCTATGCCATCGGATGCGACTTCGGTTATGTATATGTGCGCGCCGAATACCCGCTGGCGGTTCAACGCCTCCAGCGCGCCATCGACGTTTGCTACGAAAAAGGCTACCTGGGTCAGAATATCCAGGGGTGGGGCCTTAATTTCGACATGCGTATCAAGATGGGTGCCGGTGCCTTCGTTTGCGGTGAAGAAACCGCCCTAATGGCCTCCATTGAGGGGCAACGAGGTATGAGCCGCCCCCGTCCGCCGTTTCCGGCCGTACGCGGCCTGTGGGGCAAGCCGACCAACATCAACAACGTCGAGACTTTTGCCAACGTCCGGCATATCATCAACAAAGGTGCTGCCTGGTATGCTTCTCTGGGTACCGAGACCACCAAAGGGACCAAGATTTTTGCCGTTACCGGTAAGGTCAAGCACACCGGTCTGGTAGAGGTTCCGGCCGGCATGACCGTCCGCGCGGTTCTCTATGACGTGTGCGGGGGCATCCTCAATAATCGCAAGTTCAAGGCCGTCCAGGCCGGTGGTCCGTCCGGGGGTTGCATTCCCGGCGAGATCCTAGACACCCCGGTTGATTACGACTCCCTGATCAAGGCCGGCGCCATGATGGGCTCCGGCGGCTTGGTCGTCATGGACGAGACCACCTGCATGGTGGACGTCGCCCGCTTCTTCCTGAGCTTCACCAGGATGGAGTCCTGCGGTAAATGCGTTCCCTGCCGTATCGGCCTGAAGGTCATGCTGGATATTCTGGAGCGGATTACCGAAGGGCGCGGCGAACTGTCCGATATCGATACCCTCCTGGATCTGGGGGTTGCCATCAAGAAGGCCTCCCTGTGCGGCCTCGGCCAGACTGCTCCCAACCCGATCCTTTCCACCATCAACTATTTCCGCCACGAGTACGAGGCCCATATCACCGATAAACGGTGCCCCTCCAACAGTTGCAAGGAGTTGCTCCTGTGGCAGATTGTGGAGGACAAGTGCGTCAAGTGCGGTGCCTGCAAGAAAGCCTGCCCGGTGGACGCCATTACCTGGGAAAAAGGGCAGATCGCCTTCCTGGACAAGGAAAAATGCACCAAGTGCAAGTCCTGTTATGACGCCTGCCGCTTCATGGCGATCGAATAGAACCGGTTCCTTAACGAGTCAAACTCATTGATAGAGGTTGAGATGGTAAATCTGACGATAGATGACAAGCAGGTTACGGCTCCCAAGAGCGCGACCATTTACGAAGCCGCCAAGATCAACGGGATCAAGATCCCGATCCTGTGCCACGACAAGAAATTGAAACCCTTCGGCGCCTGCCGCATGTGCTTGGTGGAAGTGGAACAGATGAAGGGACGGCAGATTCCGGCCTGTACTACGCCGGTCACCGACGGCATGATCATCCGTACCTCAACCCCGGATATCATCAAGGCTCGCAAGATGGTCCTGGAACTCTTGCTGCTCAACCACCCCATCGACTGTCCGGTCTGTGACAAGGGTGGTGACTGCGACTTGCAGAACCTGACCTATGAATATCAGGTGAATGCCAACCGTTTCAGTGATGAGAAATTTCACCATGAGATTGACTATAGCAACCCGCTGATCGAGCGCGACATGAACCGCTGCGTGCTGTGCGGCAAGTGCGCCCGCATCTGCGACGAGATCGTCTCCTTCGGCGCCCTGACCTTCATCAGTCGTGGCATTGAAACAAAGATCGGCTGCGAGTTCGAAGGCTCGCTCAACTGTGAGTTCTGCGGTTCCTGTGTCTCTGTCTGCCCGGTCGGCTCGCTTCTGGCACGTCCTTTCAAGTTCAAGGCCCGCTTCTGGGCTCTTACCAACCAGAAATCCGTGTGCAGCTACTGCGGCACCGGCTGCAACCTGACCCTTGGCGTCAAGGACAACAAAGTTCTGACCACGGTTTACGACGAAAACCAGGGATTCCACAACGGCCAACTCTGCTGTCGTGGCCGGTTCGGGTATCAGTTCATCAACTCGGACAAGCGCCTGACCACCCCGCTGGTTCGTAAGGGCGGTGCCCTGATGGAAGCGAGTTGGGACGAAGCACTGGAGTTGGTCGCCACTCGCCTGAGGGGTGCCGGTGCATCGGCGGCCGCCTTGGCCACGCCGCGCCTAACCAACGAAGAACTGCTGCTGTTCAAGAAACTGATGGAGGCCGCCGGTTCCGCCAATTACGACCATTCAGCCGGCTACGCCCACGCCGCCCTTACCAAGGGTTTCGCCCGCAGCTTCGGGGCAACGGCTTCTCCTTCGACCATTCTTGATATACAGAAGAGCGACCTACTTCTGGTCATCAAGACCGATAGCTATGAAACTCATCCAGTGATCGGTTTCGAGATCAACATGGCGGTCAAGAACAAGGGCGCCAAGCTGAACATCCTCTCCGACAAGCGCGGTAAGCTCTCCAAGCTGCCGGACGCCAAAACCTTCGTGCACACCCCTGGCAGCGAGATCGCCGTCATCAACTCCCTGGCAAAGGCGATCTTAGATGAAAAACTGGCTGCAGGTTCCGCCGTTTCGATCCCCGGTTATGCCGATCTGGAAAAGGCTCTGGCCGGTTTCACACCGGATGCGGTTGCCGTGCAGAGCGGCCTGAGCGCCGCCGCAATCAAGCAACTTGCCAGCGACTACGCAAAGGCCGAGAAAGCCTTGATCATCTTCCCCGTCGGCAATGCCTATCCCGGCCATAACGCCGACATGGCCAGCGCCGTGGCCAACCTGGCTCTCCTGACCGGCAAGCTCGGCACGGAAGGGAGCGGCGTCCTTTGCATGGCTGAAAAGAACAACAGCCAGGGCGCCGTGGATATGGGGTTCTACGCCACCAGCGGTCTGCAGGCGGGACAGATCATGGACGGTTGCGCCAGCGGTGCAATCAAAACCCTGTTCCTTGCCGGCGAGAACCCGGTCGTTTCCTACCCGAACCGGGCTGTCGTCACGACGGCCCTTGACAAAGTTGAATTTCTGGTGGTCTCCGACCTGTTCATGACCGAGACTGCGGCCATGGCCGACGTCGTGCTACCTGCCTGCTCTTTTGCCGAAAAGGAAGGGACCTTCACCAGCGTTGACCGTCGTGTTCAGCACATCAAACCGGCCATCAGGAAGGTCGGCCAAAGCCGTACCGATTTTGAGATCTTCAGCACTCTGATCGCCAAGCTGGGTGGGCAGGCGCCCGCCGCGCCGGCGGCCGTATTCGGTGAGATTGCGGCATCAGCCCCCGGATATGCCGGCATGTCCTATGCCGCCCTAGGAGAAACGGGGGCCTTTGCACCGGTTGACATCACGCCCGCGTTCGTCGTGCCCAAGACAGTGGCCGTTGAACCGGCGGCAGGCAAACTGGCTCTGGTCATCGGCAGCGTCCTGTACCATAACGGCACCCTGTCCCAGTTTGGCGAAGGTCCCATGTATGTCTGCCCTGAAGGGTACGTGGAACTCTCCCGTGGCGATGCCGCCAAGCTGAATGTCGCAGAAAACGATCTGCTGAATGTGACCTCCGCGGCCGGCTCGACCAAGCTGAAGGCCAGGATCAGCTCGCGCATGCCTGAAGGCGTGCTGTTCAGTCCGTACCACTTTGGCGCGGCTGAAATCAACCGGGTCTGGAGCGGTGCTCCGGTTACCTGGGTGACCGTGACCAAGTAATCTGAAACTAACGTTCTCGGACTTATTTCATACTCGCAAGAAAAGAGGGACAGATGGGAATCGAGATTTTAGGACTGCCGATGATGTATTACATCGCCATGGTCGCCAAGGTTCTTGTGGCATTCGTCTTCGTGCTCTTGACCGTGGCCTATGCCACCTACGCCGAGCGTAAAATCATCGGCCACATGCAGGTACGCCTGGGACCGATGCGCACCGGCTGGCACGGCCTGTTGCAACCGATCGCCGACGGGGTCAAGCTCTTTTTCAAGGAAGAGATTATCCCCTCCCAGGCGAGTACGTTCGCGTTCCTGATCGCGCCGCTGATCGCCCTCATACCGGCCTTTATCACCTTTGCAGTCATCCCCTTCGGCGGCGTCATCGAGGTGGGAGGCTATAAGATCCCGCTACAGATCGCCAGCTATTTCGACATGAATGCAGGTCGGGTCTTCGATGTCAACGTCGGCGTCCTCTATATCCTGGCAATGTCCTCCCTGGGGGTTTACGGCATCGTCCTGGCTGGTTGGGCGTCTAACAGCAAATACTCCCTGATGGGCGGCCTGCGCGCCTCTGCACAGATGATCTCCTACGAGCTTTCGGCCGGTCTGGCCATTGTGTCGGTGTTCATGCTCTCCGGTACCCTGTCACTCAACGAGATCGTTAATCAGCAGTCCGGTTTCGGCTGGTATGCCTTCAAGCAACCACTGGCTGCCGTCATGTTCTTCATCTGCTCCCTGGCCGAGATCAACCGCACTCCCTTCGACCTTCCCGAGGCAGAAACCGAGTTGGTATCCGGTTTCTGCACCGAGTATTCAAGCATGAAGTACGCCATGTTTTTCATGGCCGAGTATGCAAACATGGTGACGGTCTGCGCCCTGACGGCAACCCTGTTTCTGGGCGGCTGGAACGGACCGCTGGCTACCGCTATTCCCCTGCTTGGACCGGTCTATTTCGTGGCCAAGGTGTATTTCCTGATGTTTTTCTGCATGTGGATTCGCGCCACACTGCCCCGCTACCGTTACGATCAGCTCATGCACCTGGGATGGAAAGTGCTCCTGCCGCTGGCGCTGGTGAATATCGTGGTGACCGGCGTCGTTGGCTACTTCATCAACTAAGCTGTACGAGACACGCAACTCCAAGAACAAGGATGGAATCATGAATCCGATTACGCCGATTATAAATGGTCTGAAGATCACTCTGAGCCACCTCTTCAAGAAGCCGGTCACCCTGCAGTACCCGACCGAGCGTCCCAAGGTCGCGCAACGTTTCAGGGGATTGCATGCCCTCAACGTCTCCCACAACAAGGCCAAATGCGTGGCGTGCTACCTCTGCCCCACGGTCTGCCCGGCCAAGTGCATCACCGTCGAGGCGGGTGAGGATGCCAATCACGATAAGTATGCGGCCAGGTATGAGATCGACATGCTACGGTGCATCTTCTGCGGTTATTGCGTGGAGGCCTGTCCGGTGGACGCCATCAGGATGACCGGCGAGTTCGAGCTGGCAAACTATCGCCGCCAGGATTTTGTCTATTCCAAGGAACGCCTCTTAGAAAAGAAATAAAGGAGCAGTGCATGGAAACCCTCTTCTTCCTAATCATCACGCTGGTGGCCATTGTGTCGGCGATCCTGGTGATCACCTGCAAGAACCCGATCAATAGCGCCCTGTCGCTGGTGATGACCTTCTTCTGCCTGGCAACATACTATGTCATGCTGGATGCCCCCTTCATGGCAGCCGTGCAGGTAATGGTGTACGCCGGTGCCATCATGGTCCTGATCGTGTTTACCATCATGCTGCTCAACATCAGGGTTGACGCGACCAAGAAACATTCCCACAAAATCGTGTTGGGTTCCATTATCGGTTTCTTCACCCTGGTCAACACGGCCTTCATCATCTTCAAGAGCCGTGTTGCCATGCCCAACGGGCCATTGACCGGTGAGATGATCAGGCAACAGGGGCACACCGAACTGATCGGGCGCGAGATGTTCACCACCTTCCTGCTCCCCTTCGAAATCACCTCGATCCTGCTCCTGGTGGCCATTGTCGGCGCGGTCATCCTGGCAAAGAAAAAACTCTAACAGAGGGCATATACATGGAAAACCTGAACAGCTATCTCATCGTGAGCGCCATCCTCTTCTCCATCGGGACCATCGGCGTGCTGACCCGTAAGAATGCCATCGTGATCTTCATGTGCGTTGAACTGATGCTCAATGCGGTCAACCTGACGTTCGTGGCGCTCTCCCGTCATCTGGGCAACCTGGACGGCCAGATCTTCGTGTTTTTCGTCATGACCGTCGCCGCCGCCGAGGCTGCCGTCGGCCTGGCCCTGATGATTGCCTTCTACAACAACAAGGAATCCATTGATGTGGAAGACATGAACATCATGAAGTGGTAGCAGTACTGCGGCATAACCAGAGAGTAGACAACGTTTAACGATTGTATAAAAGGAGTCTTACATGTTTGACAACGTATGGCTGATCCCGCTCTTCCCCTTCATCGGCTTCCTGGTCAACGGCCTTTTGGGGAAAAAGATCAAGAACGAGACCGTCATCGGTGGTATCGGCGCATTTGCCGTGCTCTGTTCGTTCATCGTTTCCTGTATGACCATACTCAGTCTCCTGTCGTTGCCGGGTGAGGAGCGGGTGGCCAACGTCAAGTTGTTTACCTGGATCACCTCAGGCAACTTCAATGCCGACATCGCCTTCCTGATCGATCCGCTCTCCTGTGTCATGATCATGATCGTCACCGGCGTAGGCTTCCTGATCCATGTCTACTCCATCGGTTACATGCACGGTGAAGAAGGGTTCTACCGTTTCTTCGCCTACCTGAACCTGTTCATGTTCTCCATGCTTCTCCTGGTGTTGGGTAACAACCTGCTTCTGATGTTCGTCGGTTGGGAGGGCGTCGGTCTTTGCTCCTATCTGCTGATCGGCTACTACTTCCACAAAAAATCGGCTGGCGACGCCGGCAAGAAAGCATTTGTCATGAACCGTGTCGGCGACTTCGGTTTTCTGCTGGGCGCCTTCACCCTGTTCTGGTACATGGGGCAGAACCATAACGTTTGGACCATCAAATTCACCGAACTGGCCGCCAATTCCCATCTCCTGCCGACCGGCGGAATTGTTACCGTGATCACCCTCTGCTTCTTCCTGGGAGCGACCGGCAAGTCGGCCCAGATCCCTCTCTATACCTGGCTGCCGGACGCCATGGAAGGCCCGACTCCCGTCTCAGCTCTGATCCACGCTGCTACCATGGTCACCGCCGGCGTGTATATGATCGGCCGCATGAATTACCTGTTCATCCGCTCCCCCGAAACCCTTATGGTTATCGCCGTGATCGGCGCATGTACCGCACTGTTCGCCGCCACCATCGGCACGGCGCAGAACGATATCAAGCGCGTGCTGGCCTACTCGACCGTTTCGCAGCTCGGTTACATGTTCCTGGCCATGGGCTCCGGTGCCTTTGCCGCCGGTATCTTCCACCTCATGACCCACGCCTTCTTCAAGGCCTGTCTGTTCCTCGGGTCCGGCGCGGTGATCCACTCCATGCATCATGCCCTGCACCATGTCCATTCCCATGATGACGCTCAGGATATGCGCAACATGGGCGGGTTGAAATCCAAAATGCCGCTGACCTTTCTGACCTTTTTACTGGCAACCATCGCTATTTCCGGCATACCCGGCTTCTCGGGCTTCTTCTCCAAGGACGAGATCCTCTGGCAGGCTTTCTCCAACCCCCACCACGGTGATTTGAACTACCTGCTATGGGGCATGGGAGCCGTGGCCGCCGGCCTGACCGCCTTTTACATGTTCCGTTTGGTGTTCATGACGTTCTTCGGCGAATGCCGCATCACCCCCAAGGCCAAGGACCACCTGCACGAATCACCCATGGTGATCGTCATCCCCCTGATCGTGCTGGCTGCCCTGTCGGTAGTGGGCGGTTACATCGGTTTGCCCAAGTTGATCGGCGAACTGTTCGGTGGTATCCCCAACTATTTTGAACACTATCTGGAGCCGGTCTTCAAGTTCTCGGAAGAATACATGGCGCAACATGCGGCCCATGGCGCCGAACACCACAGTATCGGTCTCGAGTGGGGCCTGATGGGGTTGTCAGTCCTGATTGCGCTGTTTGGCATCGGTGTCGCCTTTACCATGTACGTCAAAAATACAGAATTGCCGAAAAGATTCGTGGCCACATTTCCGGCACTGCACCGCGCCGTCTACAACAAATGGTACATTGATGAACTGTACGACTACCTGTTCGTCAACCCCTGCAAGGCGCTGGGCCGTTTTCTTTGGAAAGGCTTCGACGTTGTGGTGGTCGATGGTGCCGTCAACGGCGTCGCCAATGTGGTGATGGCCTTCAGCGGTGTGTTCCGCTATATGCAGTCCGGTTACATCTACAACTACGCTTGGTCCATGGCCTTCGGTGTGGTGGTGATGCTGGGCTACTACGTCTTCAAGTAAACGACACTTGCAATTTGCATAAAGGAGCATGAATTCATGAGTAACCACCTACTGAGCCTGACGACATTCCTGCCGATACTGGGTGTCTTGCTGCTGCTGTTCATCCCCAAGGACAGCAAGGGAGTGCTGCGAGGTGTCGCGTTAGCGGTGACCGTGGTGACCTTTCTGGTGTCGTTGCCGATTCTGACCGGCTTCCAGACCAACGCCGACTTCCAGTTCACCGAGAACGTACCCTGGATTGCCGCAGGCCCGTTCGCCATGCGCTACAATGTGGGTATAGACGGCATCAGCCTCTGGCTCGTCATCCTGACCACCTTCATCATGCCTTTGGCCGTGCTCTCCACCTGGACCGCAGTGGAAGAGAAGGTCAAGGAGTACATGATCTGCCTGCTGCTCCTGGAAACCGGCATGCTAGGTGCCTTTATCTCTCTGGACCTGTTTCTGTTCTACATATTCTGGGAAGTCATGCTGATCCCGATGTACTTCATCATCGGCATCTGGGGCGGCAAGAACAAAATTTACGCGGCCGTCAAGTTCTTCATCTATACCATGGTCGGCTCGCTGCTCATGCTGGTGGCTCTGATCTTCCTTTACTTCAAAGGATTGGAGGCGGGTTTCACCAACTTCGGCCTGGTGCAGTTCTTCGATCTGCGGCTTGACCCAATGACCCAGACCTGGCTGTTTTTGGCGTTTGCCCTGGCTTTTGCCATCAAGGTGCCCATGTTCCCGCTGCACACCTGGTTGCCGGATGCCCATACCGAGGCCCCGACGGCCGGTTCGGTGATCCTGGCCGCCATCCTGCTGAAGATGGGTACTTACGGCTATGTGCGTTTTGCCCTGCCGCTCTTTCCCGATGCGGCCCATAAGTTCACGCCATTAATCGCCACCTTGGCCGTGATCGGCATCATCTACGCAGCGCTGGTGGCCATGGTGCAGGAAGACGTCAAGAAGCTTGTGGCCTACTCTTCAGTAGCCCACTTGGGGTTCGTCATGTTGGGGGTATTTGCCTTCAATAGTCAGGGCATCACCGGGGGCTTGCTGCAGATGCTCAACCACGGCGTCTCCACCGGCGCGCTGTTCCTTATCGTCGGCTTCATTTATGAACGTCGGCATACCCGCCTGATTACGGATTTCGGCGGTCTCTCCAAGCAGATGCCGATCTTTGCCACCATCTTCATGATCGTGACCCTCTCCTCCATCGGCCTGCCCGGCACCAACGGGTTCGTGGGAGAGTTCCTGATACTCCTGGGTTCCTTCGAGAGTGGTTTGCGCTGGTGGGCAGTGGTCGCCTCCAGCGGCGTGATCCTTTCGGCCGTCTACATGCTCTGGATGTTCCAGCGGGTCATGTTCGGCGAGTTGGACAACCCCAAGAACCAGAAACTTAGTGACTTGAACGCTCGCGAAATAGCCATAATGGTGCCGCTTATTGCCTTGATCTTCATCATGGGGGTCTACCCCAACCCATTTATCGAGAAGATGGATCCAGCCATACAGAAGCTGATTGCTCAGACCAAACCTACCGGTATGTCGGCTCAGCAGATGCCGTCGATGCAAGGATTGCCCGCCGGGCATCCTGCAATGCCCGGCATGGCAGTACCGGCAGTGGAGCAGACCGCACCGGCGGCAGAAAATCCGAACGAAGTCAAGTAACGACACGAGTCAACCCGACCGGAGGATATATTAGATGGACATGATTACAATTCCAGCCGTCAGCATGACCCCGATCCTGCCGGAGATATTCCTCTCCGCGCTTGCCATGGCCCTGCTACTGATCAACGTCTTTGTTCCCAGCAAGCAGAAGTCTTACTTGGGGTATATCAGTTTCATCGGCGTGGTGGTGGCGGCAATCCTGGTGGGGGCCGGATGGGGTGGGCCGGCTGAGAGCAGCTTTAGCGGTTCGGTTGTTCAGGATAACTTCGCCACCTTTTTCAAGATGATCTTCCTGGTATCCGCCGGTCTGGCGATCCTTATCTCCGACCAATATATGGAGCGGGAAGGATGCAACCATGGCGAGCTTTACCCGCTGATTCTCTTCACCGTGGTGGGTATGATGCTGATGGCGGCAGGAACCGACCTGATGACGATTTTCCTCGGACTGGAGGTCATGTCCGTAGCCCTGTATGTTCTGGCCGGTTTCAATCGTGCCAATACGAAGTCGAACGAGGCCGGTCTTAAATACTTCCTTCTGGGCTGTTTTTCCACCGGTTTTCTGCTCTATGGAATGGCCCTGACCTATGGTGCCACCGGCACCACCCGTATCGCCAAGATTGCTGCAATCGTCGGGCAGATGACGGTGCCTTCCGCTAACATCATGCTGGTGGCCGGCATGCTTCTGATGCTGACCGGTTTTGCTTTCAAGGTTGCTGCAGCGCCGTTTCACATGTGGACTCCCGATGTCTATGAGGGGGCTCCGACCCCCATGACGGCCTTCATGTCGGCCGGCCCCAAAGCTGCCGGCTTCGCAGCCGCCCTGAGGATTTTCCTTGTAGCCCTCCCGACCCTTCAGGTGGAATGGAGCCAGGTCCTGTGGGTATTGGCCGTTTTGACCATGACGGTCGGCAATATCACCGCGTTGCGCCAGGACAACATCAAACGCATGCTGGCCTACTCGTCCATCGCCCATGCCGGCTATGCCCTGGTCGGTTTCGCCGCCGGTAACGGCACCGGCACCGCCGGTATCCTGTTCTACATGCTCTCCTACGCCTTTATGAATATCGGCGCTTTCGCAGTGATCATCCTGATCGGCAAAAAGGGTGAATCCAACGGCTCGGTCATGGACTTCGCCGGCCTCGGCTTCAAGCACCCCGTCTTGGCGGTGGCCATGTCCGTGTTCCTGTTCTCGTTGGCCGGTATGCCCCCCACGGCCGGTTTCATCGGAAAGTTTTACTTGTTCTCCGGTGCCATCCAGAAGGGTTATATCGGGCTCGCCATCATCGGCGTTCTTAACAGCGCCGCATCGGTTTACTATTACCTGCGTGTGATGGTCTATATGTATATGAAGGAGCCGACCGAGGACTTCGAGTGGACCCGGGTCAGCGCCCCCATCGCCCTTTCATTGCTCATTTCCGTGGCCGGTTCGTTGATCCCCGGCATCGTGCCGTCGGTAATCCTTCAGTTCGCCGAGCAGGCAATAAAACTCATCTGATCATTGACCGCAATCTCGAAATGAAAAGGGCGGCCTTCGTAGCGAGGCCGCCCTTTTTATTTTGTTCTAAAACCCTGACTCCTTGACATCTGAAAGGATTCTCTCTTACCAGCCTCCACCCTGCCGCGATGCCGGCACGGTCGGCAGCGCGACGGGGTGCCGCATGGGCGGCGACGGATTGGGCTCATCAGGCATGCCGCTCGCTCAGTCTTCACTGATTCAAAATAAAACGAGTCATCAGTGGAAGGTTGGAGTCTTTTCCTGAATAAGGACATAGGGACTGACGATTAGCATGGCAAATTTTTTATGCCGATTGCCGTCCCAGGCGTGTATTTGCGACTCGGTTGGCTTGCCGATCATGCCGGCGCTGATCCAGTCTGCGATTATCTCGGTGTCGTCGTCAGCCACCCGCAAGGCGGCATCGGCCAGATCAAGGCTGTCAGCGACCAGGATGATGCCTCCCCGCTCCAGATGGGCGCGAAGCCAATTCCATTCTGCCTCGTCGATTGAAAGCGCCAAATCCTCTTTGCTCAATTTCATTGGAAACCCTTTTCCCCGCACCATTTCGTGCACGGTAAGAGATGTTCTTGACAAATATATCACACTGTTTGTGTATTTGTATCAGGCTACACAGATAAAGTCGAGCCCTTCCCGCAGACCCATCGGCTGAACCAGCTGTCTGAATTCTTCGCGGGCGCCGCGAACGCCGATGGCGACCAGCATCATTTCTCCTGACAGACGCAACTGGTGCGGATGGATGACCGGAGCACCGTGCAGTTGGCGGCCAATTTTGCGGGGATCCACATCAAGCCAGCAAGACACTTCGATGCCTTTTGTCATCAGCAGGCGTTGCCAGGCACGCCCCTCCTGGCCTGCCCCGGCCATGATCAAGGTTCTCCGGCCTGCAAGAAATCCGGAGATGAGGTGGTCCAGCTTGCAGGCGCGGAAGGCGTTTGCCGCATACTCGCCCATGGTACGGGTTGCTCGATCGGGATGGTCGCGCCAGAAGAACAGTGCCTGCGCCAGACGGCTAAAACGAGTGCCGGCTGCCGCCATGCGCAGCCAGAGGTCATAATCTTCGGGCCATCCGCAGTCGCGATAGCCTCCAAGGTTGGTTAGGAGGTCGCGACGCATCATAACGCTGGGGTGCACAAAAGGGGATTCCACGAACAAATCGCGCATGATGGTCTCGTGGTCGTGGAGTCCATTCTGCCAAGCCTCATAGGCCAGCATGCCCTGTTTCAGTGCAGTGCGGGGGAAGTGGCGGAAGGCGCAGGCCGTAAGTCCGATCTCCTGTTCGGTATCCAGCAGATTTGCTTGGACTTCCAAACGCCTGGGGTGGCATATGTCGTCCCCATCCATGCGGGCTATGAGGGGGGCGCGGCAGGCGGCCAATCCCTCGTTGAGCGCCGCAACCAAGCCGCCTCCCTCGCGCCGCAGGACGCATATGCGAGGGTCGCGAAGCGCTTCGGCGGTCAAGATGGCAGGTGTTGCGTCGGTCGAACCATCGTCAACAACAACCAGTTCCCAGTCGGTCTCCGTCTGTCGAAAAAGCGATTTAAGCGCGGCCGGCAGATATCGCGCCTCGTTGCGCACCGGCATGAGGATGGAAACTCGTGGCGGTCGGCTCATGGGTCTCAATGAAAATCCTGCCAGATGAGCTTGGCTGTGATAATCAGGACCATGGTAATGAATACCGGCCTGATAAAGCGCGTCCCCTTTCGTACGACCATGTGGGCACCGATGCGGGCGCCGACGAACTGGCCGGTCCCCATGATCAATCCTTCGCGCCAGAGCACGGAACCGCCAGCGATGAACACAATAAGCGAGATAACGTTGCTGGTGAAATTCATCACTTTAGTATAGCCGGTCGCCCTGGTCATATTGAATCCCAAGCCGAGCATGAGTGCCATTACCCAAAACGATCCGGTGCCTGGTCCAAGGAAACCGTCGTAAAAGCCCAGAATCAGGCCGGCCGCAAAAAAGAACGGGCTTGGTTTCAGACGGGGGTGGATATCCTCGTACCCCAACCGGGGGGTCGACAAGGTATAGAGCACAATGGCAACCAGCAGCCAAGGGATTATTTGGCGCAAAAGCCCGGGATCGAGCATCTGCACGGTAATGGTGCCAAGAACGGCCCCAATAGCCGTATAGGCGATCCCAATCCGACAGTCATTCAACCGAACAGTTCCGGAGCGGATAAAGGTCAACATGGCACTGCCCGAGCCGAAGCTCGCCTGGAGTTTGTTGGTGCCCAGTGCGATTTGGGGCGGCAAGCCGACTCCAAGTAGGACCGGGATCGTAATCAATCCACCTCCACCGGCAATGGAGTCGACCAGCCCGGCTATGAGGCCGGTAAGAAACAGAAGGGGCAGCAAAAACAAAGCGGGCATTGGTAATCTTTTCTGTTGCAGGAGGTATGCAGGGCGTGACGAGGTACGGCTTTGCAAGGGTTATTTTCGCGATTCCGGTCCGATTGTCAAGCTATTCCGACACCGTGAAAGTTTCCGTACCCCTCTATTTTGGGAATTCCTTGATGTGGCAGATGGCCGCTGGGACTATGGCGGTTCCGGCGGGACTGGGCCGGTTCCTCCGAGTACGACAGCAAATGCGCAGCAAAGGGAAACACAGTTAACGTTTTGCAAACAAATCGGCGTTTGTGGTATGCTTTTTCCAATGAAAAATATACGTAACCAAAATGGCTTTACCCTTTTAGCCGCGTTGATGATTGTGGTCATCATGGGGATAATGCTTAGTCTTGCTGCCCAGCCATGGAAGACGATCATGAAGCGCGAGCGCGAACAGGAACTGCTTTTCCGTGGTCTTCAGATCAGGAACGCCATCGCGGCTTGGAATGGCCAGCTTTCGTCAGATAAATCAAATAAGGCCGTCACTCCCTTGAATGACTTGAAAGAACTGCTGGATGATCAGCGGAGCCTTCAGAAAAAGAAGTACCTGCGACAGCTCTATAAAGACCCCATAACCGGTAAGGACTGGACTCTCATCAAGGATACGACCGGCGTGAAGGGGATTATCGGGGTGGCCAGCACCAGTGATCAGACTCCGCTCAAGACCTCTTTTTCGGAATACTCCGGCCTCGACGCCTTTGCCGGCAAAACAAAATACAGCCAATGGCGTTTTGTATACGGGACTGATCCGGGACCACCATCAACTCTAACAACGCCTTGAATGGGGCTGGACAGGTTTAGAGGGGTGTGTCGTTTGCACTTTCCATCTCGATATGGAAAGTGCTTCTAGAAAATCAAAAAAGTAAGCCGGGAAAAATGTTTTGAGTACAGATTCCGACAACCTGACGCTGGTCGGCACCAACTAGTAAGGAACCAATCTGCTGATGCTGCAAAACCACCAGAGCCTGGGCACTATCTAGCTGAATCTGGCTTCACAGACCGCTCAGGCGTTTCTGAGGCTAATCTGGGTATCCTCTCTCGGCAGATCACAGCTGAGGACACGATGGGATTGCGCTCACATGCAGTTAGGCGGTCAAAATTCACAGTAAAAGGGGTACTTGTTGATATCCACGGTATATTTCGGTATGGACTTTGTTTTAGCTTAAGCTAAAAATAATTTTGTCTGTAGTTGTACGGATCAATATCAATGGTAAAATCTCCAGAAAGTGACATTCTGCGGGACCATACTCATACTGCCCAATAAAACCTGCCCCTTTGCGAGATGGGACCTGAAAGCTGCGGGTCTTCGCTGCAGAAGATGGCCGAGCTGCCGAAGGATGTGCCTTCGCCCTGCTTGGCTATTTTTATATTCATAATCTTTGGTTCTGGCCCGCTGCCATGTGGCAAGGAGTCGGGAATCACACATTAACGCGTTTCCAATCAATATAAGGATCGTAACATGGAACACACTATCGAAATGCGCCACGTCTCTCTGGAATTACATGTAGAGTTTGATGACTTTACCACAACACTCGAACAATCGCTTGGCCGGTTTGGCGAGGCTCTTCTCAAAAATCTGGAGTCCGATCCCTCTTCAGTAGAGGAACGTCTTATGAAAGCGGCGGGAGAAGAGGGGCTGATGCTTTTCAATGTTCAGGATCATGGTAGACTTCTGAGTATCTACGGGACTCCTAAAAGGGCCAAGCAGTACGTTTTGGGAAATCCGCTCATTGCGGCCACGATGACGCGTCATGATATCAGAGCAGGGCTCTACGCGCCTCTAAGGCTCTTTGTCTATGAGGCGGATGACTTAGCGACGCGCATCGAATATGATCAGCCTTCCTCTCTTTTCGGACAGTTCCATAACCCGGAAGTTACGGCCGTAGCCCGGTCGCTCGATGCAAAATTGGCCAATTTGATTAACAAAGTTGAACTGATAGTTGCCGCCGTTCATGAAAAGTGACGACGGAAAGATTCCAGCGGCCATTAATCACTATTACCATGGAGTCGTTTGTCCACTTTTGCTAGCCCGACGCGGGCAGGTGCCGGGGCGCATGGGATGTCACCCCGGTGGAGCCGGAGTCCGTTTGCGGATGCCGCCTTACAATATGGGGATTCGCTGGATTGTCCACCGGGACTATGAAGCCACCCGCAGGGAATCTATGGCATTGTGATTGGCCTTGCCGGTGTCACCGACACGGATCCGAAGAAAGGGGAACAGATGCAACTGGGGATGATCGGATTGGGAAGGATGGGGGCTGACATGGTGCGGCGCCTGATGCGGGGAGGGCACGATTGCGTGGTCTATAACCGGAGTCCCGCGGCAGTGGCGGAGTTGGCGGGCGAAGGTGCTGCCGGAACGGCGTCCCTGGATGAGTTCGTTGCCCGGTTGGCCGCGCCCCGTGCGGTCTGGCTGATGGTGCCGGCTGCGGCGGTGGATGCCGCCATCGCGAGCATCGTGCCGTTGCTGGCACCGGGCGACATCTTGGTCGACGGCGGGAATTCCCACTATCACGATGATATCCGGCGGTGTGCGGAGTTGCAAAAGTTGGGAATCAGTTACCTGGACGTGGGAACCAGCGGCGGGGTTTGGGGGCTTGAACGCGGCTACTGTCTGATGATTGGTGGAGAGCAGGGCGCGGTGGCACGGTTAGAGCCGGTGTTTGCCACCCTGGCACCCGGCAATCGCGCCGCGCCGCCTACCCCTGGTCGCGAGGAGGACACCGGCACCGCCGAGCGGGGGTACCTGCACTGCGGGCCGAGCGGCGCGGGACACTTCGTCAAGATGGTACACAACGGTATCGAGTACGGATTGATGGCGGCTTATGCCGAAGGGTTCAACATCCTTCGCCGGGCCAATGCGGGAAACGAGGGGCAGGAGGCGGACGCCGAGACGGCCCCGTTGCGCCGTCCCGAGTTCTACCGGTATGACCTCAACCTCGCTGACATTGCCGAACTTTGGCGGCGAGGGAGCGTGGTCGCGTCCTGGCTCCTGGATCTCACCGCTCAGGCGCTGCTTGACAGTCCCGGGCTGGACGGGTTTGCGGGACGCGTCTCCGATTCCGGGGAGGGGCGCTGGACCGTCTCGGCAGCCATCGACGAGGGCGTCCCGGCCCCGGTTCTTTCCGCGGCTCTCTATGAACGGTTCAGCTCTCGCGGCGAGGCTGATTTTGCCGATCGGCTGCTCTCCGCCATGCGCTATCAGTTCGGCGGCCATCGGGAAAAAAACGCGGGGAAGGGGGAGTAATCATGCCGCATGCCGCGCCGCTCGAACCGACCATTCTGGTTATCTTCGGCGCTGGAGGAGACTTGACTTGGCGCAAGTTGATCCCGGCGCTCTACAACCTCTATCTCGATAGGCTCCTGCCCGAGCGGTTTGCCATTGTGGGGGTGGCCCGCAAACATCTGGACGACGGGGCGTTCCGCAGGCGCCTTCGGGAAGGGGTAGACCTTTTTTCCCGGCGCGGACCGGCGGACGAGGTTGATTGGGACCGGTTCAGCGCGCATGTTGCCTACCTCTCCGACGATCTCAACGATCCCGCATCCGGCCCGGCGCTCAGCCAGAGGCTGGAGGAGTTGGAACGGACTTGGGGAGTGAGGGCGAACCGGGTGTTCTACCTTGCCATCCCCCCGGAAATGGTGGAGGCCGCTGCAGCGCACCTGCAGCGGCTCGGCGTCTGCCGGGACTGCCAGCGTGACCGTTTGGTGGTGGAGAAGCCGTTCGGTCGGGACCTGGCAACGGCCGTGGCGCTGGATCGGCTTCTGAGCGGTATGTTTGCCGAGTCCCAGATGTACCGCATCGATCACTACCTCGGGAAGGAAACGGTGCAGAATATCCTCGCTTTCCGGTTTGCCAACTCGCTTTTTGAGCCGATCTGGAACCGGCGTTACATCGACCACGTGCAGATCACCGTCGCCGAAACGGTAGGGGTGGAGGAGCGGGGAGGGTACTATGATCGCTCCGGCGCGCTACGCGACATGGTGCAGAACCACCTGCTCCAGATTCTGTGCCTTATTGCCATGGAGCCGCCGATCTCATTCGATGCCGACGAGATCCGGAACAAAAAGGTAGACCTGCTGCGCGCCATACGGCCGATACGGGCCGAGGAGGTTCATTACTCCGCGGTGCGGGGGCAGTACGGCAAGGGCACAGTCAACGGTAGGGCGATGCCGGGATATCGGGAGGAACCGGGGATACCCTCTGGCTCCATCACCGAGACCTTTGCGGCATTCAAGCTCTACATCGACAATTGGCGCTGGCAGGGGGTGCCCTTCTACCTGCGTACCGGCAAGCGGATGCCTGCAAGGGTGTCGGAGGTTTCCATCCTCTTTCGTTCGGCCCCCCATCAGCCCTTTCCCGCGGCCGCAGTGGAGAACTGGCAGCCCAACCGCCTGGTTATCCGTATCCAGCCCGAGGAGGGGATAGTTACCCGTATTCAGGCCAAACAGCCGGGTACCCGGCTCCAGCTTGGTCCAGTGGACATGCAGTTCCGCTACCAGGACGCATTCAGCGTCGCGCCGCCTGAAGCATACGAAACATTGCTCCTGGACGTGATCCGAGGCGACGCCACCCTGTTTATGCGGGCCGACCAAGTGGAGTGCGCCTGGAAGATTGTCGCGCCGGTGCTGGACGCTTGGGAGTCGGTGCCACCTGGCGATTTTCCCAATTACCCCGCCGGGAGCTGGGGGCCGGAGGCCGCCGAACTCCTCATCGCCCACGAAGGTCACAGCTGGCTGCAGCACACGCTGCAGGAGGATCGAAAATGATTTTGGTCTATCCGGACCTGGAGGCCCTGAGTCGGGCCGCCGCCGACCTGTTCGCGGAGCGGGTGGGGAATGCCATCGCAGACCACGGCCGTTGCGCCATTCTCCTCGCCGGTGGTGAAACCCCGCGTCGTACCTATGAACTCCTCGCCGATGAACCGCTACGGAGCCGGGTACCGTGGGGGAGGCTGCATCTTTTCTGGGGGGATGAACGCTCGGTTGCGTCGGATGACCCCCGGAGCAATGCCCAGATGGTCCGACGGGCGTTGCTCGACCGGGTACCGGTCCCGGCGGGACAGGTACATCCCATCCCCGGTGACCGCGACCCCAGGCAGTCCGCGGATGAGTACGAGGAGTTGCTGCACCGGTTTTTCGCCGGGGCTCCACCACGGTTCGATCTGGTGGTGCTGGGGCTCGGGGATGACGGGCACACGGCATCTCTCTTCCCCGACTCGCCGGTCCTGGAGGAAAGGGAACGTTGGGCCTCGGCCACCCGGCGGGCCGGAGAGGAAATCGGCAGGGTCACCCTGACGGTACCCCTTATCAATCAGGCGGAACTGGTCGTCTTTCTCGTGGCGGGCGACGATAAGGCCACAATCCTTCGCGAGGTGTTGGAAGAATATCCTGATCCCCGCAGTCGGCCCGCCAGGATGATCAGGCCGGAGCAGGGCGAACTCCGCTGGCTGGTGGACGCTTCTGCGGCCCGACTGTTGCACCGCACAGGTAAAAATGGCAACCTGGCACATTAAAACGAGGAATATCATTTCAAGGGAGACATACAGATGACCGAATCGGCGTCAGACACCCCCCTCACCAGCCTGTCCGCTTGGCAGGCTCTGCAGACCCACCACAAGACCATTGGCGATGTTCACCTCAGGCAACTCTTCGCTGATGATCCGGTCAGGGGGGAACGGTTGGTGCTGGAGGCGGTGGGACTCTATGTGGATTTTTCCAAGCACCGGATCACAGACGAGACGCTCAGGCTTCTGGTGAAACTGGCCGACGAGTCCGGGCTGCGGTCGAAGATCGATGCCATGTTCGCCGGCAAACGCATCAACGTGACGGAAAACCGGGCTGTGCTCCATACGGCGTTGCGGGCGCCGCGGGGTGCGGCTGTTATGGTTGACGGCGGGAACGTGGTGCCGGGTGTCCACGAGGTGCTCGACCGCATGGCCGAATTTGCTGATCGGGTCCGGGACGGCGTCTGGACCGGCCATACCGGTCGGCGTATCAAGAACGTCGTCAATATCGGCATCGGCGGTTCCGACCTGGGGCCGGTGATGGCCTACGAGGCGCTGCGCCACTACAGCCGGCGGGAGATGATCTTTCGCTTCGTTTCCAACGTGGACGGTACGGACTTTGCCGAGGCGACGCTGGACCTGGACCCGGCCGAAACCCTCTTTATCGTGTCGTCCAAGACCTTCACCACCCAGGAAACCATGACCAACGCCCGAACCGCCCGCTCGTGGCTGGTCCAGGGGCTGGAGGACGAGACGGCTGTTTCCCGGCACTTCGTCGCGGTCTCCACCAACAGGTCAGAGGTGAGTGCCTTCGGTATCGACCCGGCCAACATGTTCGGCTTCTGGGACTGGGTTGGCGGTCGTTATTCCATGGATTCCGCCATCGGGCTCTCCACCATGCTCGCCGTGGGGCCGGAAAACTTCCGGGCGCTTCTGGCCGGATTCCATGCCATGGACGAACATTTTCGCACCGTTCCCTTCGAGCGGAACCTGCCCGTGCTTATGGGGCTTTTGACGGTGTGGTACGCCGACTTTTTTGGAGCCCGGACGGTGGCGGTCCTACCCTACGACCAGTACCTGAAGCGTTTTCCCGCCTACCTCCAGCAGTTGACCATGGAGAGTAACGGCAAGGGGGTCACCCTTGCCGGGGTACCGGTGGATTATGACACGAGCCCTGTCTTCTGGGGGGAGCCGGGGACCAACGGTCAACACTCCTTTTACCAGTTGATTCACCAGGGGACTCATCTTATCCCTTGCGATTTCATTGGGTTCTGTCGTTCCCTGAACCCCTTGGGCTCTCATCACGACCTCCTGATGTCCAATGTCTTCGCCCAGGGCGAAGCGTTGGCATTTGGCAAGGATGCAGACCAAGTCCGTGCAGAGGGGACTCCGGAGTGGCTCGTGCCACACCGAACCTTTGCCGGGAACCGCCCCTCCACCACCATGCTGGCGGAGGAACTTACGCCGGGCATCCTCGGCTCACTGGTGGCCCTTTATGAACATAGTGTATTCACTCAGGGGGCGATCTGGCAGATCGACTCCTTTGACCAGTGGGGGGTGGAGTTGGGGAAATCCCTAGCCCAGAGGATCATCCCCGAACTTGGCTCCGATGAACCGCACCTCGGCCACGACAGTTCCACCAACGCTTTGATCCGCCGCTACCGGCGGCAGAGATAGTGAAACCATTATGGACGTTCTTTCCGCAAACTGGGCTGGTATATAGGGAGGAATACACAAGGGCGAGAAGGTTTCCAGATTTTTGGTGTAGAACTGAAAAAGGAACGCGACTTTTAAAGTCGTGTTCCTTTTGGTTTGAAGCACATAAGTGCTTATTTTGGCGCGCTTGGAGAGATTCGAACTCCCGACCTACGGATTCGTAGTCCGTTGCTCTATCCAGCTGAGCTACAAGCGCAAAGCGTTGCGTAAGGGGTGTGTCCCCTTGAAGATAGTGGTGCCCAGGGACGGAATCGAACCGCCGACACGAGGATTTTCAGTCCTCTGCTCTACCGACTGAGCTACCTGGGCGCAAAAGGATTTTTTATATACCCCGAATTGGTTTCTGCTGTCAACGAAAAACTGTCCAGTTTTCGGGTCTGTCTTAGTATTACTTGTTTTCAGCCTGCTGAACCCGGATAGGGACATAGTTGCAGAAGGGCTCTTCAGCCATATAATCTCCATGGACAGCATCCGCCCTGGCTCGGCAACCGCCGCAGACATTGATGTATTCGCATTGCCCGCATTTGCCCTTGTACGCTTTGAAATTGCGGAGATCGCGGAATATCTCCGAATTTTCCCAGATCTCGCGGAAGGGGGTTTGCTTGACATTACCGGCTACTCGATGGAAGTAGGAGCAGGGCTTGACATTACCGAAACAGTCGATCAGGCAGATGGTCTGGGCTGCTATGCAACCTTTGCCGCCGCCGGTTGAAAACGTCAGGGAGCGCCGTTCGAATTTGAGTCCTTCCGCTTTGGCCTTTTGAGGTACGATCCGGTAATAATGGGGAGCACAGGTAGGCCGCATGAGAATGTCGTCCTCCTCCTTTTCCTGCTGGTAATGCCAATCGAGTATCTCTTCGTAGTCCTCTTTGGAGATCAATTCATTCATGATCGCTTCGCCCCGGCCGGTGGGGACGATCATGAACATATACCAAGCGGTTGCTCCCAGGGATTTGGCCAGCTTGAAGGTGGCGGCAATGTCATGCTGGTTCCGCTTGGTGAAGGATGAGTTGATCAGGAATTTCTGGCCGTTACGGCGGAAGATCTCGGCCGCACGCACAACGCCTTCAAACGAGCCGGGGCACTGGCGGAAATTGTCGTGAATCTCTGCCGATGAACCATCCAGGGAAAGGGACACCATCTTTATGTCGGCCTTTTTCATCTTCTGACAGATCTCGTCGGTTACCAGGGCGCCGTTGCTGGCCATGCACATGCGTAGGCCCAGAGAGGTTCCGAACTCTGCCAGTTCAAAGATGTCCTGACGCAGCAGCGGTTCGCCGCCGGAAAGCACCATAACAGGTTTGGAGAATGCGGCAATCTCTGACAGTAACTTTTTCCCCTCGTCCGTCGTAAAATCCCCTTCCGATGAGGTCATGTCCGAAGAACAACGGCAGTGTACACAACGCAGGTTACACTTTTGGGTGGTCTCCCAGGCGATCCATTTAGGTACGAATTCCTCGCTCATAAGGCTCCCGTCTCAAAGAATAGGGGCGTCAATCCATGACGCCCTTTTAAAACTTTACCCCGAATAGCGATGTAAACTCAAGAATAATTGTGGGAAAATGTTCCACTTGCATGCCCCATACTCGGAGCCCCCGGTTTTTAATAAACTTGAAAGGGCACATCAATTCTGCTATAGAAAGCAAATCAAATATATGCAATTTTTCGCTAATTTTGGGGCAACATTCAAGGAGCGAGGCATGTCCACTCCGCAGATGGTCATGTACGACGAAGAATTTCAGGAGATTAACGAGGTTATCGGCAGGCTCCTGAAAGAGGCAAATGCCAAGGTTATCTTTCTGGTGGATAAAAACGGTCAGCTTATTTCCGGTGTGGGTGAGACCGAACGTTTCGACACCACGTCGCTGGCCTCGCTTACTGCCGGTAACATTGCGGCAACTGGCGGTCTTGCCAAACTTATCGGCGAAAAGGAGTTCTCGATCCTTTTTCATGAGGGGGAGAAGGATAATCTCCATATTTCAATAGTCGGCGGCAGGGTCATCCTGGTGGTGTTGTTCGATAGCCGCTCCTCCCTCGGGTTAGTGCGACTGCGAGTCAAGAAGTCTTCAGAGGAACTTTCGGCAATTTTCGATAGATTGCTCAAAAAGGCTGAGGACAAGGAAAAACGTGGGGTATCCGATTTCCCCTTTGCTGAGATCACTGATGACGATATTGATAGCCTGTTCAGTTAAAAACTTCGAGGTACGCTAGCAATGTCTTTTATCAACTACGCCTCTCGCGAGATTAACTGCAAGATTGTCTATTATGGTCCGGGTTTGTGCGGTAAGACCACGAACCTTCAGTATATTTACCAAAAAACCGCTCCGGACGCCAAGGGCAAGATGATCAGTCTTGCAACCGAAACGGAACGGACGCTTTTTTTCGATTTTCTTCCGTTGGCATTAGGTGAGATACGGGGCTTTAAAACCCGTTTTCACCTGTACACCGTTCCGGGCCAGGTTTTCTATGATGCCTCCCGCAAGCTGATCCTGAAGGGGGTTGACGGTGTTGTTTTTGTGGCCGACTCCCAGGAAGAACGCTCGGACGCCAATACGGAGTCGCTGGACAACCTGCGGATTAACCTCCGGGAGCAGGGGTATGACCTTGATAAGCTCCCCTATGTTGTTCAGTACAACAAGCGTGACCTGGACAATATCCTGAGCATTGAAGAGCTGCGCCGTGAGATTAACCCAACGAATGTCCCTGAATTTGAGGCATGTGCCACAACCGGCGAGGGGGTGTTCGAGACCCTCAAGGCTGTGGCCAAGCTGATCCTGATTGACTTGAAAAAGGGTAAATGATTTCGGAACAGCATCACCTGAAAGCCCATAGAATGAAATCTCTATGGGCTTTCAGGTGAACAATTTGTGGAGGTTTAAAATGTCAACGGAGTTGATCGACGTACCCAGGGGGATGAGCATTATTAAATCGATCCTCGTCAAGCGTCTCCAGACCCCCGGCTACTTTGCTGATGTCTACTTGGTCATGCAGAACGGACAATATGAGGCGGCTTTGTTTATCAACGATAAATACAAGCCCGGTCCGCCGATCCCTTATCCGCTGGATAATCCCACCGAAGAAGTAACCCATTGGATGGGGGTGCGTCCGAGCGTTGGGTTGAGTCCCGAGGAGGCAGACCGGATCATCAGCGAGGTGGAAGGCGAGAATGCCATCCACCGTAAAAAGATGCAGGACCGTTGGAACAAGAGTGACACCCTGTAGGTCTCTTTCAACTTGATTTTTTCAAACCTGCGTGGTAATTAAAAGACCCCGCTGAATCGGGGTGGCGATATCCGGAGAGATGGCCGAGTAGGTCGAAGGCGCTCGCCTGCTAAGCGAGTATACTGGGAAACCGGTATCGAGGGTTCGAATCCCTCTCTCTCCGCCATTTGCGTTGTGATAATGGGTGTTTTTTTGACTAAAGTCGCTCGCATGCCAAGAATTCTGTTCATTGTTGCGCTGTTCCTGTCGGCGGTCCTGGCAGGCTGCCAGCAAAACGAACAGAAGCCTCCGCTGAAAATAGATGCAGCAAAGTCGCATGTGACCAAGAAGGGAACGACGGTAGTCGTCCCCCCTTCCGCGAAAAACGCATGGAAGGCGGTGAAGATTGCCGTCATAGACAAGGCGAACATCAAGGAAACCGTCTACACCATCCCCATCGGCAGTTCAATTTCCATCCCCGAATCCTCCATGAACATTGAAGTTGAAGCCTTTCTTCCAGCCTTCATAATGGAGGGTTCCGTCATGACCACTTCCTCGAACGAACTGAAGAACCCCGGCGCAAAGGTCAAGATAACCGAAAAAGGGAACATCATCTTCAAGGGATGGCTTTTTGCGCGGTTTCCCACGAACACATTCATGCATCCGAGCTACGGCTTTACCCTTGTCGATGCCGTCCCCGCCAAATAGTTAGCGCCCCATGGCCAGCCGATTCAGGTCGGTTTCGTCCGGCTTTGGATGGTGATCGCCTCACGCGCCAACGTGTCGCAGCGTTCGTTTTCGCAATGGCCGTCATGGCCGCGGACCCATTTCCACTCTATGGCGTGTTGTCGCGCAAGCTCCAGAAGCGTCTCCCACAAGTCGCGATTGACGACCGGTTCCTTTTTGCTGTTTTGCCAGCCCTTGCGTTGCCACCCGCCAATCCATTCGGTCATGCCCTTTACCAGATACTGGGAATCGGTCGTAAGGACCACCCGGCAGGGGCGCGTCAGTTGGCGCAAGGCTGCAATGGCGGCAGTCAGTTCCATACGGTTGTTGGTTGTGGCCGCTTCCCCGCCGGAGATTTCTTTTGTGCGCCCCTGACAACGCAGAATGGCGCCATAACCGCCGGGACCCGGGTTGCCGCTGCAGGCTCCGTCACAAAAGATCTCAACCACCTCGCCTGATGGCGTTTGTTCGGTTTTACGCTTCGCCGACATAGGCACCTTCTCTCTTCAGCAGATCGGCGATGGCGTTCATGACACGCTCGACAATGAGTTGGTGGGTCTCCCGTGTGTCTTCCCGACAATACAGGTCGCTGAAATCGAGGGGGGCGCCGAAGACAACAGTGGCGGATTGTCCGAATCCCGGGAACTTCCAGTGGTTCACCCCGGTTAGTGCTGTCGGTATGACCGTGGGGCGGGTGTCGAAGATGATTTTGCCGACGCCGCGGTTGCCTTTACCCAAACGCCCGTCCCTATGCCGCGTTCCTTCGGGGAAGAGCATGACCTTCTGGTCGGCAAGCAGTTGGTTAATGACCCGGTTGGCCTTGACGTCGCGTCCACGCCTGACTGGAAAAGCCCCCCACGAGGAGTACAAAAGACGTGGCACGAGTTTCTGGAATAGTTCTTCCTTGGCCGGAGCCCACACCATCTGCAACGGGTGATGCCTGACGATGGCCCAGGGGAGAAAGATCGTATCGTAGGCGGAAATGTGGTTTGAGGTAAATAACACGCCTCCGCTGTCCGGTATCTGCCCGGCTCCTTTGGAGGAAAAACGGTTCAGGGCCGAGGCATAGAAGCCGATCACCCAGCAGGAAAATGTCACCCAACTACGTCGCAGAAACGATACCTTCATCCGTCTACTTCCTTCATAATGCCGCTGTACGGCAGAAATGGCCCTGTAAGCTTTCCGCTTATATCATGTCCGGCACAATTCGGCAACCATGGCCGGGGCGGGTTGTTCTGCATTGGAATTGCCCATGATTGCTGCTATAGTTTAGTCATGAACGTTTCCAACCGAGAGATCATTTTTAACGGACTGGTATACGATGTTGAACAGATGCTGGTGGAAATCGGCTCCCGAGGCAATCATATATTTCAGGTCATCCGCCACCCCGGCGGCGCCGGGGTTCTGCCGGTGCATGACGATGGCAGCGTATCGCTGATCCGGCAGCTTCGTCCGGCGGTTAACGCCGTTCTGCTGGAGGTGCCGGCCGGTCGTCTCAGCCCCGGGGAGCCGCCTCTTCAGTGCGCCGGTCGCGAGTTGCGGGAGGAGACGGGGATGCAGGCGGAGCAGTTGGTTTCGCTCGGTATGATTCATTCGTCCCCCGGTGTGTTCGATGAGGTCATCCACCTCTATGCGGCTACCGGCATCTCCCAGGGAGAAGCGGAACCGGAGGATGACGAGGAGATCGAGGTGGTCCGCATGCCCTTTGCCGAAGCGCTTGCCATGGCTGCCGAGGGGCGCATCAGCGATGCCAAAACCATAGCTACGCTTTTCAGATGGGACCAGAGATGCCGCATGCAAACTACCTGATAGGCCGCCAGCCGATTCTTGACCGGAACGAGCAGGTCGTCGCCTACGAACTGCTGTTTCGTACGGCCGCGGCGCATAACACGGCAACGATAGCGGACGCCACTCAGGCTACCGCCAGCGTAATCATTAATGCCCTGTCCGGCTTCGGCCTGGAAAGAATCCTCGGCAACCACAGGGGCTTCATCAATATGGAATTGGACCTGTTGTTGAGCGATTCCCTGGGAATTCTGCCTTGGGACCGGGTGGTGCTGGAACTTCTGGAGTCTCTTGTGATCACTCCCAAATTGGTGGAGCGCTGCCGGGTACTGAAACAAGAGGGGTTCCAGCTCGCCCTGGATGACCACGAGTACGACCCTGCCTATGAAGAGTTGTACGGCATTGTGGACATTGTCAAGATCGACCTTCTGCAAACTCCACCCTCGCGCTTGGCCGGGATGGTGGAAAAGTTCCGGCCCTATCCCGTCAAACTGTTGGCTGAGAAGGTTGAGACGCGGGACGAATACCGCCTATGCCTCGATCTGGGTTTCGAGTACTTCCAAGGGTTCTACTTCGCCAAGCCGTCGGTAATGGAAAAGAAGCGCTTCGACGAGTCCGGTTCGACCCTTTTGAAGTTGATGGACCTGTTGATGAAGGATGCCGAACTGGAAATGATTGAACAGGCCTTCCGGGCAAGCCCCGGCCTGACCTACAAACTGCTCCTCCTGGTCAACTCGGTCTCTCTGGGGTTGCGCGGCAAGATTCAGAACATTCGCCATGCTGTGGCCCTCTTGGGGCGCCAACAGATCAAACGCTGGGTGCAATTGGCCTTGTTCGTTTCGGATGCCCACAGCGGGCCGGAGAATCCGCTGGTGGAGTTTGCCGCGGTACGGGCCGCATTCATGGAGCAGTTGGCCTATCGGCATTCCGGCCTTAAGGACGGCAAGGATGCGGGCGAGCAGGCCTTTCTGACCGGCATCCTCTCGGTTCTCGGGAGTATCTACGATATATCCATAGACGAAATTCTTGCCAACCTCAGCCTCTCCGAGGCCGTCAAGGAAGCTTTGACGAACCGGGGTGGGGCGCTGGGGCAGCTTTTGCAGCTCTCTGAACAACTGGAAAACCTGGACGCCAGGTTTGACTCGGACTGGCTCGAAGAGATGGGGCTTTCCCAGGAATACATCCTGGCGGCGCAGGTGAAGGCCTACGGTTGGCGCGACGGGATGCTCTGAATATGTCGGATTTTGCCGTCAGCGAGGAAAAAAACCGCTGGCTCGTCCGTAAAATGGCCGAGTTGGGGGTGAAGGAGGATGACCTGGAGGAGGCCTTTGTCCGCTCCTCGGGCAACGGCGGCCAGCACGTCAACAAAACCTCGACCTGCGTCCAGTTGCATCACAGGCCAAGCGGCATCGTGGTTACCGCTTCGCGGGAGCGTAGCCAGTCGGTAAACCGTTTCCTGGCACGGCGTGAATTGCTGGAGCGGCTTGAGGCACAGACCGGCGTGCAGACGGCGGAGATGAAACGGGTCGAGAAACTGCGCAAACAGAAAGACCGGCGCCGCAGGCGGACCGCCACAAAGGTTGCACCATGATAACCCCTGAAACCCTGAAGCGTCTGGAGTTCGATAAAATCCTGACCGAGATCGCCGTCCAGGCGCACAGCGATGTGACCCGTGAACAGGTCATGGCAACTGCGCCGCTTAAGGACGCGGAACAGATCCGGCTTATCGCAGGCCGAATCGACGAGGTCCGTAGTCTGATCAGCCTGGGTATAGCCCTGCGCCTTACAGCTTTCGAGGACATCCGTCCGCTTCTGGAGGTCGTCCGCCCGGCGGGGGCCTTTCTGGCGCCGCAGGACCTGTTGCAGTTCATTCCCGTGTTGAGTGCGTTTAGCGAGATTTCGCGTCAACTTGCCCCGCGGAGCGATATTCCCCGACTTGCGTCGCTTAGTCCCTCGTTGCGCCCCTTTCCCGAGATCCTCGAACCACTGGCAGCGTCTATCGACCATGACGGTAGCATCATGGACAGCGCCTCCGTACAACTCCGGGAGATTCGCCGGGCCAAGCGCTCCCTGGCAGCCCGCATCCGCAAGAAGATCGAGGAGATCGTCCGGGACAACGACATCGGGGTCTTTCTTCAGGATGACTTCATCACCCAGCGTTCGGGACGCTGGGTGATACCGGTACGCATGGACTCAAAGGGAATGGTGCGTGGTGTGGTGCACGATGTCTCGGCCTCGGGCGAGACTGCCTTTATGGAACCGCTGGAGATCATTCCTTTTGTCAACGAGCTGGAGAATGTGAGTGCCGAGGAAAAGGCCGAGGAGATCCGCATTCTGCGCCAGCTCTCGGCATGGATTCGCGAGGATGCCCCGGCCCTGGAAGGATGCTTCGCCACACTGGTAGCCCTGGATGTGCTTAACTGCATGGCCCGTTTCGCCGAACGCCACGGTCTGGAAACACCCGGCTTGAACAGCGATGGCATCCTGAGGCTGGCCCAGGCCCGCCATCCGCTTTTGCTGATGCTCCAGCGCCAGGGGGCTATCCCCCGTGTGCAACCGTTGGACCTTGAGATGGGGGATGAAGGGCGCGTCATGGTCATCACCGGTCCCAATGCCGGCGGCAAGACCATTGCTCTGAAGACCGCCGGGGTCCTTACCCTGTTGGCCCTGTGCGCCATACCGGTGCCGTGCGACGGAGCGCGTTCCACCTTCCCTCTCCTGGATACCCTGTTGGTGGACATCGGTGACGAACAATCCATCGAACAGAGCCTGTCCACCTTCTCGGCCCATGTAGCGCGTATTGTGACCATCCTGGGGCAGGCCGGTCCGCGTTCCCTGGTGCTGTTGGATGAACTGGGCGCCGGCACCGAGCCGCAACAGGGAGCGGCCATCGCGTGCGGCGTACTGCGAGATTTGCAGGAACGGGGCGCCACGGTGATCGCCACTACCCACCTGTCGGAGATCATCGGTTTTGTCCACCGTACACCGGGCATGATCAACGCGGGCATGGAATACGACGCTGAAACCTATACCCCGCTCTACCGCTTGATCAGTGGCGAGCCGGGACACTCCCATGCCGTCGAGATCGCCCGGCGCTACGGCATGCCCGAGCGGGTGATCGCCTTTGCCCGGGAGATGGTGGGGAGTGGGGGAGCGGAATTCACTGCGTTGTTGGCCGACCTGCACCGTCGGCGGGATGAACTGAACGCGGCACGGCAAGAGTTGGAGCGCCAGAAAGAACTGGTGCACAGCAAACAGCGAGAGGTGGAGGCCCGCGCCGGTGCCATCGAGGTGGCTCGGCGGGAGGCATCAGACAAGGCGTGGGCCGAGGCACGGGAGTTGATCTCCACAACCCGGCGGCAGATGAATGAACTGCTGGACGAGTACAAACGGGAAAAACGCGCCGAGATCATCGAAAAACTGCGCCAAAGCGAGGTGGAACTGACCGAACAGCTTGAACCGCGGACCTCCGCAGTGCGTGACCGGACCCCGCTCAAGGCGGTCAAGACGGGAGATGCGGTACATGTGCGCTCGCTGGGGCACGACGGCATTGTGGTTGCCGTGGACCTGAGGCAAGCAAAGGCGCGGGTCAGAACTGGCAGTATGGACGTGGATGTGGGCATCGGTGATCTGTCGGCTCCTCTACAGCAGGGGAAACAAAAAGCGCGGCGCCTGACCCAGGATGCCTGGAAGGCAGGCCATGCCGAAAATGAAGAGCGAGAACTGAAGCTCATCGGCCTGCGGGTTGATGAGGCTCTGGACCTGCTGGAACCGTTTCTCAACCACGCTTCGCTGAACGGCCTCTCAGAGGCGCGCGTTATCCACGGCGTCGGCACAGGGCGGCTGCGGGATGCGGTGCGTGAACACCTGGCCCGCCATCCGTTGGTGGAGGAATTCCGCCCAGGCGGCCCCCACGAGGGAAGAGACGGCGCCACGGTGGTGCTCTTACGGCAGTGACGTTACATTCACCGTTGCCGCCTTCGATCGACGGGCGGGACGTTGTGGGGGAGGTTCACCCTGGACAGCTTCATTATCGAAGTAAGTGAACAGGACGTAAAGCGGGAGAGGGATAAGTCCCGGGAGTTGCGCAGAAGCCGCTGGTGGCAGAACCGCCTCGCCCTGGGGCGATGTCACTGGTGTGGCGGCACGTTCCCCCCCGATGAACTGACCATGGACCACATCATTCCCCTTGCCCGGGGCGGCAAGGGTTCCCGCAATAATGTGGTGCCTGCCTGCAAGGAATGCAACAGCCGGAAAAAGTACCTGCTGCCCATGGAGTGGGAGGATTATATCAAGCAGTTTGAAAAACGGGAGCAGTGAACGTGAATGCCGTGAAGAGTCGTTATAAGCTGGTCATCTACGATTGCGACGGGGTCATGTTCGACTCCCTCGAATCCAATTATATTTTTTACAACCGGGTTCTGGAACACCTGGACCGGCCGCCGCTGGACCGGGGGGACGAGCATGCCCGAAAGGTGCTGCATACCTATTCCTTTAACGATGTGATGGACTATTTTTTTGCCGGAGACCCCTGCCGCGAGGAGGCCTTGCGCTTCGCCAAGACCATCCACTACCGAGACCTGGCCCCCTACATGCGCATGGAGGAAGGATTGATCGCGACCCTTGACCAGCTCAAGGGTCGCGTCTCCCTGGCTGTGTGCACCAATCGGGCGGTTTCCATGGATATGATCATCGAGGATTTCGGGCTGACCGGCTACTTTGCATGTGTCATGACCGCATCCCAGGTGACGAATCCCAAGCCACACCCCGAACCGCTCATCAAAGTCCTGGATTATTTCGGCGTAGAACCGCACGAGGCGCTCTTCGTGGGGGATGGGGAGGTGGACATGCTGTCGGCCCACGGTGCAGGGGTCCCGTTTGTGGCCTACAAGACCAATCTGCCCGGCCAACTCCGCATCGAGCGTCATGACGAGATCATGCCACATCTCTTCGGGGAACCCTAAAAGATTTTTGAAAAACAGCCATCAGGCCTTCGTCCTCGAAGCCCCTTTTGTGAGCGAGGCCTTTGGCCTCATCCTTCGGGCGCCTTCGCGATCCAATTCAGCAAGCTGAATTGTGCAGCGTAGCGCTGCTACGCCTCCGCAGGTCTGTCTAGCGGGTGTGACGATCTGACTATTTTCAAACAACCTGAGTTTTTCAGCAGGTTGCCAAGAACCTGACGGTTGATTATCCTCTCAACCGTTCTCCTCCCCGGCCGCTGTGCCGTAGCTGCGGACCTGCTCCATCAGGAAATCCGCAAAGGCCCGGTTGGCCCGGGACAGGTAGGCCCCCTTCTTCCAGGCCAGCATCAGATCCAGGTGCAGCGGCGGGTCGAAGGACACGGCCCGCAGTTCTGCATCGTCCTCTACTACCATGCGTAACAGGGTAGAGATGCCGAGCCTTTTTTTAACCAGTGACTTGACCATGGTGTACAGGTTGGTTTCGAAGACCACCTGGGGCGTCATGCCGCTTTCCTGCATTTCCTCAAAGAGCATCTCCCGCTGGTAGTACCCTTCCTTGAACATGATGAGCGGTTGGCGCGCAAACTCCCCCAGGGGCACGGCGGAACGGGCGGTGAATGGGTGGTCGGGAGGGACGCAGACCACTACCTCTTCCCGCAGTATATGTCGTACTTCCAGATTGTCGGGGATATGCCCGCCGGCAATGACCCCCATGTCTAATTCCCCCAGACTGATCATCTTCTGGATACTGGCAGCGCCTTCGCCGGAAACCTCAAGGCGCAGGTGCGGATAGCGCTCAGCAAAACCGCAGATAATGGTCGGGAAGAAGTAGGCGCTCATCATGGGCGGAACTCCGACACGTACCTCACCCTTGTCAAGGCCACGTAGATCTGCCATCTCCTGGCCGGCAGCCTTCAGGTTCCCCAGGATGCGTTGGGCATGCTCCAACAGTATCACCCCCTCGGCCGTCAGGGATACCTTGCGGTCCTGCCGGTTGAACAGAACCAGCTCCAATTCCTCTTCCAGTTTGCGGATGGCCGTACTGACGGCGGGTTGTGCCACATGCAGTTCTTCGGCCGCTCTGGTAAAGTTGCTGAACCGGGCAATCTCCGCAAAGAATTTCAACTGACGCAAATCCATTCTGCATACTCCATACTAAAATATTATCGATACGATACATATTATATATTTTTGTTATCGTCGTGCAAGTGCTACGCTACCATTATATTCGAAACAGGAAAGCGAATCATGAGCGAATTGACCATTACGGAAGCAGAATTCATCCGCAGCGGTAGCACCATCTTCCGCCAGACCAACCTGGCCTTCTTTGCCGCCGGTTTTGTCACCTTCATCACCCTGTACGACGTGCAACCGCTCCTGCCGGAATTTGCCCGGGAATTCGGCGTTCCGGCCGCGCTGGCCAGCCTTCCCCTTTCGGTGACCACCGCAACACTGGCCATCGCCATGCTGCTTGCGGGGACCGTGTCGGAGACTCTCGGCCGAAAGCCGGTGATGGTGTTTTCCCTCTTTTCGACCTCACTTCTGGCATTTATGACCGCATTCAGCCATACCCTTTCCTCGTTGATCGCCGTCAGGCTCCTGCAGGGGGTGGTCCTGGCGGGGCTGCCGTCGGTGGCCATGGCCTACCTGAGCGAAGAGATCGACCCCCCATCCATCGGCGCGGCCATGGGGCTGTACATAAGCGGCAACGCCATCGGCGGCATGTCGGGGAGGATCTTCACAGCTACCGTCACCGACCTCTCTTCATGGCGAACGGCGTTGGCGCTCATCGGGATCGCCTGCCTGGTGTTGAGCGTCTATTTTATCCGCCATCTTCCCCCCTCCACTCACTTCCGGCGGCACCCTTTCGAGGTTGGATACCTCTTCACCTCGCTCTACCGACAGATGCGGGATCCGGCGCTCCTCTGTCTCTACGGTCTCGGCTTCCTGATCATGGGGAGTTTCGTCACCCTGTACAATTACATCACCTTCCGGCTTCTGGGGCACCCCTACGACCTGACTCAAACCCTGGTCAGCCTGATCTTTCTGGTCTACTTCCTCGGCTCGTTCAGTTCCAGTTCCATGGGGCGAATGGTGAACCGCTTCGGCCGCCGCGCCATGATCTGCGCCGGCCTCGGCGCCATGGCCGCCGGCACGGCTATCACTCTGGCCGCGCCGCTCCCCTGGATCATTGTCGGGGTGGCCGTATTCACCTGCGGGTTTTTCGGCGCTCACGCGGTTGCCTCCAGTTGGGTAGGGCGTCACGCCAAAACCGGAAAGGCCCAGGCATCCTCACTTTACCTCTTCTTCTATTACCTGGGGTCGAGCATCTCCGGGACCGTGGGAGGGTTCTGCTGGACTCATGGGGGATGGGGCGGCGTTGCGGGGTTGATCGGTTTGTTGCTTGCGACCGCGTTGGTCATCATCGCCTTGTCCACGCGCCTGTCGACAGGACATGCGCAGGGTGGTATAGTTGGAAAAATTTGAAGCGGTCCGGCTGATTTCTTTCATCCATGCAGGAAAGAGGAGAATGTTATGGCGGCAAAAAGGATTCTGATGCTGGTGGGCGATTATGTGGAGGACTACGAAGTCATGGTACCGTTTCAGGCCCTGCAGATGGTCGGGCATACGGTGCACGCGGTCTGTAGCGGCAAGAAGGCCGGCGACACGGTACGTACGGCGGTGCACGACTTCGAGGGGGATCAGACCTATAGCGAGAAACCTGGGCATAACTTCACCCTGAATGCCACCTTCGCGGAGGTCCGCGCCCAGGATTACGACGCCCTCGTGGTCCCCGGCGGAAGGGCTCCCGAGTACATCCGCCTGAATCAGGAGGTGCTGGAGGTCGTACGGCACTTTAGCGCCGCCCAGAAACCCATGGCGGCCATCTGCCATGGGGCGCAACTGTTGGCTGCTGCCGGAGTGCTGAAAGGGAAAGGGTGCTCCGCCTATCCGGCGGTTGGGCCGGAAGTCACCATCTCCGGCGGAACCTACATGGATATCCCCGTGGACAAGGCCCATGTGGACGGAAATCTGGTCACGGCCCCGGCATGGCCCGCCCACCCCGAATGGCTGGCAAAATTTCTGAAGGTTCTGGGGACGGAGATCATTCTGTGATCAGGGGCTGGTCCCGCCGCCACGAAATGTATGATAGATACCTTTCCGGCGTCGCGAGTAGCCGGTGAGATTGCGCTTGTCGAACAGAAGAAACTCTATTCGGGCGCTAGTTGCCAGCCTGTTATTGTTCCTTGGCGTCTCGGCCCCCTTGTCGGCAAGGGCCTCAGGCGACCGCACGATCCTCTGGAATATCGTCACAAATTGCCTGGATACTTCCGAGAGGGATTACTGTGCTGCGTGCCGCTGGCCGCGGATTGACAGCCCATGCCAGCCTAAGGCGGCATGCAAGGACACGACGGAGGTCTGGGCCGAGTCGGCCGACTTCGTTGCGCTGCGGGACTCCAAGATGTGTGGCTGCCCTGCGGATTTTGTGCACGGGCTTGCGATTCCCCGCGCCAAGGTAACCGGCGTGGAAGACCCGCGACGGCCCGACGGCATCTGGACTTTTGCCTGGGATGTAGCCAGCAGGCGTATGGGTGACGACCCGGCCATCGCTCTTGTGGTTAACCCAGCGGCGCAGCGTGGACAGGATCAACTGCACGTGCACCTCCTCCGACTACGCGGCGATGCCCGCACTATCCTCGCCCGACACCCGGCAGACCGGGTGACGAGCCTGAACCAAGTCTGGAAGGCTGCCGCGCAGAGGGCTAAGGCCTCTGGGTTGACGGATTACGGCGTGCTGGTATTCGGCCGGCGGGAGGGCGGATTCATGGTGCTGGTTGAGAAGGAGAGCCTGGAAAAGTTGTACACCGATTGGGGCTGCCGTTGAGTAGCAGCGGTAGAGTCCTGCCGGAATAATCGAGATGTGAGAAAAAAGTATGGCCTACGTTTATTTGTTGGTGGCAATAGTCGCCGAAGTGATCGGAACGAGCGCACTGAAGGCTTCGGAGGGATTTTCCCGCCTGATTCCCAGCGCACTCGTCATGGTGGGGTACGGGATTGCATTCTACTGTCTGAGCCAGGTACTGAAGAGCATCCCGGTCGGCGTTACCTATGCCGTCTGGTCCGGGGTGGGCATCGTCCTGATCTCCGTGCTAGGGGTAGTTATCTTCAAGCAGGCTCTCGACCTCCCCGCCATCATCGGCATGGCATTGATCATAGCCGGGGTCGCGGTCATAAACCTGTTTTCCAAATCGGTGGTTCGCTGAAAACTCCCTTATATTTTGTATGAAGGAATTCCCGGTCTTTTATCAAAAGACGTAAAAGGGGGTAGGATCTTGTGATCCTGCCCCCTTTGTCAATCCGCTCCCCGTGCAGAATGGTTAACGCACCAGTTTGGACAGCTTCTTGAACGCCTCTGTTCCCGCGACCTTCAGGAGTTGGAACAGGACCGATTCGGTGGAGGTGGGGACCGCGCCGGTCAGCGTCATGGCTTCGGCTGCGATCTGCCAGTTGCGTTTGCTGCGGCTCATGACGGCGTCATTAACCACGTGCACCTCGAAGCCTGCATCGCGCAGTTCGATCACGGTTTGTAATACGCAGACGTGGGTTTCCATGCCGGTGATGATGATTTGGGTGCGGCCGGTACTTTCGAGTTTGCTCATAAAGTCGCTGCTGCCGCAGCAACTGAAGGCCATCTTCTCAAAATAGCCGGCGCCGGCGGCCTTCTCCTTCAGTTCCGGCAGGGTGGCGCCCAACCCTTTAACATACTGTTCGGTGATGAGCACCGGGATTTCCAGCTCCTGGGCGGTTTCCAGCAGCGTGGCGATATTCCTGGTCAGCTTGTGGAGGATTTTGTCGTCCATGGCCAGGCAGAGCTTTTCCTGAACATCGATTACCACCAGCACCGCCTTGTCACGTTCCAGAAAGAACCTATCCTTTACCGACATGGTTTGATCTCCTTTCTAAGAGGTTGTTGAAAAACAGCCATCTCACCGCCGTCCTCGAATGCCCTTTCGTGCGGCGTAGCGCTGCTACGCCTCCTCAGGTCATTCTGCGGATGCGATGATCTGACTATTTTTGAACAACCTGAGTTTTTCAATAGCCTCTTAATCCCTTTTTAATTCAATCCCCAGGTCGTTGATCTTCTTCCGCAGCGTATTGCGGTTGATGCCGAGAATATCCGCCGCCTTGACCTGATTCCAGCGGGTTTTCTCAAGGATGATGCGGATCAGGGGGCGTTCCACCTGTTCCAGGACCATGGCGTGGATGTCTCCCTTTTCCAACTTTTCGATGCCGTTCATACAGGACCGCAGCTTCATGTCCACGATTGCCTCCAGAGAGGCATCGTAGGAACCGTTCGGCTGGTTCCCGGCAATCGGCTCCATGCCCTCAAAATCACGGGGGGTCAATAGCGGGTCGCTGGAGAGGATGACGGCGCGTTTGATGGTATTTTCCAACTCCCGCACATTGCCGGGCCAGGAGTGGGCGGTCAATACGGCCATCGCTTCGTCGGTGCACTGCTTGTCGGCGATGTCGAGTTCGGTGCAGGTCCGGCCCAGGAAGTACTGGACAAGCGGGGGAATATCTTCCCGGCGTTCCCGCAGGGGGACCAGATTAATGGGGACAACGTTCAGCCGGTAGAAGAGGTCTTCACGGAACTCCTTCTGGCGGACCTTCTCGATCAGTTCCTGGTTCGTGGCGGCCACGATGCGCACATCCACCGGGATGCTTTGGTTGCCGCCGGTGCGGGTGATCTCGCGTTCCTGAAGGACACGCAGGATCTTGGCCTGCAGGTCGAGGGGCATGTCGCCGATCTCATCCAGAAAGAGCGTACCCTGATGGGCCTGTTCGAACTTGCCCAGCTTGCGTTCCACTGCGCCGGTGAAAGCTCCTTTCTCAAAGCCGAACAGTTCGCTTTCCAGCAACTCTTTGGGGATGGCGGCGCAGTTGATGGCGACGAATGGCTTGCCCAGTCGGCGCGAATTGAAATGGACGGCCCGCGCCACCAATTCCTTACCGGTACCCGACTCGCCTTGAACCAGGATGGTGACGTCACTGCCGGCCACCTTCCCGATGGTCTTATAGACCTCGCGCATGGCAGGCGAATTGCCGATGATGTTCTTTTCGACCTGATAGCGCTCCTTGAGCTCCTGCTTGAGGAGAGTGACCTGGCCGGCGATCTCCCGAGCCCGCCCGACTTTTTCGATGATGGCGTCGATCACGTCCAGGTCGAAGGGCTTGGTGATGTAATCATAGGCCCCGCGTTTCATGGCCTCCACCGCGTTTTTCATGCTGGCCTCGGCCGTCATGATGACCACCAAAAGGTCGCTCTTCAGTTCGCGGATTTTGTCCAGCAGGTCAAGACCACTGATTCCGGGCATCTTGATGTCGAGAATTGCCAGGTCATAGCTGTTGTCCTGGACCAAGGACAGCGCCTGACGCCCGTCTTGGGCCAGATCCACCGTGAAGCCCTTCCGTTTGAGGGCCTTGGAAAGGACCCAGCGCATGCTCTCTTCGTCATCTGCCACCAGGATTCTGTTTAACGGCATTGTTATCTCCTGTCCATCATCGAAAAAATTGCATTATAGTATATGGTGCATCATGGCGCGCCAGGGGTGCTTCTGGCCGACAAACCCGGAACGCAGCCGTGACGGTACAACATTCGCTTTTCATGATCACCGCCGCAAGCCGGTCGGTCATTGCACCAGCGGTAGCAGTATCGTGAACTTGGTCCCGTGGCCGGCATCGGACTCCACCTTGATCATACCCCGATGTTCCGCCACGATCTTGTGACAGATCGTCAACCCCAGGCCGGTACCCGTCGACTTGGTGCTGAAAAACGGTGTCCAGATGTTCTCCAGGTCATCAGGGGGGATACCGGGGCCGTCATCGGCAATCTCCACGGCAACCATGCGGGAACGACGTTCGTTCTGGGCCATGCGGTAGTCCGACAGCACCCGGCTTACCACCGTCACTTGGCCGGTGTCCTGTAAGGCGTCGATGGCATTGCAGATCAGGTTCAGGAACAACCGGGTCAGCATCTCCTCATCGGCCATGATAGGCGGTATGCTGGGGTCGAAGTGTTTGTTGAAGGTGATGTCGCGACCGGTAACGGCCTGTTTCTGCAGCAGGAGGATATCGCCCAGTACTTTGTGCAGGTTGACCGGTCCCAGTTTGAGGCCCCGCGGTGAGGCCAGTTCCAGAAGTTCGCGGATAATATGGTCGATGCGTTCCGTTTCACGGATCATCACCCGGGTGTAATCCCGCAGGTCGCTCCCGGCTGTCAGTTCACGCTCCAGCAGTTGTGCCGCCCCCTTGATGCCACCTAGGGGATTCTTCACCTCGTGAGCCAGCCCCGCCGCCAGCGTTCCCAGAGTGGAGAGCCGGTCGGCCTGGCGGACCGCCGCCTCCAGTTCACGGATGTAGGTGATGTCCTTGAGGGCCAGGATGGTGCCGATATTCTCGCCGGTACCCAGCATAAGCGGGTAGCAGGTGACGGCAACCGGCTTGACCTTGCCGGTGGAGCGGACCACCACGTTTTCATGGTCCGAGATGGTGATGCCGGTCTGGGTGGTTTTCTGTACCATCTCCACCAGGGTTTTTTCCAGGGCAAAGAGCTTCGCGAAACTGGTACCCAGGGCCTGGCGCCGGGAAAACCCGGTGATCTCCTCGGCAGCCGGATTACACAGGGTAATCAGGCCATTGCGGTCAACGACGATCACACCGTCGCCGACGCTGTCGATTACGGTGGCGTAATAATCGTCCGGAGAACTGCCCTGCTCAGTGTTGCTGTCGGTCGTCTTCATGGTGGCCATGCGATGTACTGGTTATCCTTTCGATCAGGGCAAACAAGTCGTCTACGGTGCGGACAGCATTGGTCTCGCGGCGGATATCGGCGGCTCCCGCAAACCCACGGGCATACCAGCCGATGTGTTTTTTCATCTCACGGGCGGCCACGGCACAGCCGCTTTCCCGCACGAACAGTTCCAGATGCTCCCGTATGACAGCGGCCCGTCCGGTTACGTCCACCGGCGTTACGGTCCCCCGTTCTTCCAGCTCAAGTACCTGGCGGAATATCCAGGGATTGCCGAGAGCGCCCCGGGCGATCATGACCCCGTCGCACCCTGTTTCAGTCATCATGGCCAGGCAATCGGCGGCACTGAAGATATCCCCGCTGCCGATGACCGGGATGGACAGGCACTCCTTGAGCCGGGTGATCTGGCTCCAGTCGGCATGGCCCGAGAACATCTGGGAACGGCTGCGGGGATGCAGGGTAACGGCGTCGCACCCCTCCGCCTCGGCGATCCTGCCGATTTCCAGATAGGTGTCGTCCCCGCAATGCCAGCCAGAACGGATCTTGATCGTCAATGGCAGGGAGGTGACGGCACGTACGGCTCTCACAATGGCGGCAATCCCTGCCGGATCGCGCAACAGGGCGCTGCCGGCGCCGGTGCCGACGACCTTGCGGACCGGACAACCCATATTGATATCGAGCAGGTCCCCGTATTCCGAAACCATGTTGGCGGCTTCCGCCAAGCTCTGGGGGGTATCCCCGAACAGTTGGATCCCCAGCGGCCGGTCTTCCGGGCAACTCTTCAGCAAAGCCAGGGTTTTGGTGCCTTCACGGATCAGGCCGTTGACGCTCACCATCTCGGTGAAAGCCAGGGCAGCACCATTGCGACGGCAGAGGAGACGGAACGGCAGGTTGGTTATTCCGGCCAGAGGGGCTAGCACGACGTTGTGCGCCAGGGAAAGCCGACCTATTTGCAATGGTTTCAACATGATGCACACAGGTAATGGGTCACGGAAGGAAGAAAAAATAACTGAGCGTTGCCTAAATTTTGGGCATAGTATCACAGCGTTGAAAAATGGCAAGGGAAAATTCAGAAAATAGTTGTTGCCAAGATGGCGGTTTACGGCTTTAATATTACACTATCCATAATGCTGGTTTTGGGTGGCAGACCAGCGCAATCAAGGAGTTGAACATGTTTGGAATCGGGATGCCGGAACTTATCATCATTATGGTCATTGCCCTGATCGTTATCGGGCCGCATAAGCTGCCGGACCTGGCCAGGTCTCTGGGCAAGGGGTTGGCGGAGTTCAAGAAAGCTTCCGAGGACTTCCAGCGCAATATCCAGGAAGAGGCTCGTAAGAGCGAGGAAAAAGTGGAGCCGCAACAACAGGTTGCGTCGCCGGTTCCTGAGCCCGAGCATGTGGCCGCAACCGCGCCGGTTGAGCATGATGTTGTGGAAAAGAAGGATGCCGCGGAGAAAAAGGACGCCCCCCAGGCCTGAAAAAAGTGGGGCGAGACATTTCAGCTACAAAAAGAGCCGGGGCAACCCGGCTCTTTTTGTTTAACGGTTGTTACCGTCGTTTGTAGTTCATTTGACCTCAATATTGATCTGCTTTGGCTTGGTTTCCTCTTTTTTGGGGAGGACGATGTTCAGGATACCTTTTTCGCAGGTGGCCACGACCTTTTCCTGGTCAATGGTCGCCGGAAGGCTGAAGCTCCGTTGGAATGAACCGAAATAACGCTCGATGCGGTGATAGTTCTCCTTCTTGACCTGGTCCTCATGTCTGCGCTCTCCCTTGAGAATCAGGGTGTTGTCCTCAATACGTACATCGATGTCCTTCTGATCCACATCCGGCACCTCGGCCTTGATAACGATGGAGTCTTCCGTCTCGTAGATGTCCACTGCCGGTTGCCAGATGCCCTCACGGGTCTCTTCCCCTGAGATGTCGTGGTTCCACGAGAGGTTCAGCAGCCGGTTCATCTGCTCCTGCATGGTGCGTAACTCCCTGAGCGGGTTGTATTTGACGAGTGCCATATCCGTATCCTCCTTACGCGTTAGGTGGCGAATCGTATCTACCACAAAACATAATGTCGAATTCCCCAAAGTCAAGGGGGGTAAAACTCATTAAACTGGCTGTATTATTTTTTGTGATAGTGTATATTACCACGTAAGGGAATTGTGAAAAGAATGGGCCGGTAGGCCGTGGGAGAACAGACCATGCCTTTGATTGTTGAAGCGATATTCATAGCGCTGGCAATGCTTGTAGCCTTTTTACTGGCATTTGTGATGATGTTTCTCCTTGCCCTGTTCCTTTCCCCCATCGAGCGCGGACTTTCCAAGTTCATTTGGGATCACACCTCTGCCAATCCCCCTGCACGGCCAGCCCAGAAGGGCCCAACATACCGGGATTTCAGCAAAAAATTCTGATATCATCAGGGGGGACCCCGGATGCCGGCTCTTCATAGAAGATGGCGACCGGAAACAGACCTGGCCTCGAAATGTGCAAGATGCATCGGTTGTGCTACCCAGATGGCCGTGAACCGTAGATGCTCTCGGCAGGAATGCCGACGGCCCAAACTGTCTCTCTCATCTCCTCCAACGACCATACATAGTTTATAATATCGGGAAACCTGCAGCGGGAGCGAGCTATGGAATTCAAAAATCTGCTGATCGAAACCGTTGATAGTGTGGCCACTTTGACCGTCAACCGCCCCAAGAGCCTGAATGCCCTCAATAGCGAGGTGCTGGGTGAACTGGAATGCGCCCTGTATGAATTGGACCAGGATGCCGGTGTCAAGGCGGTGGTGCTGACCGGTGCCGGGGAACGGGCCTTCGTGGCGGGTGCCGACATCAAGGAGATGGCCGGGATGAATGCCTATGAGGGCCATGTCTTTGCCCGGAAGGGGCAACAGGTTGTGCTGTTCATGGAACGGATGAAAAAGCCGGTCATCGCGGCGGTGAACGGCTATGCCCTGGGGGGCGGGCTGGAACTGGCCCTGGCCTGCGACTTTATCTACGCCTCCACCAAGGCCCGAGTAGGCTTCCCCGAGGTGACCCTCGGCATCATGCCCGGTTTCGGCGGCACCCAGAACCTGGCCCGCCTGATCGGGCCCAACCGGGCCAACGAGATGATCTTCACCGGCAGAATGCTCGACGCCGACAAGGCCTGCGCATGGGGGATCGTCAACGAGGTTTTTCCGCCGGAAGAGTTGCTGGCCAAGACCCGGGAAACGGCCCATGTCATTGCCCAGGTGGCCCCGTTAGGCGTGAGCAGCGCCAAGGATGCCGTCGCCAATGGCCTGAACATGAGCAAGGAGGATGGGTTCCGCTACGAGGCGGCCCTGTTCGGCGTGCTCTTCGCCACCGGAGACCAGAGGGAAGGCATGGGGGCCTTTGTGGAGAAGCGTCAGGCGGCGTTCCAGGGAAAATAATGGCAACCTCGATCGTTTGGCAGCCTGGTGAAGTCTTGAACGTGGGTACGAAATGAACAGGGATGTGAACCTCTATAACCAGGGCAAGGACGCGCTGGCGCTACTAGTGAACCTGTACCAGCGCGGTTCGTACCGGGTGATACGGGACCCCGAGGGTGTCATCAGTCTGTGGGCTGTCGAAGGTAACGAGAGAAACCCGTTTTCCCTATCCTTCGCGGACCGGGGGCGCATAAGCGGGAGTCTTGAAGATATGTCTCCCGAGTTCGTGAGGGCGTTCATCGAGTATGTGAGAAGATCGGCTGCGCGCGTTACGTGATTGACGGGGAAAACTACGCTTTTGCCCTACTCCATCGCGGAGGCTCAATAGCCGGTGGCCGGACGGGGCCTCTGCTAGCCGCAAACCTCGGTCTTGACGATGGTCTTCATCTTTTTCAGCCTGCTTATGGCCTGTTTGCAGGATTCGAAGGCATCCCCGCTGTTGGGGGAACTGACGGCGGCAAGCGAGATAATGTCGCCGACGCGGAGCCGGCCGGTACGTCGGATCAGGAGGACATCTTCCAGGGCGAATTCCGCGGTCAGCCCGGCGGCCATGTCGCGCAGTTCCGCTTCGGTATCGCCGTTTGTGGCGTAGTCGATGTAGATGGTGGTCCCGCCAATCCCCACCTGGGGTTTTACCACGGCATAATGGATAACGACCGAACCGGCAGTGGTCGTGGCAATCAGGTCGTAAATCTTCGCAGGGTCAATAGGGCTGGGTGAAATTCTAACCATTGGTGTCTCCCTTTCTATGTCGGTTCAAGCTATTATCATGTGTTGCCATGGATGGTGGTGGGGTTGACGGCTTACAGCTTTAACTCCTGTTTCTGCAACCGCTTGTAATAGAAATTCTGTCCATGCAAAACAGCGATGGGATTATGGCCCGTAACCCGGTCCTTGACCACCAGGGTTGTGACCGGGGCCTGGGAGCGCCTGTTGAAAAGCATGTCGTGGCCGACGCACAGGCCTAAGATGATGTTCATGTCCGTCTTGAGGCGGTTGCAGATCTCGGCCTGGGCAATGGGGTTGCAGGCCGGTTCAAAGGTGCCGGGCCTGACCTTGACCTCTTCCTCCAGCCCCAGTTCCCGTTTGTCGATACTTCCCGCCTTGCAGCAAACGCTTAGCGGCTCGAGCCCCTGAGCCTTCAGGATGGCAACCAGACGGTCGGCTTCCTCCAGCAGGCCGAGGCAGGTCGCAATGCCGATCTTCGTGTATCCCATCAGTTTGGCAAAGGCTATAGTGTCTTCCACGCGGGTCCAGCGGGGCGTGATCGCGTCGCTGCCGGCCGTCCGCTGGTAGCAGAGCCCTTCCACCCGCGCCGCCACCAGGGCAATGCGGGACTCCTCGCTATCTCCCCGGTATTCCTCGAACGCCTCCTTCACCAAGTAGTCATAAGCGCCGGACGGGCAGTTGCCCGGTTTGGGCGGCGCACTTGCCGGATCGTCGCTCCAGCAGTTGGTTGTGCCGCTTTTTTGCCACGCGGCACTACACTTGGAACATGAGACCGGTGTCTCTTCTGACATGATAAACCTCCAAAATCGATAATATTGAATTGAAATGGCGGGTCACCCCATGAGCGCCACCAGCATGAGAGGCGGCAGCGCCACCACGATTACGGCGAACAGGGCATGGAGCCAGATGGCGTCGTCGGCCTGACACAGGCGGATTAGCCCCACGACCGGCATGAGCAGCAGTTTCGCGAAGATGCTCACGTCTGAGTCGGTGACGTCCTGCCAGAGGGCATCCCCGTCGCCGCTGCTGGGAAAGGCGTGCAAGGCGATGGAGAAGCTGAACCAAGCTCCGGCAAGCACGGCAAGATCCTTGAATTCAGTAGCAGTCGGGCTCGTGACGAAGATGGATGCCGACAGGCTGACGGTCAGGGCGATTGCGGTGGAGACGAAGAACGGCGCGACCGCCACCATGATATGCTGAACAGCGTAGCGTGGCTGTTCATGGAGTACGTATCCCAGAGGGTTGCCCAGGCGCAGGTAGCAGACCTTGACGACGCGGATTCCGAGCCGTCGGCAGGCCCAGGCATGGGCAAACTCATGGACCACGACGCCCGGAAAGGTGAGCAGGGAGACGATCAGCCGGACGGTCATGAATGCCGCTTCACGCCGTGGTCATGGTGTTGAAGAGCTGGTTCACCTCGCGGAAGACCTCCACATACTCATCGGACAGCATGAAGAAGAAGTCTCCCAGGTTGTCGGGAAGGGGGTTGCGTGAATGCTGCCGGAGCAGGTTCCAGGCATATTCTTCGGAGCGGTCCGGCTTGGTGGCCTGGGCCACGCTGTCCGAGATGGTGTAGGCCAGGCAGAAGAAGTCGGCCAGCGCGACTATGGCGGTGAGCAACGGGTCTTCGATCGCCAACTCGGAGGTGTGGTGGTGGGAGATGACATCGCAGTACACCGGCGGGAAATTCCAGCGTTGCGCAAGGCAGAGCCCCACCTCGCTGTGGGTGGTGCCGAAATGCTCCATCTCGGCGTCGTAGGTGGTGCAGCGGGTGTAATTGATGTGGGCGAGCATTTCGCCGTACTCTTCCGTGAGGTAGTGGCCGAAAAAGACCTTGCCGATGTCGTGAATGATGCCGACCATGTACGCCATCTCGGTGTCGTTGTATCCCGCCATTTCGGCAATGCGGCGGGACATGGAGCCCACTCCGAAGGAGTGCATCCAGAAGACGTTCATGTCGAAGGGTTGCTCCTGCGCCTTGAACCCGTCCACGAAATAACTGGTGAGGATCATTTCGCGCACACTCCTGAAACCCAGGTAGAGCAGGGCGCGTTTCACCGAGGTGATCTTGCTTCCCGGCATGTAGAGCGGGGAGTTCACTACACGGATGACCCTGGCGGCCAGCACCTGGTCGGAAAGGATCAGGTCCGCGATCTCGTCCGGGTTGGATTCGTGATTGTCCAGAAGCCTGATGACCCGCGAGACGATCACCGGGATGGTCGGCAGGTCGCTGACGTCCTTGAACAGCCTGCGGGCTTTGATCATCATTGCAGCTTTGTCCAACGTCGTTCCTTTCAATACTCCGATGAGGAAATATCAGACCGTCTTCTGTACAAGCTCGGAAAACTGGGCCTCCGAGAGTACGGTAATACCCAACTCCCTGGCTTTGTCCAGCTTGCTGCCGGGTTCTTCGCCAGCAACGACGTAATCGGTTTTTCGGGAGACGGAGCCTACCACGTGTCCCCCTTCGTCTTCAACGATCCTGCGGGCCTGATCGCGAGTAAAGCCGGAAAGCGCACCAGTGAACACAAAACTTTTGCCGGTAAACCGGCCACCGACCCGCTTTTCTTCGGCGGTTGGGGTTACCCCCGCTTCCAGCATGCTCCGGATGACGGCCACGTTGTCCCGGTTGTCGAAGAAGGTGCGGATGCTTTGGGCAACGGTCGCGCCGATATCACGAATACTGGTAAGTTCATCGATGGTGGCTTGTTCCAGGCTTTCCAGGCTTCCGAAGGCCTGGGCCAGCGTCTTGGCCGTCCGTTCTCCTACATGACGGATGCCGAGGGCAAAGATGAGTCTGCCCAGTTCCCGTTGCTTGCTGTTCTCGATGGCTGACAACAGGTTGCCAGCCAGTTTGTCCCCCATGCGTTCGAAACGCATGAAATCTGCCCGTTTCAGGTGGTAGATGTCGGCGACATTGTGCACCAGGCCCAAGGAGAGCAACTGTTCGACGAACTTTTCCCCCAGCCCCTCGATGTCCATGGCGTTGCGCGAGGCAAAGTGAATCATCGATTCACGAATCTGGGGGGGGCAGGAGAGCCCCATACAACGAACGGCCACCTCGTCTGCGATGCGAACCACCTCCGAACCGCATTCCGGGCAGGTTTGCGGCGGCGGCAGCGGTTGTTCATTGCCGGTGCGCTTTTCCGCCAGCACCCTGACCACCGCTGGTATGACGTCGCCTGCCCGTTCCACCAGGACGGTATCGCCAACACGGATGTCCTTGGCGGCGATCTCGTCCCAGTTGTGCAGCGTGGCGCGGGCAACTGTCACCCCGGAGATAGCCACCGGCCGCAGGTGCGCCACGGGTGTAATCACCCCGGTCCGGCCGACCGACGGGATGATCGCCTCGACAACGGTTTCCGCCTGCCGCGGCGGGAATTTACAGGCGATGGCCCATCGGGGGGAACGGCTCTTCTCGCCCAACTCCTGCTGAAGGCCATAGGAGTTCACCTTGATGACCGTGCCGTCAATCTCGTAGGGGAGTGCCTCCCGGTGTTCCTGCATCTCGCGGTAATAGACAACCGCTGCCTCGATACCGGTTACCTGGCGCACAAGCGGGTTGACCGGCAGCCCTTGAGAACGTATGAAGGCGAAAAACTCCTGCTGGGAGTTGAATGTCGTTCCCTCACAGACGCCAGGGGCATAGCAGAAGACAGAAAGCGGCCGCCGCGCCGTAATGCGGGGGTCGAGCTGGCGTAGTGAGCCGGCGGCTGCGTTGCGCGGGTTGGCAAAGGGAGACTCGCCGTTTTCCTCTTTTTCCCGGTTGATGTGCTGAAACGCCTCCAGGGACAGATATACTTCGCCCCGTACCTCCAGCAGTAGCGGGATGTCGTTGCCGGAAAGCCGCAAAGGGAGCGAGCGGATCGTGCGGATGTTCGCGGTCACGTCTTCACCGGTCAGGCCGTCACCGCGAGTAGAAGCCACTGCCAGTACGCCCTTCTCATATACCAGCTCGACAGCCAAGCCATCCATCTTCGGCTCGCAGACGTAGTCCACCTCCAGTTCGGCCGGTAACGCCAGGACCTTTTTGACCCGCTGGTCAAACTCCCTGATCTCTTCTTCATTGGTGGCGTTTTCCAACGACAGCATCGCAAGGCGATGAGGCAGGGCGGCGAATTTATCCAGCGCTGCTCCCCCGACCCTCTGAGTCGGCGACGCGGGCGTCACCAGTTCGGGATATTGTTCCTCAATCGCCTGGAGCTCGCGGAACAGCGCGTCGTACTCGGCATCGGTGACTTGGGGGGCGTCCAGCACATAGTACATTCGGTTGTGGTGCTCGACCAGTCGGCGGAGTTCCTCAGCCCTAGCCCGAGCACTCTCCTGTGGATCGGGTATGTCGGGCAATAAAGGCAACTGCATGGGGTGCTCCGGGAGATGGCGTTTGACTTCGTCGCAGATTACAGTATTATTTCAGCAATTTCAACGTCTCAGGCAAGAACCGGAAGATTCATGGAACAACAACATGTTGCGGATATCGGTCGGTGGTTCGACGACTATACCCGCTCTTTTCTCGACACCGACTCGGAAGGGTTCAAAAACATTCAGCTCAAGATTGAGCACACCCGCAGGGTACGCGCGGTCAGCGATGCTCTGGCGGTGGGCGAAGGGCTCTCGGCCAACGAGGCCCGCATTGCGGCAACGGTCGCTTTGCTGCACGATGTGGGCCGTTTTCCCCAGTACCGCCGCTGGCGTACCTTTCGCGATAGCGACTCCGCCAACCATGCCCGACTCTCGGTGGAAGTCGTGCGCGAGCATAATTTGCTGGCCGGCCTCGATTCCGCCGAGTGTCTTTTGATCGAGGAGGCAGTGCGTTTCCACAATCTATTGGAACTGCCCGAACGGGTCAGTTCGCCGACCAGGGTGTTCATGCGGTTGGTCCGGGATGCGGACAAACTGGATATCTGGCGGATTTTTCTGGAACTCTTCGCGCTGCCCGAGGAAGAACGCGCCTCCGCTGCCACCTTGGATTTTCCCGATCTGCCGGGGTGTACGCCCGCCTGCCGCAACGCCTTGCTGGCACAAAAGGTAGTCAGGTTGGACCAGTGCCGGGTGCTCAACGACTTCAAGCTGTTGCAGATGTCCTGGGTTCTCGACCTGGGTTTTACCTCGTCTTATAGACTGCTGCTGGAGCGCGATTATATCGCTCGCCTGGCTGGCACCCTCAATGGTAAACTGGAGATAAGGTCAGCTATTGAAGGCATCCAACAGGAGGCCGTCCGGCGGGCTACTATGTATCGGGAGCAGTGACCAAAGCGGAGGCAATGATGGAAACCAAACTACGCATGGTTTTACCGGATCAGGAATTGATGCGGCTTTACGAGCAAATGTTTCTTTCGCGGGAATTCGAGGAGCATTGCGCCGAACAGTATACCAAGGGCAATATCACCGGGTTTCTGCACCTGTACAGCGGTCAGGAGGCCGTTGCGGTTGGGGCGACGGCCGGCCTGCACAAAGAGGATTATATCCTTTCGGCCTATCGCGAACATGCCCAGGCCATCGTACGGGGCGCCGAGCCGAAGCGGGTCATGGCCGAGTTGTTCGGCAAGGCCACCGGCCTCTGTAAGGGGAAGGGAGGCTCCATGCATCTCTTCGATCCCTCCCTTAATTTCATGGGAGGCTACGCCATCGTCGGCGGCCAGTTCCCTATCTCCGTCGGGTTGGCCTTCAGCGCCAAGTACCGGAACGAGGACCGTATCACCGCCTGTTTTTTCGGCGACGGTGCGGTCAACCAGGGCACCTTCCACGAATCCCTCAACTGGGCTCAACTATGGGAGTTGCCGGTACTCTTCATCTGCGAGAACAACTTTTACGGCATCGGTACCGAGGTGCACCGTTCCTCGGCCCTGGCATCCATCCACCGCCGCACCTGCGGTTATGACATCCCTTCCGAAAAAGTGGACGGCATGGACGTCATTGCGGTTTACAAGGCGGTGAAGTACGCCGCCGAAAAGGTGCGCGAAACCGGTCGGCCCCACTTCATCGAGGCCACTACCTACCGTTTTCGGGGACATTCCATGTCCGATCCGGGCAAATACCGTTCGGTGGCCGAACACGAGTTGTGGAAATCCCGCGACCCGCTGCCCAGCTTTGCCAAGCGTCTGCTGGAGGAGGGGATTGCCACCCAAGAGGCTCTGGATGCCGTCGAGGCGCGCTGTAAGACCAGGGTGGAAGAAGCGGTGACCTTTGCCGAAGAGTCGTCCTGGCCGGAGGATAACGAGGTTTACAGCGACATTTATGTCTGATTTTTTAACTTATATGACTTGTATGACGTATGTCCTGTTTTTGGAGGTTCTTTATGTCTGAAATGACCTATCGTGATGCATTGAACTTGGCCCTCAAGGAAGAGATGCGCCGCGACCCGTCGGTGGTGGTCTGGGGCGAGGACGTGGCACTGTACGAAGGGTCCTTCAAGGTGACTCGCGGGCTGTTGTCCGAGTTCGGCGAGGAGCGGGTCAAGGATACGCCCATCTCGGAGAATACTATCGTCGGCGTGGCCGTAGGGGCGGCCATGGGAGGTTTGCGTCCTGTGGCCGAGCTGATGACGGTTAACTTCGCTCTCCTGGCCATGGACCAGATCGTCAACCACATGGCCAAGATCCATTACATGTTCGGCGGCCAGGCGACGGTGCCCATGACGATCCGCATGCCGGGAGGAGGGGGAAGCCAACTGGGCGCCCAGCACTCCCAAAGCCTGGAGACCTTTTTCATGCACTGCCCCGGCATGCGGGTGGTCTACCCCTCAACCCCCGACGACGCCAAGGGGCTTCTGAAAAGCGCTATACGGGACAACAATCCGGTTATCTTTCTGGAACATGAACTGCTCTACAACAGCAAAGGAGAGGTGCCGGAAGACCCGGAATACCTGGTTCCAATCGGCAAGGCCGCAGTCAAGCGGCCGGGCGAACAGGTCACCATCGTGGCCTATGCCCGTATGACCGTGCTGGCCCTGCAGGCGGCCGAGGAGTTGACCAAGGAAGGCATCTCCTGCGAGGTTGTGGATTTGCGTAGTCTGGCTCCTCTGGACGACGAGACCATCCTGGCCTCGGTCAAAAAGACCGGACGGGCGGTGGTGGTGGAGGAGTGCTGGCGGACCTGCGGCCTGGGGGCCGAGATTGCCAGCCGGATCTTCGAGAACTGTTTCGATGTCCTTCAGGCTCCGGTCAGGCGCGTGTCCGGGTTGGACGTTCCCATGCCTTACTCGCGCAAGATAGAGAAACTCTGCATTCCCCAGGCGGAAACCATCGTCCTGGCTGTGAAGGACGTCGTAAGCGGCCGTTATTGAGTGATAGGAATTGGCAGCATTCCTCCCGCTGGGAGGGAAGAGGGGGACACACTTCTATGGCAACTGAAATCACCATGCCCAAGCTTTCGGATACCATGACCGAAGGAAGCTTCATCGGCTGGCGCAAGAAGGTGGGCGAGCGGGTCGAGCGCGGCGAGGTGATCGCCGAGGTGGAAACCGACAAGGCGGTCATGGAACTTGAGGCGTTCACTTCGGGTGTCCTGCTCAAAACCATGGCGCAGGGCGGCGAAAACGTTCCGGTTGGTACGGTACTCGGACTTATCGGCGAGCCGGGTGAGTTGTCGGCCGGGACGGAGGCACCCTCCCAAACGGCAGCGCCTGCGGCTCTCCCCTCCACGAAACCGTCGGCACCGCTGCCCCAGGATGTTGAGCCTCCGCCACAGCCAGTGGCATCGGCTCCTCTGCCGTCGGCGGGACACGAAGGAGACAATCACGAAAAAGCGTCGCCACTGGTGCGGCGCATGGCGCGGGAAATGGGCATTGATCTTTCCCAGGTCCGCGGCAGCGGCCCCGAGGGGAGGATTCTTCAAGACGACCTGGCGGCGCCGGCAGCACAGCCGGAAACGTCAAAAGCGCAGCAAACCGTAATTCCGCCCGATGTTCCGGCTCCTGTCCCTCCTGACTCGGCGGATGTCGTCCCGTTGGCGCCGAGCGCCATGCGTCAAGCCATTGCCGCCACGGTCAGCCGATCCTGGCGGGATATTCCCTATTTCACCGCCGCGGTGGAGGTGGGGATGGAGGCCTGCCGCGAGGTGGTCGGCGAATTGAAAGGGAGTGACGGGCAGGTCGGCTACCACGCCTTGCTGATCAAGGCCTGCGGAGTGGCCCTGAAAGGCTTTCCGCTGCTCATGGCCGGCAGTGCCGACGGGCCGGTCAATATCAGTTTCGCCGTGGCGTTGCCCGACGGCCTTTTGATGCCGGTGGTCAAGGATTGTGCGCGTCTCGGAGCTGCGGAGATCGAACGCGAGGCTGCCCGCCTGGCGGACAAGGCCAGGGGTGGGCGACTCACCGCCGAAGAGATGTCGGGCGGCGGCTTCTCCATTTCCAACCTGGGCATGTACGGGGTGGACGAATTCGATGCCCTGATCGTGCCGGGGCAGGTTGCCATTCTGGCGGTGGGCGCGGTGGCCGAACGCCCCGTGGTTAGAAACGGGCAGCTCGGCGTGGCCCCCACCGTGCGAATCACCTTGTCGAGTGACCACCGGGTTGTGGATGGCGCCTATGCGGCCAGGTTCCTGGCAGAATTGCGCCGGGTCCTGGAACACCCGGTTTTATTGCTGGCGGCCCATGGTTCACCATGACATGACCCCGACCATGGCTCATGATTCCCATTTCCTTTGCGCAGGAGCATCCCATGTCATCCACCAAACTGCTCATCCCTGCTGAAAAGCTCCGTTGGAAGTGCGATCCCCAAACCTTTGAGTTCGAAACCACCGAAGAACTCCCTGATCTGGAAGACGCCATCGGGCAGGAGCGGGCTCTGCGCTCCATCGAGTTTGGACTCGGCATGCAAGGCACCGGCTTCAACCTCTACATCTCGGGCGAGACCGGCACCGGCCGGGCTTCGACCATCCGTAGCATCCTCAAAAAGCGTACAGCAGACGAATCGCCGCCTTGCGACTGGTTGTATGTCCATAACTTCAATGATCACGATGCGGCGGTTTCCCTGTCGCTGCCGGCCGGCATGGGCAGCGGGTTTGCGGCAGACATGAAGGAGCTGATCGAGGCGTTCAAGCTGGATATACCCAAGGCCCTGGAAAGCAGGGAGTACGAAAATCGCCGTACCGAGATCCTGGAAACCTACCAGGCTTCCAACAGTGAAATGTTCCAGGAGCTTGAAAAGGGGTGCGAGAAACGCGGATTTACACTGCAACGAACGGTCTCCGGGCTGGTGGTCGTACCCCAGAAGGAGGGGCGCAACTACACCCAGGAGGAGTTCGAGGGGCTGCCCCAGAAAAAGCGGGAAAAGCTGGAGAAAGACGGCAAGGAACTGACGGAACGGTTGAACGAGGTGCTGCGTCAGGTGCGTGAAAGTGAAAAGGCGACCAAGGATGCGCTCTCCCAGGCCGACCGCGACCTGGGTATGTCGTGTCTGGGACATCGTCTCGACCCGTTGCGCCAGAAGTATTCCGAGTTTCCCAAGGTGCTGGCCTATCTGGAGTCGGTGCAGGAGGATATCCTCAAAAACCTGGAAGATTTCAAGCCGCAGCCGCCTCAATCCCAGATTCCGGGGCTGAAGATGCCGCGCCAAGAACCAACCTTTGAACGCTACGAGGTCAACGTGCTGGTCGACAATCGGGAGGCCAAGGGCGCGCCGGTCATCTTCGAGTCCAACCCTACCTACAATAATCTTTTTGGGCGTATCGAGCACGTCATGCAGTACGGCGGCGTGGCAGTGACCGATTTCACCATGATCAGGTCCGGGGCTTTGCACCGCGCCAATGGCGGCTATCTGGTGATCGATGCCCGGGAAGTGCTGACCAACCCCTTTGTGTGGGACTCGCTGAAGCGGTGTGTCCGGACTGGCGAGATCAGAATCGAGGATGTGCTGGAACAGTATCGCTTCATGACCATGGTATCGCTTAAGCCCGAGCCGGTGCCGCTCCAGGCCAAGATCATCCTGATAGGCTCCCCCTGGATTTATTACCTGCTGTTTCACCTGGACCCGGATTACCGTAAGTTTTTCAAGGTCAAGGCCGAGTTCGACAACCGTGTCGCCCGTACGCCGGAGATCATGCGGGACTATGCCCTGTTCGTGGCTACCCACTGCCGGTGCGAAAAGCTGCTGCCTTTCGACCGTAGCGGTGTCGCCCGCCTGCTGGAATACACATCCCGTATGGTCGAGGATCAGGAAAAGCTCTCCTCCCAGTTTATGGAGATTGCCGATTTTATCCGAGAGGCCGCTTTTTGGGCTCAGAAGGATGGCCATACCATCGTGAATGGTGACGATGTCCAGCGTGCCGGCGAAGAGAAGCTCTACCGGGTCAACCGAATCGAGGAGCGCCTGCAGGAGTTGTACGACGACGGTACCATCATGGTGGATACGGACGGCGAAGTGATCGGACAGATCAACGGGTTGTCGGTCATCTCCCTGGGCGACCATACCTTCGGCCGCCCCTCGCGTATTACCGCGCGCGCCTATACCGGTCAGGCCGGCATGGTCAACGTGGAGCGCGAGGTGAAGCTTTCCGGCCCGATCCACGACAAGGGGGTCATGATCCTGACCGGATATCTTGGGGGGACCTTTGCCGTCAAACGCCCCTTGTCGCTTTCCGCTTCCATCTGCTTCGAACAGTCCTATGACGGCATTGAGGGCGACAGCGCCTCCTCCACCGAGCTGTATGCCCTGTTGTCGGCCCTGTCCGGAGTTCCCATCAGACAGGGTATCGCGGTGACCGGCAGCGTTAACCAGCGCGGCATCATCCAACCGATCGGCGGGGTCAATTACAAGATCGAGGGTTTTTTTGCCGTCTGCAGGTCCAAGGGGTTGACCGGGAGGCAGGGGGTCCTGATCCCCAAGGCCAACGAACGGAACCTGATGGTGCATGACGATGTGGTGGCGGCAGTCTCAGCGGGCCAGTTCCATATCTGGAGCGTGGAAACCATCGAGCAGGGGATCGAAATACTGACCGGTATGGCCGCCGGGACGCGCGGCAGGAACGGGGCGTTTCCCAAGGGGACGCTGTACCATTTGGTGGATGTTCATTTGCGCCGTATGGCAGAGGTGTTGCAAAAACAGGAGGAAAGGGGTAAAAGAAAACCCAAAAAATAAGTTGGGTTAACCAGCCTGTAATCCAAGTGCGACAAAGAGGGATACGAAGCATGGGAATCGAGTGGAGAGAGTCACTGGCAATCGGCGTACCGGAGATTGACCGTCAGCATAAGGAGCTTTTGTCCCGCTTCGACAGTCTGCTCAAGGCCTGCGAGGCGGGGAAGGGGATGGGTGAGTTACAGAGACTTCTGGGATTTCTCGATGAATATGTGGTCAGCCATTTCAGCGAAGAAGAAGGTATACAAAGAAACCACCGCTATCCCGGATATGCGGCACATAAAAAAGAGCATGACGGATTCGTTACCCGGCTCAAGGCGGTTAAGGATGAGATAAAGTCAGAGGGCGTGGCTGTTCATCATGTGACGGAAACCAACAACATGCTGCTCAAATGGCTGATTAACCACATCTCGAGGGTCGATGCTGAACTGGGCAAGTATCTGCGCGCCAACGCGGCACTTTAGATACCGGGGGCGATTGCTCCTCAGGGCTGTCCCCCTCATTTATTCATTCCGTATTCTCAGTCGCAATCCTCACGCCAAAGGCATTTTTCCTGGCCGCATGCGGCAGCTTTGCCGGAGGCGAAGCATTGTTCGTTACCTTCGGCCTGCTGGATGGCGCGTACCAGTTCAGCCTTTTTCAGTTTTCCTGTCTTGATATGGTGCTGCTTTGCAATTTCCCTGATTTCATCCAGTTTCATGCCTGACTCTCCCTGCCATATATGTTAATAGCGTTCCATGACTATTAGCATAGCGCAGCTTGGCAAAATTTCCACAACGGTTGCGTAAAGATTTGTAAACAAAAAGGGCGGGCCGACTGGCCCGCCCTTTTTGGGCGTGTTTTGAGGATATAAGTTTATACGCGGATGCCGGCGATGCGGAAGAGTGCTTCACGGTATTTTTCAGCGGTCTTTTCGACGATCTCCGCCGGCAGGGGCGGTGCGGGGGCTGTTTTGCCCCAATCGAGGGTCTCCAGATAATCCCGCAGGAATTGTTTGTCGAAACTGGGCTGTGGTCCGCCCGGCTTGTAGAGGTCCTTGGGCCAGAAACGGCTGGAGTCGGGGGTCATACATTCGTCGATGATGATCAACTCGCCCTCATAAACACCGAATTCGAACTTGGTGTCGGCGATGATAATCCCCTTCTGGGCGGCAAGATCGCGAGCCCGGGTGTAGATCCTGATGGTATAGTCGCGGGCCTGCTCGGCCAGTTCGCGCCCACAGATTTCAGCCATCTTCTCGAAGGAGATGTTTTCGTCATGAGTGCCCAGTTCTGCCTTGGTGGAAGGGGTGAAGATCGGTTCCGGCAACTGGTCCGATTCCAAAAGCCCGGCCGGGAGCTTGATACCGCAAATTGAGCCGCTGGCTTTATAGTCTTTCCAGCCGGAGCCGGAGACATAACCCCGCACGATACACTCCGCCGGTAGCGGCTTGGCCTTTTTCACCAGCATGGAGCGCCCCGCCAGCACATCGGCGTAGGGACGGCATACCGCCGGGTAGTCGGTCACGTCGGTTGAGATAATGTGGTTTTTAACGATGTCCTCCATCTGGCGGAACCAGAAAGCGGATATCTGCGTCAGCACGAAACCTTTGTCCGGGATCGGTTCGTTCATGATCACGTCAAAGGCCGAGATACGGTCCGACGTGACCAGGAGCAGGGTGTCTCCCAGGTCGTAAATATCCCGCACCTTGCCGCGGGCTGCGAGGTTCAGGCCGGGAAAATCGGTTTGCAGAACAGGCTGTGACATGGCATCTCTCCTATTTTTCAGCGATGAGCGCTTGATTTATCTCGATCTTGGCCTTGGCCCTGAGGCCCTTTGTCCAGGTGGCCAGGGCCTCTTCCTGCTTCTTGGGCAGCATCTTCAGCTTGATCTGCTGCTTGGTCTTGTCAAAGTCGGCCTTCGGGGCTTCGATGCGCTGTTTGAGGCGTATCGCATACCAGCGGTTACCCACCTTGAACGGTTCGTTGGCCACGGGCGCTGCGACGGTCAGTTTGAAGGCCGCCTCCATCAGGTCGGGGGCGTTGCCGATATCCGGAATGTTGCCCTTGTCCGAGAAACCGAAGATGCCGGTGGTGTGGGTCTTGAGCGCAGCCTTGGCGGCTAGCTGGCGGGCCGCGTCGGCAGCCCTTTTCTTGGCGAGTTCCACCGCTTTGACCGCCTTGACCTTCTGTTCCACTGCGGACCTGATCTCGGCGAGCGGCGGGACAGCCGATGCCTTGCGCTCCCTGGCCTTAATGATGTAAATGCCTTTGGCGGCCTCGACCGGTCCTCCCAATTCGCCATCTTTGAGTTCGAAGGCCTTTTTGATGACGGCTGTCTCGCCCGCCAAGGCGGCTACCGGGGCATTGGCTTCGAACAGCGGCGTCTCCTGCACCTTGAGGCCCAACTGCCCGGCGATCAGTTTCAGGTCGCCGGACTTGACGTTCTTGTAAAGAGTGTCGGCGGCCAATTCAAAGGACTGTTTGGCGGCCTTCTGTCTGAGGGCGTCGGCCTTGACCTTGTCTTTTACTTCCTTGAGGGGGAGGATGCCATCCTTACCCTGCCAGCGGTCGATGTTTTTCTGGTAGAAGGTCTGGATCTCCTCCTCGGAAACCGTCATCTTTGCCGCTTGGGAGGCCGGATCGAGCATGATATAGGAAAGGGCCACTTTCTCGGGGGTCTTGAACTCGTTCGGGTTTTTTTGCAGATACTCGTTGAGTTCCGCGTCGGTCGGTTTCACCTCTGCGATCACTTCGCTCGGCGCATAGGACACATACTCCAGTTCGATCTTGTCGTTTTCCTTTTTGTACTGGGCCAGGGCCTCGTCGTCGCTGACCGTCGCCTTGTCCTTGATTACTTGGCGGGCTTTGGAAAGCAGCAGGTCGTGCTTCTGCCCCTCCTCGAAGTCTTTGGGGGTCAGGCGACTGCCCCTCAAGAGCTGCTGGTACAGGTCGAAATTGAATTTTCCGTCCTTCTGGAACGTGGGCATGGCTTCAATGGAGTTGGCCACTTCATCCTTGGATACCTTGATCCCCATGGACTTGGCTTCCCTGACGACCAGGGCGTTGTCGATCAGGTTGTCCAGGGCCAGTTTTTTCAGCCCCAGTGCCTTTTCCAGCTCGGGGGTGATGGATTGGCCGTATATCTGCTGGTAGATGTTGCGGATACGTTGATAGGCGTTCTGGTATTCTTCCAGGGAGATCTTGGTGCCGTCCACCTTGGCCGCGTAACCGCTTCGTCCTCCGATACCGTCGCTCCCTTTGCCCCATACCAGGAACATGGTGCCGATAAAGGAAAGCACAATGACGACGAAGACTATTTTGATGATGATGGATTCCTTCTTTTTACGCATGAAGTCCAGCATGGCCGAAATACTCCTTGGATAGATTGGTTTTCGCAGATAAGTGCCCTAGTGGCGGTGGAAAAAGAAAATGAATACTACTATACGTCTCACCTGAATGCAAGATGCTTGTTTGGCGTTATGAGCGGTATGGTTGCGTCATTTTCGAGGCGTTTGATTTGTGCCGGAACCTATGTTAGGGTGCATCCGACCGAATCCCGAATCCATCACAAGGATGTGGCAATGGAACTCAGCTTTTCCCGATCCAACGACGAGATAGACCAGATGATCAACCGGCTGGTCGAGGCTGCCGGCGACATCCACCATGCCGGCATCATCCGCGAGATGATTCTGTCAAGCCTCAAGATCGGGCAGGAGGTCGACTATCTGGCGGATCTCAAGCTGATCAACCGTACTTTGCGCGAGATGCGGTTCACTGCTCGGGTATTCGGCCCGTATCGTGACCGGAAAAAGGTCACTATCTTCGGCTCGGCCCGCACCGGGCAGGGAGAAGAAATGTACGGGAAATGTGTCCGCTTCAGTCGCATGCTGGCGGACAACGGCTATATGATCATCACCGGGGGCGGTCCCGGCATCATGCAGGCCGGTAACGAGGGGGCAGGCAGCGAGAATTCCTTTGCCGTCAATATTCGCCTCCCCTTCGAGCAGCAGCCGAACCCGATCATGTACCGCAATCCGAGGCTGATCACCTATAAATACTTCTTCAACCGCAAGGTGGCTTTTGTCAAGGAGGCCGACGCCATTGCCGTCTTTCCCGGCGGTTTCGGCACGCTGGACGAAGCCATGGAGGTTTTTACCCTGATCCAGACCGGCAAGACTTCACCCAAACCGTTGATCCTGATAGACGACGAGGATGGCTACTGGGAACAGTTCTTTGCCTTCGTCAAGCAGAGCCTGCTGGTGAAGGGTTTTATTTCCGGCGAGGATTTCTCCCTGTTCACCATCACCAAGAACGAACAGGAAGCGGTCGAGGCTATCGATACCTTTTACCGTGTCTACCATTCCATGCGTTTCATTAACCATGATCTCGTCATCCGGTTGAACAAAAGGCTTTCCCCGGAACAGATCAGCACTCTGGAACAAGAGTTTCCCGAATTGCTTCAGGCGGGGGAACAGATCAATTGTTGCGGTGCAATGCCTGAAGAGGTTGATCAGCCCGACCTGATCGACCTGCCGCGTATAACAATGAAGTTCGACCATCATCACTATGGGCTGTTGTTGGCATTCATTCACCGGATAAACACTTTTTGAGTGCTGAGCGCTCACCGGCCCGCATTCGTTGACAAAGGCCGCCCGTTGGCGGTATAGTCTCATCATCTCACTTAGGGTTACAGTCCCGGAACGCCATGCAGGACCTTAAACATCTAACCAGAAAAAAGCATTTTTCAGGCGTCCGACTTTTCGGCTTCAATCGCAGCAACAAGAGAATTAGAGGCTCTGGTGAGCACAGCGGTTTGCAACTGTCCATGCCTGTTGGCAAACGTCGCGAGCGTCTCAAGCATATTCTCCTGTTTCTTGCCATCGTGCTGGCGTTGACGCCGGTTTGCGCCCTCGTGTACCAGAAGTCACCCCATGTGGTGCGGGCGGTGACTCTATGGCTTCACTCCCATTCCACTCCCGATATCAAAACGGCCGAGGCTGCGAAACCCCCGGCGAACGGCAGTTTCGAGGCGGCCGTGCGTCTTTTCGATACGGCGGTAGCGACTGAGGGGGGGCTCACGGCCCGCAGTGCAGGCGGGGATACCCTTCACTACAGCATCAGGGACGATCTGCAGAAGCGGGTTCACGATTTCATGGCCCAAAAGCAGGTGCCTTTCGGGGTGTTTGTGGCCATTGAACCGTCAACAGGCCGGATTCTGGCCATGACGTCCTATTCTTCCGTCGATCCCCAGTGGGTGCAGTCATCTTTCTTCGATCTCTACCCAATGGCCTCGTTGTTCAAGATCATCACCGCTTCTGCTGCTCTGGAAAATAAGAAGATCACCCCTGAAACGGTGGTTGAGTTCCGGGGACGCCCCTATTCGGAAAACCCGCGGTACTGGGATATCAGCCCGAGGGGCAACAATAGCCGCATGGATGTCGGCTATGCCTTGGGCAAATCCATCAATCCGGTGTACGGCCGGGTAGCCAGCGATATCGCCGGCAAGGCATCGGTAATGGAATACGTCCGCAAATTTGGTTTCAATCAATCGCTTCTTCCAGGCGTCCCGGTCAAGGAGAGCAAGGCCGGAGAACCTCAGACGGACCGTGCCTTGATGTTGATGGGGGCCGGCCTCGACCATGAGGTCAAGATATCACCCCTGCACGCTGCGGTGATTATGGGGGCTATTGCCAATCAGGGGCGGATGATGGCCCCAACCTTGACCGACAGGGTTGTCGATGCTGCGGGAGGTAATAAAGAGGAACATAAGCCCCGTGAACTACGCCGGCTTGTTTCGCCCGAGACAGCGGCGTCCCTCACCCGGATGCTCTCCAATACCGTAACCAGGGGTACGTCCCGGCGTGCCTTCCATGATCGCCGGGGCCGCCCGATGCTGGCTGGGATCGATATCGCCGCCAAGACCGGATCAATCGACGGGACCGATCCAAAAGGACATTACTCCTGGTTTGCCGCCTACGCTCCGGCCCATGAACCGCGTATAGCATTGGTGGCGTTAGTAATCAATCAGGATCGGTGGAAGATCAAGTCGTCGCAGGTGGGGGAACAGGCACTGGAGGAGTTTTTCAGGAAATAGCAGGCTGTTGAAAAACTGCCATCTCGCCGCCTCCTCGAAATCCCCTTTGTGCGGCGTAGCGCTGCTACGCCTCCGCGGGGCTTTCTGCGGGGGCGACGATCTGACTGTTTTTGAACAGCCTGAGTTTATTTTAGGAAAGATGCTCCAGGCTCTTGGCTCGATTTATGGCCGGTAGGTGTGTAGTTGCAATTCCCCGTCCCGCATCTCGCCGTAGGTGAACTGTTCCATCCAGTCCCCCAGGGAGAGGATGGTAAAAGGAGGGGAAGGCAGTTCTTCGCGGAATGCCAGGTGAAAGTGGCCGGTAACGAGTCCGTCGTAACCTTGCTGTTGCGTCGAGAGGGCGAAGGCGCGGATGATCTCCCGGTAGTTCCAGCGCTCCCGCTTGACCTGGTAGCTGGACCGGCTGGCGTGTTGCAGGCGCTCCTTGACCTTCAGCGCCAGCGATGGTGGGAAATGCCGGACGGCAGACGCAACCAGACGGTTGTGCAGCAGGAACCGGAGCAGGCGGTAGCCGCGGTCGGCGCGGTTGATCTGGTCGCCGTGGCATAGAAGGAGCTGCTTGCCCTGTACCGTTACGACAGCCGGTCCGTCGTGGATCTCAGCCGCCAGGTGCTTGCTGAAGACCGTGCCGAGATGGAAGTCGTGGTTGCCTTCGAAGTATACGATGCGGCAACCGCTGCGGGTCAGCTCCAGCAGCGCCGTTAGTACGGCATCGTACTGGCGGAAGGGCTGCGAGGGAAAGCCCAGCCAGAAGTCAAACAGGTCGCCCATGATGAAAAGGGTTTCCGTGTTTCCCTTCAGGGAGCCGAGGAAGCGGAGCAGCAGACGGTAATTGTGGTCCGTCGGCGTTTTCAGGTGGGCATCGGCCAGGAAGATGGTGCGCATGGTGCGGATTGTGCTGTCACTTGCGCGATATGTCAACAGGATAAGAGGAACAGGCATCATGGCTATCGTACATAATGTGGAAATTGTCTGGGATGAGTTGATGGATGCCTTTACCAGCGGACAGAGTGATCGAGTTTATTTTCTCGACCGTTACACCGGCGAAATTTTTTTCGTGCCCGCCACGCTGGAGGACGATGAGGTCTGGCGGCAGATGGATACCGGCCGGGATCGCTTTCTGGAGATTCCCCGCTTCGACTACGGTGTCGAACGACAGTTCATGTCCGGTTTCATCGGGGCCATCCAGGATTCCGGATTGCGCAGCATACTGGACGGCTCGTTGGCCGGCAAAAAACCTTACGGCAACATTAACGAGATCCTCCCCTTTTTCCCGGACGAGGAGGAACGGCTCACGGCAATGAAGGACGATTTTTTTGCCAGCAGGGTAAAAAACTGGCTGGAGGAGAATAACCTGTTCACGGTCGATACGGAAGCGATGCTTTCATCGCGCATGTAAGGAAGGCCTCCATGGCGCACCACCATGAACACCAGATCGTTCCCCGGAATGATTACGGGCGGTTGATCGCCGCCATTCTACTGCTCTGTCTGCTGGCAGCCGCCGGATACGCCCTGCAGCACACCATCTCATGTTTCCTGCTTTCCTGGGTAATCGCCTACCTTCTCGACCCGTTGCTCGTGCAGGCCGAACGGCACGGCATGAAGCGACTTGCTGCCTTGGGGCTGCTCTACATTGTTCTCACCGTTCTGATCATCTTCTTCTTCGCCTTCATGCTCCCCAAGCTCACCATCAGTTGGAACGGTATCCTCCACGAACTGCCATCCTACATCCAGAGGATCAAGCAGGCGGCCTTGGAGTGGAAGTCGCGGCTTCCCGACCGTTACGGCTCCGAGGAGATTCAGTGGCTTCTGGACAAGGTCTCGGCCAATGTGGATACGGCTGCAGAGAAGGCCGGCGCCTGGGTCTATGTCTTCGCTTCCCGGATTTTCTTCAATATCTTCAATATTGTCCTCGCCCCGATCCTGGTCTTTTTTATGCTCTATTACAAGCAGACCATCGTCGAGACCGCCGCCTCCTGGATTCCGGAACAGCGGCGTGACATGATGCTGCATATCGGTCGCGAGGTTAACACCAGTATCGGCGGCTATCTGCGAGGCCAGGTGATCGTTTCCGTTATCGTGGCGGTTCTGTCGCTGGCCGCGCTCTTTATCCTGGATGTTCCGCACCCGATCATCAGCGGCTTCTTTGCAGGAGCCGCCTCGGTGCTCCCCTTTATCGGGGTGTTTATCGCCGCGTTGCCGGCGTTGTTCTTTACCTGGTTCAAATACCAGACAGTGGGCAGTCTGGTCCAGACCGCCATCGCCTTCGGGGTGATCTATTTCCTGGAAGGATATGTAATCAAACCGCTGGTTTTCAAGAGCTCCATGAACCTTAACCCGCTGGTGACCATTGTCACGGTCATGGCCTTGGGCGAACTGCTGGGTTTCTGGGGCATCCTGCTGGCCCTGCCCATCGCCGCCGCCATAAAGATAACGTGGATGCACCTGCATGCCGGCAACTTCAGGGATTGACCCCGAACGGCATTTTGTTGATTTCCTCGTTCATTGATCCTGTTGTATAATATTCAAGAGGATTCTTGTCACAAACCCCGGAAAGTTCGCCTATGACCACGATCAGCATGAAAATCACCGGCATGTCCTGTGCCAATTGCGCTGCCCGGATCGAGAAGGAGATCGGGAAACAGCCTGGCGTCTCCACGGCAACCGTCAACTTTGCCATGGAAGAGTTGGCCGTAAGCTTCGATGAAACGGCCGTTTCATTGGAGGAGATCGCCGGTCGCGTCGAAAAGCTTGGCTACGGCGCGATTCGCCCCGAGCCGGCCGATGAATTGACCTTCGGTGTCCAGGGCCTGCACTGCGCCTCCTGCGTCAATCGGCTGGAAAAAAAACTGCTGGAAAACCCGGCCGTCAGCGCCGCCATTGTCAATTTGGCGGCCGAGACCGGTTTTGTTCGTTTCGATCCGCAACACCTCGGCATGGCTGATATTTTTGCCATGGTTCACGAGGCCGGCTACACCCCGGTTGAACTGCGCGGCGCCGAGGTCTCGGCTGACGACGCGCTTCGCCGGCAACGCAACTGGTTTCTCTTCTCCCTGGCGGCTTCGCTGCCGATCATGCTCACCATGGGCATCCATTCCAACCGGGCCGTGATGCAACTCAACCTGCTCTTGGCCACGGCGGTCCAATTCTCGGCTGGTCTGACCTTCTACCGCGGTGCCTGGAATGCCTTGAAAAACCGAAGCGCCAATATGGATGTGCTGGTGGCTCTGGGGACCTCGGCGGCTTATTTCTATTCGCTTCTTGCCTATGCCGGCCTGCTGGGGCCCCATAGGGAGGCCTTCTTCGAAACCTCGGCCATGCTTATCACCTTCATCCGCCTGGGTAAATACCTGGAGGCGCGGGCCCGGGGCAAGGCCGGCGAGGCGCTGAAAAAGCTTCTCCACCTCCAGGCCGACAAGGCTCGCCTGGTGACGGAGGAGGGGGAACGGGAGGTGCCGGCGTCCCTGATCCGTGTGGGCGATGTGGTACTGGTGCGGCCCGGTCAGGCGATCCCGGTGGATGGAGAGATTATCGAGGGAAACGGCGCGGTGGACGAGTCCATGGTGACCGGTGAGTCCCTGCCCGTGGAAAAGAAGGCCGGGGACACGGTGACCGGAGCAACCATCAACAAGAGCGGTGTCCTGCGGGTACGGGCGACCCGTGTCGGTGAAGCCACGCTTCTCTCCCAGATCGTCCGTATGGTACGGGAGGCCCAGGGTGATAAAGCCCCAATCCAGCGTTTCGCCGACGCGGTTTCCAGTTGGTTCGTGCCGGTTGTGTTACTTCTTTCGCTTGCGACATTTTTTGTCTGGTTCTCTACGCTCCACGCAGGTTTTCTGCCGGCCTTCCGTTTTGCCATTGCCGTTGTGGTGATCGCCTGCCCCTGCGCCATGGGACTGGCCACTCCGACCGCCATCATGGTGGGGAGCGGCGTGGCCCTGGCCCGTGGGATTCTGGTCAAGAAGGGGTCGGCCCTGGAGGCCATCTCTCGCATGCAGGTGCTGCTGCTGGACAAAACCGGCACCCTGACCATCGGGCAGCCGGCGATGACGGACCTGGCGGCCGTGGCGGGGGTCGACCCGTCGCGCCTGCTGAAGTGTCTGATAACGGCCGAGGTCCACTCGACCCATCCTTTGGCCCAGGCTGCGGTGCGGGCGGCCGAAGAGGCCGACATCAAACCCGGCGCGGCTACAGACTTCGAGGAACGGGGAGGTTTCGGTATCACCTGCACCTACGAAGGCTTCCGTCTGGCGGTTGGCAACGAGCGGCTGATGGAAGAGGAAGGAATCAGTCTCAAGGTGCTGGCCGACAAGGCTAAAGAGTTTGCCGGAGAGGGCAAGTCGCTGATCTACGTGGCTGCCGGCACGGCCTTGGTGGGGGTGGCCGCCTTCGCCGATACGCTTAAACCCAGTTCCGCCAAGGCCGTGGCCGAAATCCGGCGCATGGGCATCCAAACCTGCATGATCACCGGCGACCATGCAGATGTGGCGGGGATTGTGGCCAGGCAGGCCGGTGTGGACAGTTTCGAGGCAGAGGTGCTACCGGATCGCAAGCAGGAGGTGGTCAGGGAATACCAGCAACGCGGCATGATCACCGGAATGGTGGGCGACGGCATCAATGACGCCCCGGCCCTGGCGCGGTCGGATATCGGTATCGCCATCGGCGGCGGCACAGACGTAGCCAAGGAGACCGGCGATATCGTCCTGATGCGCAACGACCTGACGGACGTGGTGCGCGCCATCGCCATCGGCCGCGCAACCTTGGGCAAGGTGAAGCAGAACCTGTTCTGGGCATTGTTCTACAATATCCTCGGCATCCCGGTGGCGGCAGGGATGCTTTCCCGTTACGGCATAACCCTCAAGCCGGAGTACGCCGGCTTGGCCATGGCCTTTTCCTCGGTTTCGGTAGTGCTCAATTCCATCCTGCTGAAACGGGTGGGGAAACATCTGTAGAATGGCATCTGCTCTGTCCTTTGAGGCAATTAATGGAGATCCTTTATGAAGGTCGTCGCATTCAACGGTAGCCCCCGCAAAGAGGGCAATACCTCGCTGCTCATCAAGCATGTCTTCACGGAATTGAACCGGGAGGGGATCGAGACCGATCTGGTCCAGGTGGGGGGCGAGACGATCCGTGGCTGCACCGCCTGTTACAAGTGCTTTGCCCGTAAGGATCGGCGTTGTGCTATGGACGACGACATCATCAATGATTGCGTCGAAAAGATGATCGGCACCGACGGCATCATCATCGGTTCGCCAACCTACTTTGCCGCACTGACCCCCGAAACCAAGGCACTCATCGACCGCTGCGGCATGGTTACCCGCGCCAACGGAGACCTGCTCAAACGCAAGGCCGGCGCCGCGGTGGTGGCGGTCCGCCGGGCCGGCGCCATCCACGTATTCGACGCCATCAACCATTTCTTTTCCATCAGCCAGATGGTTGTCCCCGGTTCCAGTTACTGGAATTTTGCTTTTGGCCGCAATATGGGCGATGTGGAGCAGGATGAAGAGGGGATTAAGACGATGCGTGACCTGGGGGTAAATATGGCGTGGCTGATGAAGAAAATTGCGGAATGATGCGGGGCGATTCCGATATCGCCCCGCCAGAATCTGAAACAGCCTACAGCAGCGCCTTGGCCGCCGCGATTACGGCGGCGTAGTCCGGCTCGCTGGTCACTTCGGGCACGATCTGGACGTAGCGGACGATATCGTTGGCATCCACAACGAAAATCGCCCTGGCAAGCAACACCAACTCTTCGATCAGGACGCCGTAGTTTTTGCCGAAGGAACGGTTGCGGTAGTCGGACAGGGTGATCACCCTGTCGATGCCCGCCGCGCCGCACCAGCGTTTTTGGGCAAAGGGGAGATCCTGGCTGATGGTCAACACCACCACGTTGCCCGGCAGACCGGCTGCCTCCTGATTGAAACGACGGGTTTCGGTGTCGCATACCGGTGTGTCCAGCGACGGTACGGCGCTGATGATCTTTATCTTGCCGGCGTAGGTGGCCAGCGTTGTTGCCGTCAGGCCGTTATCCGCCACGGTGAAGTCGGGTGCCTTGTCGCCGATCTTTACCTCCGGGCCGACCAAGGTCATGGGGTTCCCCTTGAAGGTGATGACTCCTTTACGTTCGCTCATGGATGTGTCCTCCTCTTGATTGTCTGCATATCTTTTCGGACAATTTTACTCCGTAACCGTAAAAATGCAACCTCCCCCCGTCAAATCAAGCCATGCATCTGTAGGAACTGCATCACCAGCCGATAGGTAATACCCCATAACACCGGCTTGTCCGGTTGCGGGAGACGAATGGCGGGAACCGTCATCGAACCGCCGCGGAAGTGAACCTCGGTGCTGACATGCCGTCCCCGGTCCGCAAGGTCGGCCAGGTTTGCCCAGAATGCGTCTCGCGACTCGTGGTTGATGGTCACCGCCGGGGGTTCATGGCCGAAGCCATAGGCAAAGCAGGCGATCCGCACCGGCATGTGCGCGCCGACGCAATCGGCAAGCCTGCCCAGGTGCCGGGCCGCAGCCAACTCGATAGCGGCCTCCTCGCGGGTCTCCCGTTCGGCGGCCTGACGCAGTGTCTCGCCCGCTTCGACCCGCCCTCCGGGAAAGGCCAGATTGCCGGACCAGGGGTCGCGCTCATCGGCGGCCCGCTCCAGCAGGAGCAGTTGCAAGCCTAGGGGGCCTTCGGCCAGGATCATGGCCACTGCGGCCGGGCTACGCCCGTCAGTGGGCGTCTCATCGTGCTGCAGCCGGGAAAGCGTTGTGGATATGGTGTCAAAGGTGAGAGGCATGTCAGCGTCCTGTTTTATCTCCAACTGTAAACGGCCCGGGGGAGGGAAGTCAAAACCATTTTGGTGTGTGCCGGAGAAAGGGACCAATGCGATCCCATACATTTTGACTTTTTATGCCCCCCATGTTATAAATATCCACTTTTATCTCAAATTTCTTCTCGAACCGTTTACATAATCTTCAGACTGTCCATTCAGGGAGGTAAGCAATGAACCACTTTCAGTACAAAGGCAATGAACTCTATGCCGAGGACGTGCGGCTTGCGGATGTCGTCGCAAAGGCCGGCTCGCCGGTCTACGTCTATTCACACGCCACACTGGAACGTCACTTCAAAGCTTTTGACGATGCCTTTGCCGGGGTTCCCCACACGGTCTGCTACTCGGTCAAAGCCAACTCCACCCAGTCGGTACTCAAAACCTTCATCAATCTCGGCGGGGGCGTGGATATCGTCTCCGGCGGCGAGCTGTACCGGGCGCTCAAGGCTGGTGTAGCCCCAAAAAAAGTGGTCTACTCCGGGGTCGGCAAAAAGGACGACGAGATCGAATACGCCCTGAATACCGGCATTCTGATGTTTAACGTGGAGTCGGAGCAGGAGTTGACCAGGATCAGCGAGCTCGCCTCCCGCATGGGGAAGAAGGCCGGCATCGCCATCCGGGTCAACCCGGACGTGGACCCCGGCACTCATCCCTATATCACCACGGGCCTGAAAAATGCCAAATTCGGCATCACCATCGACCGCGCCATGGAGGAGTACAAGCGTGCCGCCGGTCTGCCGGGCATCGACGTGATCGGCATCGACATGCATATAGGCTCCCAGTTGACCAAGGTCAATCCCTTCGTCGATTCCATAGAGAAACTGAAGATCATGATCGGCAAGCTGAAGGAAATGGGCATCAACCTGCAATACCTGGACTGCGGCGGCGGTCTGGGCATCCAGTACAACAACGAGGAACCGCCGCTGCCGGCCGACTACGGCAAGGAGATCATCGCCGCCACCAAGGACCTGGGCATGCACCTGGTGTTTGAACCGGGCCGCAATATCGTCGGCAATGCCGGAATCCTGGTGAGTCGCTGCCTCTACACCAAGGAGCGCGACGAGAAGAACTTCATCATGATCGACGCCGGAATGAACGATCTGGCCCGCCCGGCCCTATACGGCTCCTTCCACGGTGTGCAGCCGGTAAAAAAGGATCAGGACGGCATGATCACCGCCGACATCGTCGGGCCGATCTGCGAGTCGGGCGACTTCCTCGTCAAGGACCGGGAAGTGCCGATGTTCAAGCAGGGCGACCTGATGGCTTTCATGTCGGCCGGTGCCTACGGGTTTGCCATGAGCAGTTCCTACAACAGCCGTCCCCGTGTGGCCGAAGTGATGGTCAAGGGTGGCGTATTCGAGGTCGTCCGCGAGCGTGAGACGATAGAAGACCTGATCAAGGGCGAGAAGATCGCCACGTTCCTGTAGGAGGTTGTTGAAAAACAGCCACCTCGCCGCCGTCCTCGAAGGCCCTCTCGTGCGGCGTAGCGCTGCTACGCCTCCTCAGGACCATCTGCGGGTGCGACGATCTGACTATTTTTGAACAACCTGGACATTTCAACAGCCTGGTAGTTGAAATCACTATATTCCACCCGCAAGGAGGAAAAGGGTATGTTTAGAGGAAGTATTGTCGCCATCGTGACACCATTCAAAAACGGTGCAGTTGACGAAGAGAAGTTGCGTGAGCTGGTGGAATTCCAGATTGCGGGCGGTACCGATGCCATCGTGCCCTGCGGCACCACCGGCGAATCGTCTACCCTGGACTACGAAGAACACGACCGGGTGATTGAGATCGTTGTGCAGCAGGTCAACAAGCGGGTTCCGGTCATAGCCGGCACCGGTTCCAATTCGACCCGCGAAGCGATCGAGATGACGGCTCATGCCAAGAAGATCGGAGCCGACGGCGCCTTGCTGGTCACCCCCTATTACAACAAGCCGACCCAGGAAGGGCTTTATCGCCACTACACGGCAGTTGCCGATGCCGTCGAACTGCCGTTGGTCCTGTACAACGTGCCCGGCCGCACTGGCGTGAACCTGTTGCCCGAGACCGTGGCCCGGCTGGCGCACCACCGGAATATCGTGGCCATCAAGGAGGCCACCGGCTCCCTTCAGCAGGCATCCGAAATCCTGGCCCTGTGCGGCGACCAGATAGACGTGCTCTCCGGTGACGACTTCATTACCTTTCCGCTCATGGCCTGCGGCGGCAAAGGGGTTATCTCGGTCACTGCCAACATCATGCCCGCAGAGGTTGCGGCCATGGTGGACGCCTTCGAGGCCGGCAACATGGCAGAGGCGCGCCGTCTGCATCTGAAACTGCTCAAGATCAGTAACGCCATGTTCCTCGAGAGCAACCCGATCCCAGTCAAGACCGCTTTGGGGTTGATGGGCAAATGCAGCGACGAGATGCGCCTGCCGCTTTGCCCCATGGGTGAGGCCAACAAGGCCAAGCTGGCTGCCATCATGAAAGAGTATAACCTGATTTAAATCTTAAATCTGCCACAGAGACACGGAGACACAGAGGTTCACAGAGAAAGGCAAAAAGCAAAAGCTGATGGGGGCACCCCGGATTTCAGCAAGCAGTCTTGTTTCCCTCCAGCTTTTCTCTGAGCCTCAGTGGCTCTGTGGCAAAACAAGGACTTTACCATGATCAACATCGCCGTTTGCGGCGCTGCCGGCCGTATGGGACAGCGCATCGTCAATGCCATCATCGAGTCCGAAGGTGTCCGGTTCTCCGGCGCGCTGGAACGTCCCGGCCATCCGCTCGTGGGCCAGGATGTGGGTCTGATCGCCGGTTGCGGTGAGTTGGGGGTTGCGGTTTCCGACGACCTGAACGGTGTGATTGCCGCCTGTGACGTGTTGATCGACTTTACCACACCCAAGGTATCGCTCAAGAACCTGGAGGCCTGCGGGCTGCAAAAGAAGGCCATCGTGATCGGTTCCACCGGTTTCACCCCCGATGAGCGCGCTCTGGCGGCGGAACTGGCCAAGACAATCCCGGTGGTGCTGGCGCCCAACATGTCGGTTGGGGTCAATGTCTGCTTCAAAATACTTAAGGACATTGCCGCAACCCTGGGAGATGATTTTGACGTGGAGATCGTCGAAGCGCACCACCGCTTGAAAAAGGACGCCCCTTCCGGCACGGCCGTGCGCATGGGCGAGGTGGTGGCCGAGGCCTTGGGGCGCGACTACAACAAGGTGGCCAACTTCCACCGCGAGGGAATCACCGGCGAGCGCACCAAGGAAGAAATCGGCATGCAGACTATCCGTGGCGGCGACATCATCGGTGAGCACACGGTCTACTTCATCGGCATGGGCGAGCGCATTGAGCTGTCCCACCGCGCCATGACCCGCGATATGTTCTCACGCGGTTCGGTCCGGGCCTCCAAGTGGGTCGTCTCGCAGAAACCGGGCTTGTACGACATGCAGGATGTCCTGGGGCTGCGATAGTCTCAAGCCGGAAGCCAGCGGCCACATCGTGTCCACATAAAAACGGGGAGTCTTTCTGATCAATGAATGCCGGGGTTCCGTTCAGGCGACACAGTATCACCGTAAGGATGACCGTGGCGGTCTGCACCTTCATCATCCTGTTTGCGTCGCTTTTGGTGGTCTCCTCCCTGTACTATTTCAAGCAGGAACTCAAAAACACGATCTCCAGCCAGCAAATGACCTTGCTGACCGTTGTGGCCCAAGGCATCGATCAGAAGCTGACGGCTGCCCAGAAAACAATTATTGAAGCATCCCGCGATGTCACGCCCGGCATGGTTGCAGACCCGGATGCGGCGCAGCGTTTTCTCGACAGCCAGCACAGCATCAAGAGTCTCTTCGACAACGGGATCTACCTGTTCTCGAAAGATGGGCGGATCATCGCCGAAGCACCTTTTCTCCCCGGCCGGCGCGGTAAGGATGTCTCTTTCCGGCAGTTTTATCAACAAACCATTGCCACGGGAAATGCGGTCATTTCGACCCCCTTCATTTCAACCCATTCCCCTGGGACGCCGGCGCTCAACATCACCGCCCCGGTACGGGACAAGAACGGGAGATTGATTGCTATCCTGGGCGGTGGCGTAAACCTGCTGCAAGATAATTTCCTGGGCGACCTGTCCCATATCCGCATAGCAAAAAAGGGATATCTCCTCCTGGTGGCCGGCGACCGGACCGTCATCATGCACCCGGACAGATCGCGGATCATAGCGACCAAGATCGCACCGGGTGCTAACAAGCTGCTGGACAGGGCGTTGGAAGGTACTGAAGGGGTTGGTGAATATACCAACTTCCGTGGTGTGCGCGTCCTGTCGTCCTTCAAGCGTCTCCACTCCACCGACTGGGTCGTCGGCGCCGATTATCCGCTGGACGAAGCCTACCAATCGGTCCACCGCCTGGAAAGATATTTTTTCGCGGCGGTGGTTGTCAGCGTCTGCCTGATCATCCTGATCGTCAGACTGATCATGGGGAACTACACCAGCACTCTGGTGCGCTTCGCCGAACACGTCGGGCAGATCTCTTCCAAGAACGGTGCCGACCGCCTGTTCAGGATCGAGAGCGAGGATGAGGTGGGGCTCGTGGCGCAGACCTTCAACGCCATGATCCAGGACCAGGACAAGAAGAACGAAGAACTGTTCTACATCAGCACCCACGACGCCCTTTCGGGGCTTTACAACCGCGCCTATTTCGACGACCAGATGGACCGGCTCTCCGCCGGCCGTATCACCCCTATCTCCGTGGTGATGGCCGATATCGACGACCTCAAGGTTTTCAACGACAGTCACGGCCATTCGGCCGGCGACGTGCTGATCACCACCGTTGCCCTGATCCTGCTGGAATCGTTCCGCGCCGAAGACGTGGTTGCCCGCATCGGCGGTGACGAATTCGCCATCCTGCTGCCGGGCGTGGATGCCGTCCAGGCGGACGTTGCCCTGAAACGGGTCAGGAGCGTGGCGGACAAGTATGCTGCCCAGGCCAGCGGGCTTACCCTGTCCATCTCCCTGGGGTGCGCCACGGTGCAGGACCCGACCAAACTGGACGAAGCCCTACAGCATGCCGACCAGCAGATGTACCTGGATAAGGTGAGCCGCAAGCTGGTGGAAAAGGAATCGGAATTGTAGGAGGTTGTTGAAAAACAGCCATCAGGCCTTCGTCCTCGAAAGCCCTTTTGTACGGCGTAGCGCTGCTAGGCCTCCCCAGGGCTTTTTGCGGGTGCGACGATCTGACTATTTTTGAACAACCTCAGTTTTCAACAGTCAGTTAGTAGCTTTCCGTTACATTATATACCCATCTTCGAGGAGGATTGAGGCACCAATGGCAAAAATCAACGACAACTACCTGAAACTGAAAGCAGGCTATCTGTTCCCGGAGATCGGCCGCCGCGTGCGCGCCTTTGCCGAGGCCAACCCGACCGCCAAGGTCATCCGCCTGGGCATCGGCGACGTCACCCGCCCCCTGGCCCCGGCCGTGATCAAGGCCTTCCACGACGCCGTGGACGATCTGGCGACTATCGACAAATTCGCCGGTTACGGCCCGGAGCAGGGCTACGACTGGCTGATCGACGCCATCATCGAAAAATCCTACAAGCCGCTGGGGGTCAGTCTCAAAACGGACGAGATGTTCATCTCCGACGGCTCCAAGTGCGACTGCGCCAACATCCTGGACATCTTTGCCCTGGACAACGTGGTGGCCATCGGCGACCCGGTCTACCCGGTCTACAACGACACCAACGTCATGATCGGCCGCACCGGCGAGGCCGACGACAAGGGGTACTACAAGAACATCGTCTACCTGCCCTGTAACGAGGCCAACGGTTTTATCCCGGCCCTGCCAACCCAAAAGGTGGACATCATCTATCTCTGCTTCCCCAACAACCCGACCGGGGTGGTGGCATCCAAGGACGAACTGAAGAAATGGGTCGATTACGCCCTTGCCAACGACGCGGTGATCTTTTTCGACGCCGCCTACGAAGCCTTCATCACCGATCCCGCCATTCCCCACTCCATCTACGAGATCGAAGGGGCCAAGCGGTGCGCCATCGAGTTCCGCTCCTTCTCCAAGACCGCCGGTTTCACCGGCGTGCGTTGCGGTCTGGTGGTCGTGCCGGAGGAGGTTATGGGCACCACCTCAACCGGTGAGAAGTACAGCTTCAACAAGCTCTGGCTGCGCCGCACCACCACCAAGTTCAACGGCGCCTCCTACCCGGTGCAGCGGGCCGCCGCCGCGGTCTACAGCGACGAGGGGTGGAAACAGACCAGGGAGATCATCGATTACTACATGGAGAACGCCCGCATCATTCGCGAAGGTCTGGCGGAAGCGGGGCTGACGGTCTACGGCGGGGTCAACGCCCCCTACATCTGGCTCAAGACGCCTGCCGGCATGACCAGTTGGGACTTCTTCGACAAACTCCTGAACGAGGCCAACGTGGTGGGAACACCCGGTTCCGGTTTCGGCCCCAGCGGGGAAGGGTTTTTCCGGCTGTCGGCCTTCGGGAATCGTGACAATGTCATTGAGGCGGTGGATAGGATCAAAAAGAACCTGAAATAGATTGTAGTCGACAAGGCGGCCAATTATTGGCCGCCTGTATTCACCAAACATTGACAAAAATACCGCAGCCGTGCCATAAAATAGCCCGCACAAGGGAAAGCCGCTTCTGCCTGATGAAGCGGTTTTTGTTTTTCCCGGGGGATGTTCCTGCAAAAATATTTTCGGAGATAGTGTGTGGACAACAGAAAACGACTACTGATCAGAAACAAGACAATAGCCACGGGATTGATGATCGGCGCGGCTCTGCTGTTTGTGGTGGCCCGCCTGCACAAGGGGCAGGGGCACTGGGAGTGGGTTGCCGCTTTTGCGGAGGCGGCCATGGTCGGCGCCCTGGCGGACTGGTTCGCCGTGGTGGCGCTGTTCCGCCACCCTTTGGGAGTACCCATACCCCATACGGCCATCATCAAGAACAAAAAGGACGTCATTGCCGGGAACCTGGCGGGCTTTATCCGCGACAAATTCCTGGCCAGCGATACCCTGATCGCCAAGCTGCGGGAGTACAACCCGGCCGAACATCTTGCCGCGTATCTGATGTCGAAGGATAATGCCGCCGGTCTGGCCAAAGGGGCGACCCGTGTGCTTGCCGATTCCCTGGATTTCATCCATGACGAGCGGGTGCAGCGGTTGTTGCGGGCCGCCCTGGGCAGCCGGATCGAAAACTTCGATCTATCCACTGCCACCGGTACGATGCTCGATGCGCTCAGAAAGGACAATCGTCACCAAATCGTCCTCGATGACCTGTTGCGCCGTTGTGCCGCGTGGCTGGCGACCGATGAGGCGCAGGCCAGGCTGGCCAACGCCATTGATACCATGTGCAAGAAGGAATACCCGATCCTGGCGGCTTTCATCCCCAACCGCGAACAGTTTGCCAAAGGGGTGGGGGAAAAGGTGGTACACCGGATCAACGTATTTATCCAGGAGGTCAACGCCGATCCTTGTCATGAGGTCCGGTACCGGTTCGATACCACCGTGACGGAGTTTATTGCCCGGTTGAAGTCCGACCCGGCGTTGCGGGACAAGATCGAGACGATCAAGGGTGAGGTCGTCCATAACCAGGCAATAGCCGATTACGCCCGGAGCATCGGCAACGATTTGAAGGGTTGGCTGAGCGACGACCTGCATCAGCCCGAGTCACAGGTGCAGGAGAAGATTGCGGCGGCGGTTGCCGGTCTCGGCGCGGCCTTGTCCCGCAACCGGGGGTTGCAGGAGTCGCTGAATGCTTATCTGGAAACCCTGATACTACATTACGGGGATGGGCTGCGGACTGCGGTTGCCGGGCATATTTCCGGCACCATGCAACGGTGGGAAAGCGACGACTATACCAGCGAGATCGAGCTGAGCATCGGTTCCGACCTGCAATTTATCAGGATGAACGGCACCCTGGTGGGCGGCGTGATCGGCCTGCTCCTGCATGCCGTCTCTCTGCTGCTCGGGTAGCCACTCTATTTCAGTAATCACCACGGGGCCTCTATGAAGATTCAAACGGTGACAATGGAAAACCGCGTCAAGGTCTATGCCCTGTTGCAACGCGCCTTTCCCCGTAGCGCTTATGAAGCCGCGCTGGTGCAAAAACTCCACGAGAACTGCCGGGCCGTGCACGAGTGGGTCTGTATCCACACCAACAAGGTCATTGCGTACATCGCCTTTTCCCCAGCCTATCACGGCAAGGAGGTCTGCGGCCTGCACCTGGCGCCCATGGCCGTGGCGCCCGATTTTCAAAGGCAGGGGGTGGGCGCGGAACTGCTTCGGTTTGCCCTGCGGCAGGAGGCGATCAAAAGCCAAACCCTGTTCGTCCTGGGCGAACCGGCCTATTACACCAGGTTCGGCTTTGAGCCATGCAGTATGCCGGTCTGCCCGTTCGATACCAACAACGCGCATTTCCTGAGCATGCGCAACACCGTTGCCACCAGTTTTGTTGTTGGCTACGAACCCGAGTTCAAAACCGCCGCGCCGCCGCCCCGCGCGCAGGGTAAAAAACACCGGACCCGGTGAGCACCAGAAGATTCGGGTGGTCGCGCACGTCATATAAAAAGGTGACCAATTCTGCTGCCTTCGTTGCCTCCCCTGCTAGGGTTTCTTACCGGCCGGATTCATCTGCCACAGGGCCAGTGTCGCCCCGGTCGGGTCGGTGATGACGCTGAACCAGCCGATGCCGGGGATCTCGGTAACCTCCTTGCAGATCGTCGCCCCGAGAGCTCGGGCCTTGTCGGTGGCGACGACCGCGTCGTCCACCAGCACGTAGGCCATCCAGCAGGAGGGCGAATCGGGCTGGACGGTTCTCATGATGCCGCCGCCGGTCCCTTCGCCCACCTTGATCAGGGTATAGTCCATTCCCGGTATCTCTTCCAACTCCCAATCAAACAGCCCGGTATAAAACGCCTTGGCCTTGGCCACGTCGGTGGTCGCCAACTCCACATGCACGAACGGATTTGCCATGACACGCTTCCTTTCTGTCGGCAATAGTATGCTCTTCCTTCATTATACGCCGTCCTGGGCAAAACGGTCGCTATGGAATCCCGGAACAATTTTGGGATACACAACCCACTACATGGCGATTGGTGGTGGATGTTCTTTGCACGATAGTGCATACTGGTTTCGCCGGAAGGCGCCGTTGACGCAAGAAGCGCCCATTAACCCTGATGGAGAATAACCTATGGAAGTAGATCTGGCCTTGCTGAGAAACCTGCTGAGCAAACGGGGCGATGAGATTGAAAAGATCGTTGCCGGGACCGGCTATCTGGCAAAAACCGTTGTGGGAGTCGGCACCTTTTTACTCGATAACGAAGGGGACATAGGTCTCTTGACCTCGAAACAAAAGGCCGTCTTTGACAAGTTCCTCCAGCCGCTGCTGGAGGAAGCCCGCAGATAGCCGATAACGCACTTCATACAGGGAAAGCCTGATGACGAAGGCGGCCAATCGGCCGCCTTCCGTTTCTTGCGCGGACATCGTCTGCGCAAGCGGAGTCATGGGCGGTGGCGTAATGGAACAGACGCCGTGAGGTGGGTCTGGGCAGGGCTGAAAAGGGTGGGACAATGCCAAACAAGCTGGAAGAAAACAGGATAATGATTCCGGCACAAAAAAACGATTGAAGGTGGAACTATGAGTTTATTCAATATATGGAACCCTGTGAAGGTTTGTCGTACCCGCATGATCAGTAAGGACTTTTTCGAGTGCAAGGTGAAAAAGCCCGATCCTGAATTCTGCGAGTATTCCCTCCGTATGGGGGGTAGCTACATCTGCAACCATCCTGACCGCCTCGGATTTTCGAACAAAAAATAGCTCGTGGCACTTGGGGTAATCGTGAGACTACGAGCACGAACAAACCGCACGGGACGCAAAGGACTCTCACGACTCCCTGCAAGGGGCCCCGCTTCCGTGGCCGCTTAGCCTGGGTGGTCTACAGGCGCCATGCGACATAGTGTTGATCAAGGACACGTTACATGGGTATCTCTAAATATCCTTCCGTCGTTACCATGCCGAAAGTCGGGATGCCGTACCCTTCCATCCTCGACTTCCTGAGCGATAGATTCCCCGCCATTCCCGGCGAAACCTGGAAGGAACGTATCTCAGGGGGAAAGGTCCTTGGCGAAGATGGACAGCGTATCACCCTGGATACGGGCTACGTTCCCTTGAAGCGTCTCTTCTATTTCCGCGAGGTAGCTGCCGAACCGTCCATCCCTTTTGCCGAAAAGATATTGCATCTGGACGACCATATCCTGGTCGCCTGCAAACCCCATTTTCTCCCCGTCACCCCTGGAGGGCGGTATGTTGACGAATGTCTGTTGAACCGCCTGCGCGCCAGCACCGGGATAGATGAACTGGTCCCGTTGCACCGCATAGATCGCGAAACAGCCGGCTTGGTGCTCTTTTCCGTCAACAAGGAGAGCAGGGGGCTTTACGGCAGCCTTTTCCTGGAAGGTCTCGTGGAGAAGGCCTACCAGGCGCTTTCGGCGTGCCAACCTTCTCAGGAGCCTGCATCGTGGGATGTGGCGAACAGGATCGAGCAAGGTGAACCGTGGTTCCGCATGAAGACGGTACCCGGCGTTGCCAATGCGCGATCCGCCATCCACCTGGTGGAGACCAGGGGAGCCATGGCCCGATTTGTCCTGCATCCGTACACCGGCAAGACCCATCAGTTGCGGCTCCACATGAGCGGTCTCGGCTTCGGGATACTGAATGACCGCTACTATCCCGAATTGCAGGTTGAGAGCAAGGATGATTTTGAGGCCCCGCTCCAACTCGTCGCCCAAAGGCTGCGCTTCAAGGATCCAGTGAACGGCGGCTACCGGGAATTTGTCTCCGAGCGTCCGCTTTTATGGTAGCACGGCGGGCAGGGCCACGAATCCTGAAAAAGCATTTGCAAAAGAGCCGCAGGGACAGGGAGGGGATAATATCGGAAGGGTGCATCGTTAGGGCGATTATTGACAATACTCCGCCTCGGTGGATGGTTTTAGGTGATTTTCTTCATGTCTTTGTGGTTCTGTGGCCTGATGGCAGTTTTTAAGCATAATTTGCTCAGGGAGCCGTACCATGGTATAGTTGAATCGCGCCTGAACCACAGGGACAAACCGCCTCCTGTGGTTTTTTTGCGGGCGCAGAATGAGAGTGTATTTCCATGAACCCGACCGCATTTTCCTCGCTCCGGCTGAAGGCCCCCCTGCTCAAGAACCTGGTTTCCCTCGGTTATGCCGAGATGACGCCGGTTCAGGCCCATTCCCTGCCCCTCATCCTGGCCGGCAAGGACGTGATCGCCAAGGCCAAGACCGGCAGCGGCAAAACGGCGGCCTTCGGCATCGGCCTGTTGACCCATCTGGATGCAGCATCCTTCCGGGTGCAGGCGCTGGTGCTCTGCCCGACCCGCGAACTGGCCGATCAGGTCGGTAAGGAGTTGCGCCGCATTGCCCGGTTCACCGACAACATCAAGATCCTGACGATATGCGGCGGCGTCCCCTTCGGCCCCCAGCTCACCTCCCTGGAGCATGGCGCCCACGTGGTGGTCGGCACCCCCGGTCGCTTACTGGACCATCTGCGTCGCGGCAGCCTCGACCTGTCCGCTTTACGCACCCTGGTGCTGGACGAGGCGGACCGAATGCTCGATATGGGCTTTCAGGAGGATATCAGCGCACTGATCGCCGCCGCCCCTCCCAAGAGGCAGACCCTGCTGTTTTCCGCCACCTACCCGGAGTCCATTGCCGCCATGAGCGAGGCGATCCAGCATGAGCCGGTGGAGGTCAGCGTGGACGAGACCCATGACGAGGGTTCCATTGAACAGGTTTTCTACGAGGTGGGCCACGAGCAGCGAACCGAGGCGGTAGCGCGCATTCTTGGGCATTATCGCCCGGAATCAACCCTGGTCTTTTGCAACACCAAGCTGGAATGCCAGGATCTGGCCGATGCCCTGGTCAACCGGGGTTTTGCCGCCCTGGCCATCCACGGCGACCTGGAACAGCGGGAACGGGATCAAGTGCTGGTCCGGTTTGCCAACCGGAGCGCCACGGTGCTGGTGGCTACCGATGTGGCTGCTCGCGGGTTGGACATCAAGGAGTTGCCGGCGGTGATCAATTATGAACTGTCCCGCAATCCGGAGATTCACACCCACCGCATCGGCCGTACCGGTCGTGCCGGGGGACAGGGGCTGGCCGTCAGCCTGACGACCCCCCGGGAGAGCCGGTTGATCGCTGCCCTTGAGGATGCATTGGGGAACACCATTACCCGCGGGGACCTTGCAGCTTTGGCGCCGGCGACGGGCAGGCCAGCGGCGCCCCCTATGGTGACCCTCAGCATCGACGGTGGCCGCAAGAACAAGTTGCGCCCCGGGGATATCCTGGGCGCCCTGACCGGCGAGGGAGGAATTGCGGGGAGCGAGGTAGGCAGGATCGATGTTTTCGACTTCCTTACCTATGTGGCGATCTTGAGGAACAGTAGCGATCAGGCCCTGGCCTGCCTGGGGAAAAACAGGATTAAGGGGCGCTTTTTCAAGGTGCGGAAAATAGAGTGACGGTTCTAATTGTACGGCGTGGAGCATGAAAAACGCCCGCACTGACGCACGCACGAGAATAAAATCCGCCACCGGTTCCGGTAAGTGGTATGGTATGATGACTCTTGAAGATGTCGACACGCACCAATGACCGCACGTGAAAAGGAGAAAGACTCATGAGCAAAGGCGTGGACGCTAAAAAAGAAGCCAAGAAAGAACCGGCAAAGACCCCGAAGGAAAAGAAGGCCGAGAAGAAAATCAAAAAGGCTGAAAAGAAAAAGTAAGTTAAAGAATCACAATAGTCCGCAGGCGGGCTCAGGGGTGCCTGTGACAACGGGTAGAGAGCCCGCCGTTCGTTTTCAATGATTGCTGTTGAGTTCGTGCCAGCGCCGGGCCGAGTCGATATCCCGCATGACGCCGCGCACGTCGGCAGGGTTGGCACTCTGCTCAAAGCGTCCGGTCAGCACGCTCTCCGGGGTGAGTTCTCCCCTGGAGTACAGCTTCCAGATCTCCCTGCCGTAGTCGGTGGTCAGAAGTTCGGGGGCGAACCGGCCGAAATAGGCGGTCATGTTGGCGACATCCCGCCGGAGCATGTCGGCGGCGTTGTTGTTTCCTGCGGCGTCGATGGCTTGCGGCAGGTCGATGATGACCAGCCCCCTGTTACCGGCCAGTACGTTATATTCGGACAGGTCGCCATGGACGAGCCCGGCACAGAGCATGAGGACGATCTGGGCGATCATGGTACGGTGGTGGTCGCGGGCCTGCTCCGGCGTCAGTCTCACATCATTGAGACGCGGTGCGGTGTTGCCGTTATCGTCGGCCACCAGTTCCATCAGCAGGATCCCCCCGCTGTAGCTGAATATTTTGGGCACGTGCACCCCGGCCTCGGCCAAACGTTGCAGGGCATTCACCTCGGCGTTTTGCCAAGCCCCTTCCTGCTCTTTACGGCCAAACCTGGAATTCTTGCCCATGGCGCGCGCCTGGCGGCTGTTCTTGACCTTACGCCCTTCCTGGTAGCGGGCCTGGGAGCTGAAGCTCCGATGGCCGGCGTCCTTATACACCTTGGCGCAACGCAACTCCCCCATGGAGCGGACCACATAGACCTCGGCCTCCTTGCCGCTCATGAGTTGTGAGACTACCTCGTCGACGAGGCCGTTTTCAACGAGCATCTCAAATTTTTTCGGTGTTTTCATACGTTTTCTTATCCTGTTCTGGACGCAAGGGGCATTTGGGACATTCCCTTGTTCGCATGGTCGCTCGTCATGGGTTGTGCGGACTTGTTCCCGAGGGGTACGGAGAGGCGGGGTTCGGTTCGAAGGGGAGAGAAGATATTTTCAGGAAGTACATTACTATTTAAGTATACTATAAGTGATGGATAAAGGATAGTGCCTTTCCTGTGATCATCTTTTGGGGCGGACCGGACTTTCCGGAATGCCTTCCGGGCGGGGAAAGGTGGTCTTCCCGAATGGCCTGATCATTTCCCGGCAAAGGCGGTTCGTGGCGTCTTTGCCGGGAAACGGGCAATGAAGCGGTGCAAACAGCGCCTGCCTATTCGGTACGGCTGGTGACCTCCAGCAGATGGTAGCCGAACTGGGTCTGAACCGGGCCGAGAACCTTGCCCACCTCACCGCTGAAAACGGCTTGGTCGAACTCTTTCACCATCTGGCCCGGGCCGAATTCTCCCAAGGCGCCGCCCTGCTTGCCCGAAGGGCAGAGGGAATGTTCCCGTGCAACGACCGCAAAATCGGCACCAGCTTCAATCTGTTTCTTGAGGTCTTCGCAGACCTCCTTGCTTGCCACCAGGATGTGGCGTGCAGTGGCTCTTGCCATGGTGTACTCCTTGTTGTGTTGGTTTTTCCCGGAAGGGTATGCAAGCATATCACAGTCCGTGGAAGGGGGACAGCGACTTTTATCGTGCCGGTTTCCTCCTCGTGACAGGGTAATTTCCTTTTGTCGCCCGGCCAGGACCCTGCCTGCCCATAATCAACCTGTCCCGTTGTTCCAGCTCTTGTCGCCAAATAGGGCGACAAGGCGGGCATTGTAAAGAAACGGCAGTTTGTCCGGCAGCATAGCCCGCACCCAAGGGGTTAATTTTTTCCCTTGACGGGCACAAAAACGTGTAAAATAAATACACGTGGTGCTCCTGAAAATCGGGAGAAAACAAAAAGCGGCAGATATCGCCGACATCTCGTCTGTTTTAGGATTATGTGTCTTGAGTTCCCTTTTTTTTGCCCGCGGTACAAAAGTGCTTTATCCCGCCCTCCTTGCGCTTGCCTTCGTCCTGAATCTGGCCGCTTCGGCGCCTGCCCAGGAAAATTTCGCCACCTATCCCCTCCTGGCGTCCGGCTATACCTCCATCAAGGTTTTTGACAACCAGGGGCGGTTCGTTGGCCGGCTTCTGCCGGAAAAACGGTACTGGGTCCCCATCGACCGCATCCCCGCATTCCTGCAAAGGGCGGTGGTGGCCGTTGAGGACGCCCGCTTCTACGAACATGGGGGCATCGATCTCCGCGGGATCGCCCGGGCCTTGGTGAAGGACGTGGTCAAGGGGAAAATGGTTGAGGGCGGTTCGACCATCACCCAACAACTGATCAAAAACAAATACCTGTCCGGCGAAAAGACCATCGAACGGAAGCTCGACGAAGCCCGCATGGCCATGGAGTTTGAGAAGAAATACACCAAGAAGCAGATCCTTGAGATGTATTTCAACGAGATCTACTACGGGAACGGGGCATGGGGCATTGCCCAGGCGGCCCGCATCTATTTTGACAAAAATCCGGAGGATTTGACCGACGCCGAGTGCGCCCTGCTGGCCGGTGTGCCAAAAAATCCGGGCCGCTACAACCCGTTGGGAAAAGCAGCCAACGTCACGAGGCGGAGGGATGTGGTCCTCAAGCGAATGGCGGACCTGAATATGATCACGCCCCGGCAGAGACAGAACCTGAGAACCCAGCGCGTCACCTTTGTGCAGGCCGGTCAGGCTCCCCAGTATCTGGCCCATATCCGGGCCAAGCTGATCGAGCGGTACGGTGCGGATGTCATCGAACAGGGCGGACTGGAAGTGACCGCGGCCCTGGATCTGAACCTGCAAAAACAGGCCGAGAAGGCGTTGGCCGAAGGGGTCAAACGGATTTCTCCCCAGTTGCAGGGGGCGTTGGTTTGCCTGGACCTCGCCACGGGTGATGTCCTGGCGGCCGTTGGGGGAGTCGATGCCGGTAAGGGGGCCTATAATCGCGCCTTTTCCGCCAAGCGTCAACCAGGCTCGGCCATCAAGCCGCTGATCTACGCGGCAGCCCTGGAAAGAGGGATTACTGCCGGCAGTATTTGGAACGATACCCCGGTAGCCTATAACCGGGGGAACAACGAAGTTTGGAGGCCTCTGAATTATGGCAGGGAACGGTTCGGGGATATCTCCCTGAGGAAGGCTTTGGCCTATTCCAACAACGTTGTCACGGTAAAAGTGCTTGAGACCATCGGGGTCCCGTATTTTATCGATTTTGCCGGCAAGATGGGGCTGCCGTTGCGCGCGCAGAATGGTCTCTCCCTGGCCCTGGGAACGGATGAGGTTACCCTCAGCGACCTGGTTCAGGCGTACACCCCCCTGGCGGCCGGAGGCATGCGCTCCGAAGCGCGGACCATCATCCGGGTGTATGATCGTCGGCGTAATGCCTGGACGGAAAATCCTCCGGCGGTTACCCCGGTCCTTGCGCCTGCCACTGCCTTCATCACTACCCAGATGATGAAGGACGTCATGACCTACGGTACCGCCAAGACGCTCAGGAAGTTCAGCCAGGAATACCCGTCCGCCGGAAAAACCGGCACCACCAACGATTACCGGGATGCCTGGTTCATCGGCTATACCCCCCAGGTGATAACCGGCGTCTGGGTAGGGTATGACAAACCCCGGCCAGGGGGGAAGGGCTTCACCGGCGGCGCTGTCGCGGCCCCCATCTGGGAGCGGTTCATGCGTCGGGCCGTGGCTGCGAAACCGGTTGTCGACTTCACCAAACCGGATACGGTTGTTTCCGTTGCCATCGATCCTGCCACAGGTCTTCTGGCGGCGCCGGAGTGCCCGAAGAAACGCGATGAATTTTATATCCCCGGGACCGAGCCGACCGAATATTGCCCCGCACATGGGGGGGGCGAGACCAAGCCCGCACCGGTACCGCCATCGTCATCGCCACCGCCTTTGCCACAGCCACAGCCGTCGCCACGGTCGCCAGTGATGGAGGATGGCGCCCCATAACCCCTGGCCCTTGCAAGCGGTGCGCGGCCTGGAGGGAACGCCGCGCCCCTTGTGAGGGCCGCCTGTCAAAGAACCCGGGGTCTTGCCGCAGGGCACGCGCCCTAAGCATCTATCACCGCTTTACAAGGAGAAAGAATATGATTCAGTACGGTTTTCTCGGTCTCGGTATCATGGGCAATGCCATGGCGGCCAATCTGGTGCGGGCTGGTCTTCAGGTTATGGTCTGGAACCGCGATCCGGCCAAATGCGCCCCCCTGGTGGCCCTGGGCGCACGCCAGGGAGGAAGTCCCCGTGACGTGGCCGCCGCCTGCGACATCACTTTTGCCATGCTCGCCGACCCCGCCGCAGCCAGGGAGGTCTGCTTCGGTCCGGCGGGGGTGTTGGAGGGGATCGCCGCCGGACGCGGCTATATCGACATGTCCACCGTGGACGACGTGACCGCCTCTGCCATCGCCGGGGCGGTGGCAGAGCGCGGGGGGCGTTTCCTTGAAGCCCCGGTTTCCGGTACCAAGAAGCCGGCCGAGGATGGGACCCTGGTCATACTTGCCGCAGGGGATCGGGGACTTTACGACGAGGCAGCCCCGGCACTGGACAAGATGGGGAAGAAGCGTTTTTATCTGGGCTCAGTCGGCCAGGGGGCGCGCATGAAGCTCGTTATAAACGCGATCATGGGGGGGATGATGACTGCCCTCTGCGAGGGGGTGGCTCTCGGTCGTAAAGGGGGGCTCGATGGTGCTGACATTCTGGAAGCGCTTGATGCCGGGGCGCTTGCCAACCCGCTCTTCAGAGGCAAGGGACCCATGCTGTTGCAGGGGGAATTTCCCACCAGTTTCCCGCTGAAACACATGCAGAAGGACCTGCGTCTCGCCGTGGCCCTTGGGGACGAACTGGGCCAGCCGCTCCACAGCATCGCCGCGGTCAACGAGATATTCAAGCAGGCACGCGCCGCCGGGCACGGCGATGCAGATGTGGCTGCGGTCTTTCAGGTCATCAAGCAGTAAGGCGATTGAGAGCGGGAACGCGGTATGAGAGAGGAACGTGTCATTAAAACGAGGTCGCGCGTCACATGGGAGGCGTTAGCGACGCCTCTGTGCCTCCATGGGGACATGAGATGAAATTCACCCTCCTGACCCATTTCAAGGAGTTCGAAAAACCGTCCAATACCGGCCGATTGGTGCTGGACGTCTTGGGAGATGCGGCCGTGCAGGTCCGTTGGGACCGGCTGAACCCGCCCGCCGGATTTGTGGAGGAGATTGAGGCGGGTGGCGTGGCGCTGGTCTATCCCGGCGCACCTGATGAGAGTGACGACGATCTGACCGGCATCAACCATTTCGTCATTATTGACGGCACCTGGCACGAGGCCCGCAAGATCCACCAGAGAAGCCCCTATCTCCTGAAGCTCCGCAGGGTCTGCCTCAAGCCTGCCGGGAAGTCCCTCTACAACCTCAGGAAAAATCAGAAGGAGGCCTGCCTCTGTACCGCGGAGTGCGTGATAGAAATTTTGCGCGCTACGGGGAGAATCGGGGATGCGGAGCGGTTGATGGAGCGTTTTCTTGCATTCATCAGGCCGCCCGGCATCATGCGGGGAGCGGTTCCGGGGCATTGAGGCAGCCATTCGTGGAGCCGTTCAGGCAAACAGCCATCGCCGGACGAGTTTCGTATATCGCGGCATGACAACATAGATCATGAGAAATACGACCGTTCCGGTGACCGCAAGTGTGGTGAGCGCATGGTTATCCGGAACTCCGAGCAACCGAAGTGCCGGCGTAACAATTAGCGGTACGCCAAGCACTAACGGGTAGATAGCGGACCACGTCACCAAATATTGCCTCCAGCGTGCGGGCACCCTTGCTTTGGCTCCCTCAGGAACAAACCAGAAATCCAATCCGCTACGAATGAAAAAGTCGTCGCCGCTAACAAGTAACGGCTTGACCTTTTCAATCAGACGGCTACGAATTGGCGACTCCATCCACGACTGGAGGTTCGCTTTTGTGTCGAATCGGATAATAACCGTATTGGTCGAGGTAAGACCAGGGATCGGGCGGATGATATGCCAATCCAGGTTTCCCTTCGAGGACCTGCACAGTGGCCCGATTTCGTCCAGCCAGCTTTCGTAATCCAGATGCTTGCCTTCACGCACTCTGTGGGTGATAACAACTGTTGCCCCGATATCACTGGAGTTCATGGGTGTAGTGTTCTCGTCCATAGTATCTTCAACCTCATTTTTGCGCCATCAAAGCGAGAGATGACATGATGTTGCCACATTATACCCCAAAAGAGTGAATATATTTGTAAGTCATAGCCCGGCGAATTTGTTTTCCGCCCTCTCAAGCATGCCGGTTTCTTCCGGCGCCGTCTCTCTCGTGTGCGGCAACGGACGAGCGCATGATGATGGTTGTAATTTCGGGGCTCATAATCCATACTCTCTTTGTCGAATACCGCCCAAGCCCCTTGCCGGGAGACGATCCCGCCGCAGAATGAGGATATTACCCGCCATGGCGCTGCCGTCCAAGGTTTATAAAGCATTCATCCAGCTTTCCGATATCGGCCGCGGCGTTTATGAAACCTTGCAGGCAACGGTCGCCCAACATCCATCGGAAACCGAGGAGCGCCTTGTGGCCCGTTTGCTGGCCTACGCGATCTTCCATGAACCGGAGTTGGCGTTCACCAAGGGTCTTAGCGCTACGGACGAACCGGACCTGTGGGTGAAACGGGCCGATGATCGGGTTCGGCTCTGGGTTGAGGTCGGTCTGCCGGAACCGGACCGTATCATCAAAGCGGGTCGCCATTCGGAACGGGTCGCCCTCTTGGCCTGCGGCAGGCAACTTGCCGCGTGGGACCAGCAGCAGTTGCCCAAGCTGGAGAAACTTACCAATCTCACCGTTATCAGCATCGATCCCGCTATCATTGCCAAACTGGCAGCGCAGTTGGAGCGGACCATCGCCTGGTCGGTCACCATCACCGAAGGTACCATTTATCTAACAGTCGGCGAGGAAACGCTAGAGAGCGCCATCCAGATGAAGGCCGGCAGTCCCTGAGTCCTGGAGGGCGGCGTACCAACCGAATTCTGTAACCTTGTCCATCAGGAGTCGTCACGAAAGGATACCATGACTAATAACGATCTCCTCCGCAGCCTCCGCTATGCCTTGAAGTTGGATGGCGAAACCATCGCCGAGTTGTGCGCGTTGGGCGGGCATGAAATTAAACCGATAGACGTGTTGAAACTCCTGAAAAAGGAAGAGGAAACCGGCTTTGCGGTTTGTGCCGACACGGTGATGGGGGCCTTTCTTGACGGCCTGATCGTTTCCCGGCGCGGTGCGCAGGAGCCGAAACCCGGGGTAGTCAAGGCACCGGAGGCGGCGTTGAACAATAATCTCATTCTGCGGAAGCTCAGGATCGCGTTGGAGTTGAACGAGGAGGGGATGCTCGCGGTCCTGGCAAAGGCCGGGGTCCAACTTTCAAAATCCGAATTGTCCGCCATGTTTCGGGCAAAGGGGCACAGGAACTACAAGCCCTGCGGCGACCAATTTCTCCGCAATTTCATCCGTGGCTTGACGCTTGGCGGGGGGAAAACGTAGCCGGAAGCGGCGCTTGCCCGGAATTTCAGGGGACGGTCCGCTTTATGGAATGCGGTCCGCCCCTTTTTTCATACCTGTTGTACCGAAACCTCAGGAGAGTTCTGCCACCATGACGAAGGAACAGATAATTCGAGAGATAATCGCACCGCTTTCCAACGATCTCGCGGTACTCTCCATTGCGGCTCGGACGGCCCACGAGGCCGCCACCCACGAGGAGTGTCTCCCCGACAACAAGTACGATACCACCGCCCTTGAGGCCTCTTATATCGCACAGGGACAGGCCAATCGCGCCCAGGAGATCAGGATCGCCCTGGAGGGCTACCGTACCCTGACGCTGCTTGGCTTTGACGACGACACACCGATCCGGTTGACGGCCCTGGTTACCCTTGAAAGCCCGCAGGGTGAGGTTCGGAGGCTTTTCCTCGGTCCCCAGGCCGGGGGTATGAAGATTGCCGATCATGACGGGGAGGTTGTGGTCATTACCCCCCGTTCCCCCCTGGGGCGCTCCTTGTTGGGGCTGAAAACCGGTGATGAGGTGCAGGTGGGCGAGGCTGCCGCAGCCCTGTCCTACACCGTGGCCGGAGTTAGTTGATGTGGGCTGACACGGGATATGTTCGCCGCCGGGGGGCTCCGCCCGAACGCTACAAATGCTCCCTGGCCCAAGCGCACATCTGATCGAGGATGGGAATAATGGTCGTGCCTTTTGCGGTGAGGGAGTACTCCACTTTGGGGGGCACCTGGGGGTATACCTCCCGGTGCACGAGGTGGTCGGTCTCCAACTCCCGCAACTGCTGGGTGAGCATCTTTCTCGTGGTACCGGAGAATTGCCGCTGCAAATCGGAAAAGCGCATGGTCCGTTGCGACAGGTGCCAGAGTATGGAGGCCTTCCATTTGCCGCCGACCACGGCCAGGGTGGCATCTATACCGCATTTGTATGACTTGTCCCGGTACACCGTCAGATTCTCTTTCTCCTGATTATTTTCCATGGAAACTCCGCGAAATTCTTTATGTTACAAAAAAGGTACTACGTACCTAAATAGTCCGTTATTGACGAATAGATACCTATGGTGGATTATAGCGCCTATATTTGAAAAATTGAAGCTCGAATATGAATCTAACGCGAAAACAGGGGGACGAATCGATGAAAGTGGTCGCCATTAACGGCAGTCCAAAAAAGGAAGGCAACACCTATCATGCCATCAGTTTGGTCGCCGCCGAGCTTGAAAAAGAGGGCATAGAAACCGAAATCATCCACATTGGCAACAAGGTGATTCAAGGCTGCATCGCCTGTGGGCAGTGTGCCAAAAACAGGAACGAGCGGTGCGTCCTGCCTGGCGACGAGCTCAACGACACCCTCCAGAAGATGAAACTTGCGGATGGGATCATCCTGGGGACACCCGTCCATTACGCCGCCATCGGAGGCACCATGAAATCGTTCCTGGACCGGGCCTTTTACGTTGCCGGCTCCAGCGGCGGGATGCTGCGGCACAAGGTCGGCGCGGCGGTGGTTGCAGTGCGCCGTTCCGGCGGTTTGCCCACATTCGATCAACTGAACAATTTTCTGCACTATGCCGAAATGCTGGTACCGAGTTCCAACTACTGGAACGTTATCCACGGCGCCCGGCCGGGAGAGGCGGCACGGGATGAAGAGGGGCAGCAGATCATGCGCATGCTGGGTAAAAATATGGCATGGCTGATGAAATTGGTCGAACACGGCAAAGGAGTGGTTCCGGAGCCAGAGGGAGAACCCAAAACCTTCATGAATTTTATCAGGTAAATGTTGTAAAGAATGCGAGGATGCTTCCCGTTATTCCAAAACGAAATGAGAGGGTTACTTATGTCGAGATTAACCGTTGTTGCCAGGCTGCTGGCTAGGAAAGAGTCGGCTGACGCCGTCAAGGCCGAGCTCCTTAAGCTGGTTGCTCCGACCAGAAGCGAAGACGGGTGCATCGAGTATCGGTTGCATCAGGATAATGACGATCCGGCGCTGTTTTTCTTTTACGAAAATTGGGAGAACGGGGCCTGTCTGGGAGAACATAAGAAGACGGATCATTACAGGAGCTGTTTCAGCGCCCTGGAGGGCATGATCCTGGATAAGTCCGTAAATCTGTTGACCATGATTGAACCGTGACAATGCAATGGCGGCGGGAGCCCGTCTTTTGTTCCGCTGTTTGCGAGGGATCTGGCGTGATGGCAGGATGCGAGGCTGTGTTGGCGGCTAAAGGGCTGTACCGGCCCACATCCTGCTGTGCCCGATTTCAGGGGGTTTCTTCCTCGCCTGGTGCCTCTTCGCCATTTTCGTCGGTTGGGGCGCTGCTCCTGGCCAGCTTGCGCTGCTGCTTCTCTTCGTTCTTTTTCTTTCGCTCCAGCTCCTTCTGCTTTTTTTGAAACTGAAAGTTGGGTTTGGCCATCGCGTCGCTCCCTAAATAAATGATTTTCAATAAAAAAAGCCCCGAGTGTCCCCGGGGCTTTTGCGGCCAATTACGGCGTTGGTTAGGCTCTCTGTACGTTCGCGGCCTGAAGCCCTTTCGGACCCTTGGTGATTTCAAACGTTACGCTATCGCCTTCAGCAAGGGATTTGAAACCGTTGCCTTCGATTGCGGAAAAATGACAAAAAACATCTTCTCCATTTTCCTGCTCAATAAAACCAAACCCCTTGCTGTCATTAAACCATTTTACAGTTCCGTTTACCATTTTCTTACTTTCTCCTGATGCAACTTTTAAATTTCGTCTCAAATATTTTGGACGTATTTCGACCCTAGCAGCTTTGCGTGATACAAGTCAAGCAAAAAAACAGAATATATCAAATGACCATATAATATAAAGGCAATAATTGGTATATTAATAATATAAATACAGTTATTCAGGTGTGTTGAAGTTATTGCGCCTGAATACCTGCAAATATGTTTTTTAGACTTGATTGATGCTTTGTGTATTAGGCTACAATCTGGATAGATATTGCAAATAATCCTTGCTAATATAGAGATTGTAACGTAATTTATAAGATAATAATGATATTTAATTTGACGAAAAAGGTACTAAAGAAGGTCAAATCGTACTGGTTGCCTATTTCTAATAAGAAAGCGATATGACACTATGGTAATCAAGGTCGGCAACATTGTAAGCCACACAGGCGCGCTTGAGTGGGGTGCAGGCAAAGTTATGGAAATAACGGCCTCCTCGGCGATGATTCAGTTCAGCGATGGTAAAAACAGAAAAATTGCCGTGTCCCACTTCACCACTCTGCAACCGGCCGCTCCGGACTCTTTTTTACCTCCACCCGAAGGACCTGTTGTGATGAAGGCCGCCCGAGTCGCTAGGGCTCCCAAGGCGGCCAAAAAGAAAACGGTAAGCAGTTAGGTCTGGTGAATTTATCAAGCAGTCAGAGGCGGCCAATCGGCCGCCTTTTCCGTTTTTCCTCACAGAGCGGTAAATAACGCGGTATAATTGAAAAAAGTCAGATGATGTGCGCCCAAACCACCTACGCTATGCGCTGGTGCGAAGGTATAATGGGGGAACCATGTCAGACACAACCATTCAGGACCGCGGGGCCGGAGCCATCATGGGCGCCTTTATCGGTGACGCCTTGGGACTCGGGCCGCACTGGTATTACGACCTTGATGAATTGCGCCGCGATTATGGTGAATGGATCCGCAGCTATACCGACCCTCGGCCCGGCCGTTACCACGAGGGACACAAGGCGGGCCAACTCTCTCAGGCGGGCTTCATTCTCAGGCTGCTGGTTACGTCACTGGTGGAGCGGGGAGGGTACGACGAGGCCGACTTTTGCCGCCGTATGGACGAGGAGTTGCTGCCGCTCCTGGATGGCACCCCCATCAGCGGGCCGGGCGGCTATACCAGCCAATCGATCCGCGAGCTATGGCGGCGGCGCGTGGAACAGAAGCTGCCTTGGGGGCAGACCGGCGGTCATGCCGACACAACGGAGGCCATCGAACGTACCCTGGCCCTGGCGGTTAGATATGCCTTGGACCCTGCCCGGCTGGCTGGCGCTATTACCGGCAATGCCGTCCTGACCCAGGCAGACGATACAGTGGTGTCCATGACCGTGGCTTATGGTGCGGTGCTGGGGCAGTTGGTGCAGGGGCATGCCCTGGATGCCCGTCTGTCGGGCAGGTTGATGAAGTTGGTACATAGTGGGGCGCTCCCCTTCCACGCCGTTACCGGAGACAATCTGCAACCTCCCCGCCCCGGCGACCCGGACCCGCCCCGGATCGGGAGGTTCGCTTCTCCCGATGCCCTGCTGACCCCGTCTTATATGGCCGCCGCTGCTGTAGACCCTGATATCCGCATCGAACCGGCTTGGAAGGTGTCCATCGTCTACGGGATGCCCTGCGCGATCTACCACCAGTTACCGGCGGCTTATTACCTGGCAGCCCGTTTCCGCGACGATTTCGAATCCGCCCTGCTGCATGCCGTCAACGGGGGCGGGCAGAACCAGGCGCGGGCGATCCTGACCGGCGCCTTGGTAGGCGCCCTGGTTGGCCTTTCCCGAATACCGCAACGTTTCCTGGACGGCCTGGAGGGCTCCGCCGCCCTGTGTCGCCTGGCGGCGGAACTGGCGGCGAGCATCGATAAAACATAACACTACGGAGAAAAAACGAGGTGACATCCATGAACACCAAGCGGATCACCTTCCCCAATAGCCGGGGGGAACGACTCGCCGCCCGGCTGGAACTCCCCGAAGACGAACCTCCCCTGGCCTACGCCCTGTTTGCCCACTGTTTCACCTGCTCCAAGGACCTCACAGCCGCGGTGTACATCGCCCGCGCCCTGAGTAGCTGGCGCATCGCCGTGTTGCGCTTCGACTTCACCGGTCTGGGTGAGAGCGAGGGGGAGTTTGCCGCAACGACCTTCTCATCCGAAGTGAGTGACCTGGTGGCGGCGGCCCGTTTTCTGGAACGTGAGTACGAGGCCCCACGGCTGCTTGTCGGCCACTCCCTGGGGGGAACGGCCGTGCTGGCGGCGGCCGCGGAGATCCCGTCGGCAAAAGCCGTGGTCACCATTGCCGCCCCGTTCCGGCCTGGCCATGTGCGGGACCTGCTGGAGGACTCGGCAGAGCGGATCGAGCAGACCGGCCAGGCCGCCGTCACCATTGCGGGCCGCGAGTTCACCATTCGCAAGAGCCTGCTGGATGACCTGGAGGCCCAGCGGCCCGAAGAAACGCTGCGTCGGCTTGATGCGGCGCTGCTGGTGATGCACTCACCCCGCGACCAGGTGGTCGGGATCGACAACGCTACCGACATCTACCGGCTTGCTTCCCACCCCAAGAGCTTCATCTCTCTCGACCCGGCCGATCATCTGCTGTCCGATAGCCGGGACTCACGCTATGCCGGCGGTATCATCGCCGCTTGGGCCGGCCGCTATCTGGCGTTGCCCGAGACGCCGGCCCCCTCCCGCATCCCGCCGGAGGTAATCGACAGCCGGGTGACGGCCCACACCGGGGCGGAGGGCTTTCGCACCGACCTGTTCGCCAACGGTTTTCCGCTGGTGGCCGACGAACCGGTGGCGGACGGCGGCGGCAACGAAGGGCCTTCGCCATACGACTATCTGCTGGCCGCCCTCGGCGCCTGCACCGGCATGACGCTCCAGGTGTACGCCCGGAGCAAGGGTTGGCCGCTGGAAGATGTGGTGGTGCGGCTCTCCCATCACAAGGACCATGCCGAAGACTGCCGCGACTGCGATGAACATGACCGCAGGATGGATGTCTTCGAACGGGAAGTGGAACTGAGCGGGGAGTTGGACGAGGTGCAGCGGCAGCGCCTCCTGGAGGTCGCCGGGCGGTGCCCGGTGCACCGTACCTTGACGGCAGGAGTCAGGGTTGTGACCACCCTGAAGTCGGAGTGAGGAGGGTTTGTGATCACTATCGTTGCCGGCATAATGATGATCATTCTTTTGATCTGGATAATCGGCGGGTATGTGCCGACCATGAATATTCATACACCGGCCCATACGGTCAGGGAAAAGAGGGCAGGGTACGAAATCAGGGAGTACGAACCCTACGTCATTGCTGAGACGTTGCAGAAGCGGAGCGGGGACGAAGCGTCGCCCGGCGGTTTCAACGAACTGTTCCGCTATATTTCCGGCAACAATGTAACCCGGTCCCGGCTTGACATGTCCGCCCCCGTGCTTCGGTCGGCTGACCGGAGCGGCCGGAAGATTCCCATGTCGGCCCCGGTCCTGAAAGACGGGGCGGGTGGGACCGGCACGATTGCGTTTGTCATGCCTCCCGGCAAAAGGCCCGATGAGCTTCCCCTGCCAAAGAGCGCGGCGGTGCACCTGAGGGAAATTCCTGCCAGAACGGTAGCCGCGGTTTCATTTACAGGGTATGCCACGGATGCCGTTCTCGGGAAATATACCGCTGAACTGCTGGCGGCCCTGAAGCGTGACGGCATAGTGACGAGGTCCGCTCCGCTGATCGCGCTGTACAATCCTCCCTGGACTCCGCCCTTTATGAGGAGAAATGAGGTGCTGGTCGAGATTGTCTTGCCGTGATGCAGAGTTTTTTCCCGTGGTACCCGCACCAGGGTGAATGTGTAGCTGCATAAGAAAAGGGCCAGACGGTCGTTTCCTTTACCGTCTGGCCCTTTTGGTCCGCTAATCCCTGTGATGTTTGTCTTTGCCGTGTTTCTTGTGGTGCCCTTTGTAGTGCCCTTTGTGTTTCCCGTAGTCGTGCCGTTCCCCTCTCTCGCGGGTGACGACGCGCTCCCTTTCCACTATGACCGTGCGGGGTGGTGGAGGGGGCGCCGGTGCACCGACCTGTACCCGCACATTGGGCGTATTGACATCGACGCCGACTGCGACATTGGACGCGCCAGCGATGCCCGTCATGCTCAGGACACCCGCTAAAGCTCCCGTAACTGCTTTCAATTGATAGCTTTTCATGTTTGTTCTCTTCTCCTTTCCCTATTAGGGCTGGTACGTATTTCCGGTGCCCAGGCGCAAAAAAAGCCGGGATGTCGAATTTGGTGATAGTTCGGCATCCCGGCTGTCTCGGTGAGACCCTGTGGGCTTTCCGCCCCACCCTCGCGGGTGGTTTAGTCTTATCGTGTATCTGAGCTGTTTGTGAAACGGTTGCCACTATAGAGAACAATTCCGGTCGTGTCAATCATCGGGGCGCATGGGATGCAGTTATCGGCACGATGACGGGACCTGGTCGGGGCAACCCTGAGGGCTGCCCGAGCGGAGGCTGTTGTCAGAGGGTTTCACCCCGGCCGGATACCTGGGCTATGGCAGGGATGATGCGGTAGTCGCGCTGGAAAACCAGGTTGTGCAGGTCGGCCGAGGCGATCGCCCGCAGTGTGGGTAACTCGGCTTCGGCGTCGGCGTCGCTGAAGACGTTGAGCGGCCAGACTCCCACTGTCCCGCCCCGCAGGTGAGGGTGGTGAAAGTCACGCCCGTAGAAGGCCTGCAGCGTGACGGGCTGGGCGTTCGCCTGTTCCTGCTCGGGCCACGCAAGGGTCCACGTTGCCATGAGGTCGCCGTTGGGTGACCTGACCAGGTTGCTGGCGGTGACGGACCCTGTACCCAACAGCAGGGCGGCGTTGATTTCGTCGAGAGTCTGCCGGGCGTAGGAGTCAAGATAGGCAACGGCGGCGGCGAAAAGCTGCTCCTTGTCGGCGCGGGTGACGGCACCGTTGCCGTGGGTGCCATCGCGCAGGTCTGCGAAGTGCCGCAACAGCCCCTGCAGGTGGACCGGAACCTGGTCGATGCCGTGATGGTTGGTGACGGTCATAATGTGAGTCTCCGACTGCTACCCAGGCTATCCCGGAGCACCTGTTCACCCGGTGGCAAGGCTGGGCGATTGGGTAGCGGGATTATTTTTTCACGATGGTGATGCAGAGGCATTCCCCTTCGGCATAGACTGTTTCTCCGCTACAGATGCGGCCATGCACCTTGACCTTGCGACCTTCGGCGGAGATGACCCTGCTCTCGACCGTGACAACCTGTTGCAATGGCAACAGGCTGCGAAAACTGACGTTCAGGTTGCCCACCACGATCGAATATCCCGCAGCCCAGGCGGCCAAGCCCAGCACCTCGTCGAACACCGCGGCCATGGAGCCGCCGTGGGCATGCCCCGGGGGGCCCTCAGTCTCGGGACCGAACCAGATACGCGCCTTCAATTGCTGTTCCTGGTCGCGGTAATAGCTGACCCTGAAGCGGTTGCCGTCCGGTTCGCCGGAAACGAAACGCAGCGATTCCCCGACCAGTGAAGGGGCGTCAAAAGGGGTCCAGCCGGCTTCGCCACCCAGGTCGACCGGTGGACAGAGGGCCACGCATACTTTCTTGGCAGTTGCTTTTGTCACAGATATTTTCCTCCGGGAATAGCGTCGCCACATACGGTGACGGCTCTGAACTGGGTCATTTGCCGCAACATTTTTTGTACTTGAGGCCGCTGCCGCAGGTGCAGGGTTCGTTGCGGCCGATTTTGGTGACGGTGAGCGGTTTCGGCTTCACCATGGTTCCTTCGGTAAAGTACCACGTTCCGCTTTTGCGTTTGAACTGGCCGCACTCGTGATGTTCGCGGACAACGCCCTTCTCTTTGAAGCGGGCCACGAACTCCACCTCGCCGACACTGTCTTCCCGGCCACCCTTGTCGGTGGCGACGATCTCAAGCCCCAACCATTCGGAACTCTTTGCCCATTCCTCGGTTCCGGCATGGTCGTAGCCCTGGCGATAATCGGGATGGGTACTCTCAAAGACGAAATCCATCTGCACCCCGACATAGGCCGAATACCGCGCTCTCATAAGTTGTTCCGCCGTTTCGGCGGGTCTCGCTCTGGTGATGACCGGTTCGCAACAATCGGAATAGGCAACGCCGCTTCCGCAGGGACAGATGTTCATGTGTGCTTCTCCTTGATAAGGTTGGTTCGTTACCTAATTCGGTGCCACACAATTGGCATATTTGTCAAATGGTAACTGCATCTGCCATTTATTGTGTACGAAAAAGGGGTGGGCCTGTTGAATGGGCCTACCCCCGTCACATTCGTCCTGTCGGTGCGCCCCCTATCCGACCGCCCTGAGCATCCGCCGATTGCCGTAATTTTCCTTCTGTTGCTCAAGCCAGGAACACATCTCGCGAAATATGTTGATGTCGGTAATAGTCGCCAGGTTCCTCAGATCAATCAGGATGCCGGTTGCGTTCTGGCTGAGGAGTTCCATGTCCCACTCCTCACAGTATTCGATTTCGCCCGTGCGGTAATTCATCTTACACGGCGTGTAATCAAGACTGTTCTCCGTAAAATAGGTCATTTTGGCGACGCAGAGATCGTAAAAACTGAAAACCAGTTCAAGGGTGCTGCAACGCCTGATCGCCCGATGTGTGGCATAGGGGTGGTCGGGCCGATTGCTGAATTCCCGCACCCAGTAGAGTTTGTTACCAATTTTCTTGGGTACCAACCGGTATTTCCCGATCAGCCTGATTTTGTCGTGCGGCAGGTCAGTCAAGGGGTGTTTGTCCAATGTCTCGCCTCATAAATAGGTCATTATCCAGGCTCGCTGGCGATGGAAAAGTCTTTTTGTATTGATATTTGCGATACTATAACGGCTATATAGATGTATTCTATCGTATTTAGCAATAAACATGCCGGTGATGGGGGGGGAGGAAGTGCTTGATATTCAGTTCTGATGTGGGGTCGTGCACTATATTGTGAAAGGGAGGCTACGCAATTATGACCAGGTTGGCGCCAATTTTAAACACCCGGCATCGGCCGGACCGGAAGATGTATTTCACGACTGCCGACGAACCTCGTGGACCTGGAGTCGGGCATAATCTGACAAAAAAGAGCCCAAAAATAACAGTATCACATTGACGACTGCTCTCGCGGAATGATATTCTCCACACCCGCAATTGTGAATTTCTGTTGCATCCCATGGCAACAGGTTGAGGGTTGACTATCAAATCAGGAGGTATTCGGTGAAAAAGAAAATGAGTTCGCTGCTGGTGTTCCTTACGGTTTCTCTCGTACTGGTTTCCTCGGTCTTTGCTGCAAACCCGCCGAAAAAGGTTCTCATCGGGATATCCAAGATCGTGGCGCACCCTGCCCTGGATGCGGTTGAGAAAGGTATCCAGGATGAACTGGCCGCTTCGAAGATCGTCGCGCAGTACGACCTGCAGAACGCAAATGGCGATATCGGCACTGCATCATCCATTTCCAACAAGTTCAAGTCGGAAAAGGTGACCCTGGCGGTCGGAATCGCTACGCCCACGGCCCAATCACTTGTGAATACCTTGAAAGATACCCCGGTCGTCTTTGCGGCGGTAACCGATCCGGTGAAGGCCGGCCTGGTAAGATCCCTGAAGAAAGGCGAAAAGATGGTCACCGGTGTGTCGGATATGACACCGGTGAAGCAGCAGATCCAACTGTTGCTCAAGATCAAAAAGGTGAAGCGACTTGGTCATATCTACACCAGCTCCGAAGAGAACGCCGTGGTGCTGGCCGGTGTCGTAAAGCAGGCCTGCAAGGAGTTGGGGATCGAATACGTGGAGACAACGGTATCCAAGTCGTCCGAGGTAAAAGAGGCCACCCAGTCGATCATCCGCCGGGTGGATGCGCTCTATATCAGTACCGACAATACCGTCGTGTCGGCCATGAGCGCCGTCGCCGACGTTGCCATGAAGAACAGGGTGCCGATCATGTCGGCCGATCCGAGTTCGGCTGAAAGCCACCCCATTCTGGCTGCCTGGGGATTCGATTACTACAAGATGGGGCGCGTTACCGGCAAGATGATCGTGGAGATCCTCAAGGGCAAGAAGCCGGAGCAGATGCCGACCCGCTTCATGACCAAAACTTCGGATATCGACCTGCTGGTCAATCTGGATGTGGCCAAAAAGCTCGGCCTGACCATCCCGAAAGATATCGTCAAGAACGCCAACAAGATCGTTGAAAACGGCAAGCTGATTAAAAAGTAAGGATGTTCCCACCGGGCGGCCGAGGCCGCCCGGCTTTAGAACTTATCGGCAAATAGCGTTGCTCTTATTTGCCGATAAGTTCTTATTATTTCACGAAGGGCACACGGCATTGCTATGATCGAAGGTATCCTGGTAGAAGGTCTGATTTACGGAATTATGGTCCTGGGGGTATTTATTACCTTCAGGGTATTGGATTTTCCCGACTTGACGGTGGACGGTTCCTTTCCTCTGGGGGCCGCCCTGATGGCGCAGTGCATCCTGCTCGACGTGAACCTTTGGCTGGCGCTCTTGATTGCGTTTGTCGGCGGGGTGATCGCGGGCATGGTTACAGCGTTGATCCACAACCATCTCAAGGTGCCCAATCTTTTGGCCGGCATCCTGACCATGACCATGCTCTACTCCATCAATATCCGCATCCTGGGCAATCGGGCCAATGTGCCGATCCTCCAGCATGAAACCATTCTGACCAAAGTTTCCGAACGGTTTGCGGACATTATCCCGGATGAGTATATCCTGCTCCTGTTCTTCATCGTGGTGGCCATCGTCATAAAGGTCCTGATCGACATGTTCTTCCGCACCGACTTGGGCATGACCATGGGGGCCATGGGCAACAACGAGCAGATGGTTATCTCCCAGGGGGTTAACCCCAAAACCCTGAAAACCATCGGCGTGGGCCTCTCCAACGGCCTGGTGGCCGTATCCGGCGCCTTTGCGGCACAGTATCTCGGCTTTGCCGATGTGGGGTTGGGCCAGGGGGTCATCATCTCCGGCCTGGCTTCCGTCATGATCGGCGAGTTCCTGATCATGAAGAGCAACCGCATCGGCGTATTAACCCTCTGCGCCATCCTTGGCTCCATTCTTTTCCATGCGGTGATGTATCTGGGGCGGTATTACGGATACACCGTCAAGATGACGCCCAATGACCTGAACCTGATCAAGGGCATCCTGATCATTATACTACTGGTTCTGACCCAGACAAAGAAACTGAAAAAGGTTGCCGTCAAGGCAATGGTGGAAAAATGATCGAGCTAAAAAATATATCCATGCTCTTTAACCCCGGTACCGTAAACGAGAACCTGGCCATCAGCGATATCAGCCTGAAGGTCAAGGAGGGTGATTTCATTACCGTTATCGGCAGCAACGGCGCCGGAAAGTCCACACTCTTCAACCTTATCGCCGGCACGGTCATTCCGAGCCGGGGTTCCATCCATGCCGGCGGCAGGGAGATCACGCGGGAGCCGGAGTATCGGCGGGCCAGGTACATTGGCAGGATATTCCAGAATCCGCTTCTTGGCACAGCCTCCAACATGAGCCTGGAAGACAACATGATGATCACCTACCGGAAGGGGTTCAAGTGGCTGAAGCGGAGTCTGAACAACAAGATGAGGGATTACTTCAGGTCGGAACTGGTTCAGTTGAAGATGGGACTGGAGGACCGGATGAAGGAAAACCTCGCCATGTTTTCCGGCGGGCAACGCCAAGCCCTCACTCTGCTGATGATGGTCCTCTCCAAGCCTGAGCTTATCCTGCTGGATGAACACACGGCAGCGCTCGACCCCAAGAACGCCCAGATCGTTCTGGAACTCACCAACAAGTTTATCAAGGAATACAAGCTTACTTCAATGATGATCACCCACAACATGAGCCACGCCATCGAATTCGGCAACCGTCTGCTGATGATGGACAAAGGTGAGATCATTTTCGATGTGGAGGGTGATGCAAAACGGGAGCTGACGGTGGAAAAGCTGATCGAAAAATTCCACGAAATCCGTCATACATCCTTTGAAGACGACAAGACGCTTCTTTCCAACGGATAAAGCCGCCTCGTGAAGCTCTCAAGTGCGAAAGGCCGCTACCCCATCTTCGCGGGGTAGCGGCCTTTCTTGCGTTTGCCCCGATGGCTGTTTTTTCAACAACCCCTTAGAAACATGCTCGCACCACGCCGCCGTCAACCCGCAGAGCCGCACCATTAGTGGCGGATGAGAGGGGGCTGCACACATAGACGGCCAGATTCGCAACCTCTTCCGGGGTGGCAAATCTTTTGAGAAGAGAGGCTGGGCGGACCGTCCGGAAAAACTCCTTTTCAAAGTCGGCAAAGGACGCTCCGCCACTGAGTTTTTCAACAAATCCGTCTACACCCGCCGTGTGGGTTGGGCCCGGCAGGATCGCATTGACCGTTACCCCCGTACCGGCGCATGTCTCGGCAATTCCCCGTGAAACCGCCAGCTGTGCTGTTTTGGTCATGCCGTAGTGGATCATCTCGGCCGGGATTTGAATACCGCTCTCACTGCTGATGAAGATGATCCTTCCCCAGTTTTGCTCCTTCATGCCGGGAAGATACTGCCGTGCCAGGCGGACGCCGCTCAACACGTTGACCTCGAAAAAGCGTCGCCACTCTTCGTCGGGAATCTCCTCGAAAGGCTTCGGCTCGTAGATTCCCAGATTGTTTACCAGAACATCGAGGGCCGGCAATACCCGGCGCAGTCTGTCGACGTCCGCGGCTTGGGAAAGGTCGCCATGAAAACCTTCCACCTCTGCGTTCGGCACGGCACTCCTGATCTGTCCCAGCGCGGCCGTCAGGGCATCGTCGCTCCGCCCGTTGATGACGACATGTGCCCCTTCCCGTGCCAGGGCAATAGCTATGGCAAGGCCGATCCCCTTGGTTGAGCCTGAGACGAGGGCCTTTTTACCGTTAAGTTGCAAGTCCACACGTACCTCCTTTTGCCGATGTGATTGAAACGTAAGAGGCCAGAGGGCCTTGATGATAAGTGTATCACGATGATGGGAAAATCAAGCGGTTGCCGGAAAGGTGCAGGTACCGGGTACAGGGGGGGCGGACACGTGGAGATAGGAGTTGTATCCCCGGAGATTTCCTTGTAGGCTTGAGGTGCAGCCAGAACGGAATCATGAAAGAGGACACCGTGGTTAAGGCCGATAAGACCATATTGCTGGCACCATTGAAGCCGGAAGAGGCCCGCTGGGCGGCGGAACTTGCCGACAAACTCCCTGACGATGTGGACCTGACGTTTGAGGAGGTCAAGATACTGACCAGGCTCCCGATCGACAAATGGCCAAAGAGGCTTCTTGCCAAGGTCAGGGACGTGGTCTCCTTTGAGGATTTTTTGAATGACGATCATGATGGGTAGGAACCTTCATGGTCGTCCCCAGGGAGCGATAGCGGAAAAAACTGCGGGTGCGGGCTGCGCATGGAACAAGGCAGCCCGCACCCGTTTCCGCTCATGGGTGTTTCGGAGTGTGACGGCGGTGCGGTTTATTTTTCTTTCGTCACGTTGAGCAGTTCAATCTCGAATACCAGCGTCGCGTTGGCCGGAATGGGACCGGCGCCCTTTTCGCCGTAGGCGGTTGCCGCCGGACAAACCAGCTTGGCTTTGCCGCCCGGTTTCATCATCTGCACGCCTTCGGTCCAGCAGGGAATCACACGGTTCAAGGGAAACTCGGCCGGCTCGCCGCGTTTATAGGAACTGTCGAACTCCGTGCCGTCGATCAGCGTGCCGCGGTACTGCACCTTAACCTTGTCGCTGGCAGCCGGAGATGCTCCATTACCCTCTTTCAACGGCAGATAGACTAAGCCCGACTTGGTTGTGATGGCCCCTTTTTCCTTGGCTGCCTTGGCAATGAAGTCCTTTGCCGCAATTGCCAGTTTTTCTCCTTGGGCATTACGGCGGGCGGTGGCCAGTTCCTGAACTTTCTTTTGATAGGCCTCCACATTCACCAGAGGCTTTGTCCCTGTTATGCCGTCCGACAATCCCTGCTTGACCATATCGAGTTCGGCGGGGGAGAGGCTGAATACGGAAAGTTGGCGGGCCATGATAAGGCCGATGGCATACAGGGTCTTTTGCTCTTCGGTTTGCGGTGCCTCCGCAGCAAAAGCCGGGATGGCGATCAGGGTGATAAGAACGGCTAAAAGTAGTCTGCGCATGTTGTTCCTTTCAGTGCTCATGTTTTTGGAGAAGATACCATAGTATCAGAATTGACGCGTGAGGCAACAAAAGATGGAGGGGATCTTTGGTGAGATGGTCATGTCCCGGGGACCGATGGCCGGTTTGGGCTTCACCTTTCTTGCTTTTTTCACGTATCGCCTATATTATCCCGTCAAAAGCGCATAGTCACGTTCTAACTGTCGGCATGCGGAGCCTGCGTGGTTCGAGGTAGTTGGGACAAAAACGCGCGATATAGCAAGGGTCGGCCCTGTGCCGCCTTTTCAAGGATTTACGAATGCCCATCTCGCTGACGATCCGGCGACTTCTGTCGATACAGCCTATCGATCTGCCGGTTTTCCATCCCATAGCCCTGAAGCTGGTCCACCTGCTTTCCGATCAGAATTTTACCATAGATGAATTGGCGAGCACCGCCAACGACGACCAAGCCCTGGCCGGACAGATCCTGAACATGGCCAATTCGTCCAGTTACATTGGGCGGGTCAAGGTAGAAACCATCAAGGACGCGCTTATCCGCCTGGGAGCGCATCATGTCTCCAACCTGGCCATGGCGGCTTCTCAGGCTGCACTGCATTCCTCCCACAATAGCACGGTCAATGCCATAATGCGGGAGTTGTGGCTCCATTCCCACGGCTGTGCCGTCGGCTGCCGATGGGTTGCCATGAATACCGGGCATCGCGCGCTGGCGGAACAGGCCTACCTGGCGGGATTGCTCCACGATGTGGGCAAATTGTACCTGGTCAAGGCTCTGGAACGGATAACCAACGCCGGGGTCGCCCAGGCTGCGCTGGAGAGGGACCTGTTACTGGAAATATTCGCTGAACTGCATGTGGAGCAGGGGACTCGCCTGATGGAGCATTGGAGCATGCCATCCGTCTATCGTGCCGCCGTCGACAAGCATTCCTGCGAGCGCTTCGATCCCGACGACATGGTCCTTGTCATTGTCCGGCTCGTGAATATGGCTACTCGCATGTGTGGTTTAAGCCTCGTCGCCGGGTCGGACCAACCGTTTATGGAACTCCCCGAGGTAGCCCTGCTCGGCCTGAGCGAGCAACAGCTCGCCGAGCTTGTGCAGGTTTTGGAAGAGTCCCGCCACACCTCCTTCCTGTCCCCCCCTCCCTGACGCGCCGGGTGATGCGTCGTCTCTTTTGACCGATCTTTGGAGTTTAGTTGTCATGGATATGAAACATCTGGCGATGGCGTGCCTTTGGGCCATGATTGCTGTTGGTGTTGCCTGGCGGGATGCCTACCCGTTCTGTTTCGAGGAGGCCGGGGAGATGTACGGCATAAACCCGCTGGTCTTGAGGTCGATCGCCAGGGTTGAGTCGAATTTCGACCCTGACGCTATCAACAAGAATAACAATGGAACCTTCGATATCGGCTTGATGCAGATCAATACCATCTGGAAACCGGTACTCGGCGAACAGCGGTGGAAGAACCTGGGGGACGCCTGTTACAATACGAAAACCGGCGCCTGGATACTGGCCACCTGCATCGCCAAATACGGTTACAACTGGAAGGCCATCGGTTGCTACAACAGCCAGACGCCGGAAAAGAGTGAGGCCTATGCCAGGAAGGTATTCGGCCACCTGAAGCAACTGGAACATCATAAAGAGCCCCAGCCGGTGGACAGTAACATCAAAGCGGTCATGCTGGGCCAGATAGACGACCTCGTCCAATCTGCACAACAGGGCAGGGGAGCGAAAAGGGTCGTCAAGTTTGTCCCCTATGTGCGTGTTTCCCGACAGACCCTGCGCAGACCGCCGCCCCTCCCTGCCGGGAAGACCGTTGTGCCGCCGGAGGTTTCCGGGAGCGACTCGGCAAGGGTTTCCCCGGCTCCAACTCCCCCATAACCTAACCGTAACATCAGCGCTTGTGAGCCGCTGAAAACGTTTGTAGCTTATCCCTGCGGCATGTTGGTGGTTTTTCGCCGGTCCCGAGGATTCGTTGCTCCACAGCTTGAGGCGGACGAAACATGTCTCATGCTTCCGCTTGGTTGCATCCTTGTTTCGTGGTATGGTGATTACCGACTTCTTCCTGCAACCCGAAACGCCTTGGAGAACCGCAACCCCATGTCAGATAGCCCGCACCCTTTCCAACGTCTTACCCCCGCCCTCATCATGGATGCCGTTGAAAGTCAGGGGTTTCGCTGCGATTGCCGCACCCTTGCCCTGAATAGTTACGAGAACCGCGTTTACCAGGTCGGCATCGAGGACGGGCAACCGCTGATCGCCAAGTTCTACCGCCCCGGCCGCTGGAGTGACGAACAGATCGTCGAAGAGCACCGCTTCTCTTTCGACCTGGCCGAACATGAGCTGTCGGTGGTCGCTCCCTGGGCCAATGCCGCAGGTGGGAGCCTGTTCCACCACGACGGGTTCCGTTTCGCCCTCTACCCCCGTCAGGGGGGGCATGCCCCGGAATTCGACAATCTTGACAACCTGCTGATACTGGGCCGTATGCTCGGTCGAATTCATCGTATAGGTGCCGTACAGCCGTTTATCAGCCGGCCGGCCCTCGACAGCCGGAGCTTCGGCCATGCCAGCGTCCAATTGATCCGTGAACGTTTTATCCCGGAGGAGTACCGGGCAAGCTACACCGCCGTGACCGACCAACTGCTCACGGCCGTGGATACTCTTGTGGCCGAGGCCGGACCGATCCGTTCCATTCGTACCCACGGCGACTGCCATGGCGGCAATATCCTGTGGCGGGACGATGCCCCCCATTTTGTGGATTTCGACGATGCGCGCATGGCCCCGGCGGTGCAGGACCTCTGGATGATGCTTTCCGGCGACCGTCAACGCCGGATCGCCCAATTGGAAGTACTGATCGAGGGGTACAACGAGTTTTTTGAATTCAATCCGCTGGAATTGCGGCTGGTCGAAGCCTTGCGCGCCCTGCGCATGCTTCATTACAGCGCCTGGCTGGCCAGCCGATGGGAAGACCCGATCTTTCCCGCCACGTTTCCCTGGTTCAATACCGTTCGCTACTGGGGGGAACACATCCTTGACCTGCGAGAGCAACTGGCGGCTCTCGATGAACCGCCGCTGGAGCTGGGATAGGCCGGACTGCCGTGATGGCGCTGCCCTGATTGAGGCAAGAGGTTGCTTATGCCGGGGATTTGAAAAGGGGCTTCTGCGGCCTTCCGGGAACTACCCGCAACGAAGCAGTTTCTTTCCGTCCTGAAACAGGACCTGGATCTTGTTCGGAGGGATGACAAGCTTCACGACGCCGAGGCCGAAAACAGGGTGGGCTACCAGGCTGTTCACGCGGTATTTGCCATTCATGTCGTACGGGAGCGCTCGTCCCGGTTCCATGGCGGGGCTGAGGGCTTCCCATTCCTCCCGGTCTGCGGCCCCCGGATCTTTTCTCGCTTTGCGGGGGGCGGAAGCTGTTGTGCGGGCAGGGCCGGCCCCCGGTGCCTTGGCTGCCTTCTCCCCGTGATAATTATGCATCCCTCGGCAGGTATTGCATTCAACCCTGATGATCTTTTCTCCCACCATGGCGACGATCGTATGGTTCAATAGTGCCCGACAACGCGTGCAGTGCGCTTCGATGCAGTCCCCTGCCGCTAGTTTCCTGATTGCCATGCTGCTCTCCCGTATTCCCGTTGATTAAGAACTCGTCCGTAAATGAACTGTGCGGATGAATTCCGGCTACCATCCATTACAATAAAAAAACTCCGGACTGCTCCGGAGCATTATGTGGCGACGCATGTAACATTATCTGCACCGTGATGCTATCGACCACGGATGCTTTCAACCCTAGCAGTTTTTCAGGGGTACTGTCAAACAAAACAGGCTTGCCGGGCTGTCTCCTCCATGCTTCGACAGGAAGCGGCAAGAGTATCCGCTTGAAATCCGGGCGGAAAGCCCGCCTGGCGATGAATACCGGCTGGTCATTTGTATAAACTTCAGGTATATATCAAAAGAATAGCAATAAATTTCAACATATTGGTTATGGCGCACGCCTATGACACCCGGTCTGGAAGCACAACTGATGGATGCGTGCCGCATCCTGTTCCCCACGGCGGAGATCAACAGGGAATTCCTCTGTTACATTCAGCCGGACGGCCTCAAAAACGCATATCGGAATCGCGCCTGGGAATGTCATCCCGATGCGGTCGGCGGGGAGAGTGACCGAGTCAGGCGCACGGAGCTGTTTCGTC